>CAXYKR010000364.1:0-4020 GCA_964277815.1 uncultured Mucilaginibacter sp. | reverse complement strand
TGGCCAAGGCAATAAGCTGTCCGCCAATAAGCGTAACATACTGGAAGCTTGAGTAAAAGCCCCGACGGTTACTGTTGGCCATTTCGCTGAGATAAGTGGCCGATACGCCGTACTCGCCGCCAACACTTAAGCCCTGTAGCAACCTAGCAGTGAGCAACAATACAGGCGCAACTATACCTACGGTTTTGTAAGTAGGTGTGAGGGCAATAAGCAACGAACCTAACGACATTAATAATACTGATAAAGTCATGCTTTGCTTGCGACCAATTTTATCGGCAATGCGGCCAAACATCCAACCGCCCAAAGGCCGCATCAGAAAGCCCAGGGCAAATACCCCGGCTGTATTGAGCAACTGTGCAGTCGGGTCATCCTGCGGAAAAAACGCACCCGAGAAATACAGGGCAAAAGCCGAGTAGGCATACCAGTCGTACCACTCAACCAGATTGCCAATGGAGCCACCAATAATTGATTTTAAAATATTTCCCGAGATATGTTTGGTTGGCGTCTTCAACTCTCCTGGTTTGTTTACATTATTTTGTGTTTGCATGATATATCTACAATTACCAGGTTACCTATTACCATCGAGATTTAAGTTTGTGGGACAGTAAAACTCCAACCTAATTTTTGCTTAAACATAGGTAATAATAGTCAGGTTGAACATATAGCGTACTGCCAATTTGAATTAGCTGCCGGCCGTTGCTATATCGTTTAACAGGTTCGGTGATATTAAAGGTTAATATCCGCTTCGTGGGAAATATTTAGGTTTAATATGGACTTAGCAAATTAATCATTCCAATATTCTGTCAAAAAAAATGAGCGACCGGATTCTACTCCTATCGCTCATTCACAAATCACCAATTCACAAATTGGCGTATAATTCACTCATTCACCAATCACTCATTCTCTCATTGACTTAACGCCAGTCCCCAGTCGCGGCCCTTGTCGACGGCAGGTACGCCTTTCGACATCCAAACCGGCATTGGTGCACCTTTTAAGAAATGGTCAAAAAACTGCGCTTCACGGATGGTAATATCTTTGCGGTTACGGCGCTCAACCAGGTTGTGTGCTTCGTTGTTGTATTGCAGCAGCCAAACCGGTTTGTTTAAACGGCGTAAGGCAGTAAACATTTCAATACCCTGATACCATGGCACCGCACCATCGGCATCATTAGACATCACGACCACGGGAGTATGCACTTTCGGAAACTGGAAAATAGGGGAGTTTTCAATATACAACTCCGGTTTTTCCCATAATGTGGCACCAATACGGCTTTGGGTTTTTTCGTACTGAAACTGGCGGTTTACGCCGCTTTCCCAACGGATACCACCATAAGCGGAGGTCATGTTGGCTACCGGGGCACCGGCCCAGGCGGCGGCATACATATCGGTTTGGGTAATTAAATAAGCTACTTGGTAACCACCCCAGCTTTGGCCTTGTATACCAATATGCTTGCCATCAACCCAAGGGTTTTTCTTCAAAGCTTCTACACCCGAATTAATAAATTCTACTGCTGATTGACCCGGATGCCCAACTTCGTAGCTGATATCGGGTGTAAACACTAAATAACCATTGCTCGCAAAATAGGAAATTGGCAGACGAGACGGCGTTGGCGCAGGCGACTGGTAATTATAAATAGTTTCGGATACCTTTTCATAAAAATACACCAGCATAGGGTACTTTTTGTTGGGGTCAAAGTTTTCGGGTTTGTACAAAATACCTTTAGACTTATAACCTTTAGGCGTTGTCCACTCCACCAACTCAGCCGTAAACCAGTTGTACTGCGATTGCTGCGGGTTAATAGCGCTCAATCTGGTTTCCTTTTTCAGGTCGGTAGAGGTATACAGGTCCGGCGATTTATCAAAGCTTTGTTTGGTGTACAGATAAACGTCGGCATTTTTAGCCTTGGTGAGCATGCTGTAGCTGTACGGCGCCATCACCACTTTTTCGGGTGCTTTAGCCGAACCGAACGATTGCTTATAGTAACCCCATTGTTTGTTATCCTCGTTTTGTGTAAGGAGTAATAATGGTTTTTTGGTTGAAATAAAGCGGTCGTCATCATCTCCGCCAGCCATAGCCGCAAAACGTCCGCCCGGCATCGGGTACCTGAATATTAAATGATTTTTACGCCCTGCACCGTTAGTAAAGTTTACGGCTTTGCCGGTTTCCGGGTCAATGCTCCAGATGTCGTAGCGGTCGTAAATTAACACATTTTTGTCTCCGGCAGTCCATCCGGCCAAGCCGTAAGCATTGGGGTCGTCAGGTACGTCGTTATCTTCTTCGCCCATTTTAACGCCGGTAGCTTTGGTTAAATTTACTTTTTTGCCGGTGGCCAGGCTATAGCTGTAATAATTCTGGTCTTTGCTGTCAAACCAAACCACATAATTGCCGCCGGTGCTAAACATGAAACGTGCTTTGGTACGGCCCATTATTTTTTTGCGTTCACCGGTTTTGGTATCAATCAGGTAAGCTTCCTGGTTGCCGCTGCCTTCCCATTGGGCCTGAACACGGGCACCGGTATCGGTTACACCCAACACATAGCGCGAGTCGTTGCCCATGGGCTGCGAGATACTCTCTATGTATTGGTCGGCCAGTTGGATGGCTTTGGGTTGAGCATCTTCGGGACGGATAACGGCGACATAGCTGCGTCGCAAATCGCGCTGCAGGGTTTTTAGCTGTTGCGGCTGCAGGTAGTCGTCTTTATAATTCCAGATATCTAGTTTTGCTGTTTCGAAATCTACCAGAGAAGTGTCAATCGGCTTGGGAATAGGAGCCGCACCAAAATATAAATTAGCGCCGCTTTTACTGAAATATACCCGGCCGTCACCGCTTACCGACCATTTGGGTGTAACGCCTGCCATGTTTGGCCCGGCAATAGCCATAGCACTGTCTTTACCGCTGGTATAGTAATATAATTTGAATGGCTTAACAGGTGCCTTTTCCGGATTTTTTTCGGCCGTGAAAGCCAATTGTTTTCCGGCTTCATCAAATATCAGGTTGCGATAGGTACCACGGCCACTGCTCAGTGGCTTAATGGTATCTTTTTCAACATCGTATAAGTACACACCCGATTGTACCTCTTTAGAGCGGCGCGGAGCGGTAACGGCATAAGCCAACAGCTTGCCGTCTTTACTCAGTTGGTACTCGGTTACGTACTTAAAAGTGCGTTGCTTACCGTTGAGCAGTTGTTTAACAGTAAGGTCGGCACCTTCGCGGGTTGGCGGGGCTATGGTAGTCGCAATAGCGCGTTTGCTGGTATCGCCGGCTGCTGGTTTACGTACCGTGTCCGACGGGGCCAGGTAAGCAATTACCGGGGCTTTTTCTGCAATTTTAAACGAGCGTACACCCGGCACCTTAATAATGGCCTGCTTGCCCAGCATCATAAAGCCTAGGGTATCTTTAGGCATTTCGTCCGGGCGTTTCTTCTTAATGCGGGCCATTCGGGTAGCCGCATAAAACGGCCTGATTAAAAATACAGCATATTTAGAATCGTTGGTAAACCGGGCCGTGTCTGCCCTTGGTACCGTAATTTTGTTGGTGTTTTTAGCTGAGGTAATCACCATGCTGGCATCACCCAGCTGGGGCTTAACCACATAAATTACCCATTTACCATCATTGGTGATGTTTTGGTTGGTTACGCTCTGCCAGCCATCGTAAACCGAATGGTCGAGCGGCTTTTTGGAAGCGGTTTGAGCGAAAACCCCTAACGCACTTGCCGAAAACAAGCTTAACAGTAAAATTTTACGCATTTGTTCGTTGAATTAAGTCAATAGCAACTAAAAATGCGCAAAACCCGGCGATAATGAAAGGTCGTGATGAAAAAGTTACAGGGGGGGATTAGTTCATTGGTCGATTAGTTCATTGGTGGAAAAGTTTTCGAAAAAACAAACACGATGGATGTAAAGCGACTTGCCTTATGAACCAATGAACCAATGAACCAATGAACCAATGAACCAATGAACCAATGAACCAATGAACCAATGAACCAATGAACCAATGAACCAATGAACCAATGAACCAATG
>CAXYKR010000363.1:0-3180 GCA_964277815.1 uncultured Mucilaginibacter sp. | reverse complement strand
TGTATTAAACCCTTACCGGCGCGCATCCACTGTACACCTCCGGCTTGTATCACGCTTTCGTGCCCGCTGCTGTCTTTGTGGGCAATATCGCCTTCCAGTATAAAAGTAACGGTTTCCATGCCACGGTGCGGGTGCGGGCCAAACGGCAGTCCGTAATTGTTAGGCTTGTAAACCTGCGGCCCGTGATGATTAAGAAATAAAAACGGGTCGACGTACTGCAGCGAGGCGGTTGGGATAGCCCGGTAAGTAATTAAATCGGCAATAGGCGAATAGGCTGCCTGATGTATTTTTTTAATAGTTCTCATTAACGTTTAATTAGAATTTGACTTGCGCTGACTATATCACAATCAAAGTTTGGGTTAAAATGTTTAAACACCATTTAGTTGGCCTTGCTGTTTACACTAAATCGTTACTTTTGCCGGCACATTTAACTCTATACATGCAATATACTTTGGGTAAATTATTTTGTTGCCTTTCCGTTTTACTCTGTTCGCTTACTGCCGTTGCACAAAAAAAATTCACCCTTAGCGGCACCATCCGGGATGCTGCCACCGGCGAAACACTGATTGGCGCCTCGGTAATTATGCAGTCGGCCAACGGCCGGGTAGGCACTGCTACCAATGCTTATGGCTTTTACTCCCTTACCGGGGCCGAAGGTACTTATAATGTTACTATCAGCTACATTAGTTACCAACCCATTGTAAAAACCATTTCGCTTAACAAAAACACCGTGCTCAACATCGAGCTGAAGGCAGGCTCGGAGTTACAGGAGGTAGTAGTAAGGGCCGGCGACCGTAAAAACGAAAACGTACGCAGTCCGCAAATGGGCGTTGAGCAAATTGACATGAAACTGCTGGACAACATCCCGGTGTTATTTGGCGAAAAGGATGTACTTAAGACTATTCAATTGCTGCCGGGTGTAAAATCGGGCGGCGAAGGTAATACCGGCTTTTTTGTGCGCGGCGGCGCATCCGACCAAAACCTGATTTTGCTGGATGAAGCCACCGTTTACAATTCATCGCACTTGCTGGGTTTCTTTTCTACCTTTAATGCAGATGCCATCAAAAACGCCGACTTATATAAAGGCGGTATGCCCGCGCAATATGGCGGCCGGTTATCATCGGTACTGGATGTAAAGATGGATGACGGTAACAATAAAAACTTTGCTATGCAAGGCGGCCTGGGCCTTATTGCGTCACGCTTAAAGGTAGAAGGACCACTGATTAAAGACAAAAGCTCGTTTATGATTAGCGCTCGCCGTACCTACATCGACTTTTTACTCAAGGCTTCACCCGATACGGCCATCAAAGGCAACACCCTGAATTTTTATGATTTAAACGCCAAGTTTAACTACAAGTTCAACGATAAAAACACCGTTTACCTTTCGGGATATTTTGGGCAGGACAACATCGGCATCAAAGACCTTTTTGCCAACCACTGGGGCAATACTACCGGAACCCTGCGCTGGAATCATGTTTTTAACAGCCGGTTGTTCTCCAACACATCACTCATCTACAATAAATACAGCTACAATATTGAGTTGTTAGATGATGTAAACAATTTTAAAGTAACCTCGCTCATCCGCGATTTTAACCTGAAGCAGGATTTTCAATATTTCAGTAATCAGCACACGTTGCGCTTTGGCGTGCAGGGCACCCATCATCGTATTGCACCATCTGACATCAGTACCAGTAGCACGTCAAGTTTCAATAATTTGTCGATTGAAAACCGTTACGGGTTGGAAACCTCTGCTTACCTGTCCGACGAGTATATCGTCAACCAGCGCCTCACTTTGTTGTACGGGTTGCGGGCCAGTTGGTTTGCGCTGTTAGGGCCGGGCACGTTTAGCACTTATAATGCTGCCGGAGACGTTACGTCATTCACTACTTACGGCAGTGGCCGCATTGCCAAAAACTATTTTAACCTGGAGCCTCGCTTTTCGGCCAGTTACCTGTTTAACGACGAAAACTCGGTAAAAGCTTCTTACAACCGCAATACGCAGAATATCCATATCCTGTCAAACACCGGCTCAAGTTCGCCTACCGACCAGTATGTGATGAGCAGTAACAACATCCGGCCCGAAATTGCCGACCAGGTAGCCTTGGGTTATTTTAAAAACATAAAAGACAACACGTTCGAATTTTCGGGCGAGGTGTATTACAAGTGGATGCAAAACCAGATTGAGTATAAAAACGCCGCACGACTGATTGCCAATGCCAACGTAGAATCGCAATTACTGTTCGGCACCGGCCGGGCTTATGGCCTTGAGCTGTTTGCCAAAAAACGGGTAGGCCGACTAAACGGCTGGTTAAGCTACACCCTATCGCGCACCGAGCGTAAGTTTACGGAACTGAATAACGGTAACTACTTTCCGGCCCGGCAAGACCGCACACACGACCTGGCCCTGGTGGGTATTTACAAGTTGAGCAAGCGCTGGACACTATCGGCCAACTACATTTACAGCACCGGTAATGCCGTCACCTATCCGGCTGGTAAATATAATTTGGGCGGCATTACTACGTATTATTATACCGAGCGTAATGCCAATCGCCTGCCCTACACCAGCCGCCTTGATTTAAGCGCTACGCTGGAGGGTAAAGACACCGGCAAACGTTTCCACTCAAGCTGGTCTTTCGGGTTATACAATGCGCTTAACCGAAAAAACCCTTACTCGGTAGATTTCCGCAATGTGCCGTCGGACCCTACCCGGACAGAAGCCGTGCAGACTTCCTTATTCGGCATCATCCCATCCGTAACCTGGAACTTTAAGTTTTAACCCGATGAAAAAACTGGTTTACCTTTTTTGCTTAGCCATCACCTTTTCAGGCCTATTAACGTCTTGCCAAAAGGTGATAGATATCGATGTAAACACTTCGCCCACCCAATTGGTAATTGAGGGCAACATCACCAATATTCGCGAAACGCAGTTTATTAAAATAAGTCGTTCGGTACCCTACACGGCCACCAATGTTTACCCTGCTGTATCAGGCGCAACCGTGCAGGTGAGTGACAATGCCGGCAATACCTACCGGTTTACTGAAACGGCGGCAGGCTCGGGCCTGTATAGTTTTGGTCCGTTACGCGGTGTATCGGGCCGTACTTATACCATGCGGGTAACGGTGGATGGGCAAACTTATACCGCTAATTCGGTGCTGCCTACGCCAGTGCGGACAGACTCTT
>CAXYKR010000362.1:0-16201 GCA_964277815.1 uncultured Mucilaginibacter sp. | reverse complement strand
ATCAGAGATAGATAACATGCAGGGCCTGTATTTTCATTTAACCTCATTTATGCCACCGGCAGGTTTTACCCGCAATTTTTCGGACACCTGGGCTAAAGTAGGCGGCACACTGGCTGATGATGAAGACTTTGGTTCCCAGTTAAAACGCAAACTGTTGGGCGAAAGTGCCATCATAGATAAAGCCAAAACCCTTAAAACCGACGACGAGAAAATTGCCTACGTTTTTAACGAGGTAAAAAACTCCATGAAATGGAACAACATTGACCGCTGGTACACCAACGACGGTACCGTTAAGGCTTGGGAGAAAAAGATTGGCAATTCTACTGAGGTGAATTTAATCTTGTATCACTTACTTAAGCAATCAGGAGTTAAGGCTTACCCTATGGTAGTGAGCACCCGTGAACATGGTAAAGTAAATCCTGCTTACTCGTTCTTGTATCAGTTTAATCGCGCCGTAGTATATATTCCGGTTGATAGTACCAAACGTTATGTACTTGATGCTACCGGCAAATACAACTGCTACCAGGAAACGCCGGCCAACCTGCTGGGTTCATACGGCTTATACATTGATAAAGACAACAAGACCTACGATTTAATACACCTTACACGCACTGCACCGGTAAAACAGGTAGTATTGGTTAATGCAGAGATTTTGCCCGAAGGCAAAATGGACGGCACAGCCAGCATCAGCAGCTACAGCTACGACCGCTTTAGCCGTGTTGAAAACTACAAAACCAACGGTGAGAAAAAGTATATTGATTATTTGCGCGATAATAACAACACCCTGAGCATAAGCTCGCTTAAATTTGATAACATGGAGGTAGATACCCTGCCTTTAAATCAAAACGTCACCTTTAAGCAGGAATTAACCGGGTCTGACAAAGACTATATTTATTTCAAACCCAACCTTTTTTCTTCGTTTAAAACGAATCCGTTTTTGAGCGAAAACCGGGTAAGCAACATCGATTTTGGCCATACCCGCTTTTATAACATGACCGGCTTATATAAATTACCTGCCGGATACAAGGCAGATGCTTTACCCCAAAACATGAGCCTGGTAATGCCCGATAAAAGCATCACCTGCCGCCGAACGATAGCTGCCAACGATGGTACCATTGTAGTGAGATACATCATCAATTACGAAAAACCAATGTATTTTAAAGACAGCTATGCTGACCTGCGTGAGTTTTACAAGCGGATGTACGAGATGTTGAACGAGCAGGTGGTACTTAAAAAGTCGTAATCAGTAATGTTTACTAAGCAAGTCAAAATTGCGTGTTTGTGGTTAGTTGCGCTAACCGCAAACACTTTTGTGTTGAAAGCTCAGGATAAAAATATACCTAAAGAGCTTTACCAGGCAGCTACCCTACCCGACTCGTTGAAGCAAGATGCAAATGCCGTGGTAAGATACGCCAACACCGAAGTTATAGTTAGTGCACCGGGCCGCATGGTAAAAAAGCATCATAGCCTGGTTACCATACTTAACGAAAAAGGCGACAAGTACGCACAGCTTGTACAGGGTTACGACAAGCATTTCAGAAGCGTTGGCACCATGCAGTTGCTGGCTTACGGCGCTGATGGCAAGCTGATAAAAAAATATACCAAAAGTGATGCTTATGACCAGTCGGCTACTGATGGTTTCTCTGTCATTACTGATGACCGCATCTTAGCCCTTCAGCACCGCATAGCCAGCTACCCGTCGACCATAGAATTGATATACGAGACGACTTCGAATAGCTACCTCGATTTATTTGAGTGGGATATACAACCGCTCGAAACGGCGGTACAGCAGGCCACGTACAAATTTGTGATTAACCCTCAGGTGGGTTTCAGATACAAAAATAAAAATACCCGTTTGCAGCCGCAAAAGCAATCGGACGGCAAAAACGATATTTATACCTGGCAGGTAAACAACTTACGGGCACAAACACCCGAAGAGGAAGTTCCGGCCTGGGCCGTTACGCCACATATTGCTTTTGCCGCTAATAAGTTTGAGTATAGCGGTTTACCCGGTGATATCAGCAACTGGAAAAGCTATGGGCAGTGGCAACTGGCACTTAACGCCGATGTTTGCTCTTTAAGTCCGCAACGTGAGCAGGAAATAAGGCAGATGACTGCCGGGTTAAAAACCGAGCAGGAAAAAGCCAGGTTTTTATATAACTACGTACAGCAAAATATGCGGTACGTAAGTATACAATTAGGCATTGGGGGCCTAAAGCCATTTGCTGCCGGTTTTGTAGACCAGAAAAAATATGGTGACTGTAAAGCATTAACCAATTATATGTACGCCTTATTGAAAGCAGTAGGTATACGTTCGCATTATGCGATGGTGAATGCCGGCACCAATGAAGAGCCTGCAGATTTAGACTTCCCGGCCGACCCGTTTAACCACGTAATTTTGTGTATACCCTTTAAAAACGACACCACTTGGCTCGAATGTACCAGTGCTACCCAGCCTTACGGCAAATTGGGTACGTTTACCGAAAACCGCAATGCTTTGCTGGTTACTGAGCAGGGTGGTAAATTAGTGAGTACACCCAAAAGCACGGTTACCGATAATCAGTTCAATAGCCTAGTGCAGGTTAAGCTGGATGCAGAAGGCGGTGCCGTTGCCAAAGTAAACATCAAAAGTTCGGGCGGATATCGTGATTTATTTGTGGAAGGGTTGCCATCTATCAGCGAAGACAAACGAAAGGAGTACCTTATCAGGTCACTCAATTTTAAGCAACCTGATGTTTTTGAGGTGAAGTTGGGGACTGACAGTGCCGGTATTAAAGAAGTAAACTTTGATTTAGAGTATGGTACCTTTGCAGAGGTATCGGCCGGGACTAAAAAGTTTTACCGACCGCGGGTATTTGACTTATGGCAACTCACCCTTCCGTCGGCAGACAAACGCCGTAACGATTTTTACTTTGAACACCCTATGCTAAAATCGTGTACTACGGTAATCAGTTTACCCGAAGGGTTTGAAGCCGAGTCGGTACCGGATAATGTAAGCCTTAAATTTAGCTATGGCACTTACGAGGCCTCTTATGTTTATGATGCCGCTAAAAATCAGGTAACCAGCAAAGTAACTTTTAAGCTAAATAAGCAGGTTATTCCGGCTGGTAAATACACCGAGATGCAGCAGTATATGGACAATATTGCACGGGTGCAGAACAAAAAGCTGGTCATCCACCGCAAAGCTTAATTTTAGCTTAGACTAAGCCTCCAAGCAAACCAAACATCACACAACTTGTTATCATAGTATACTTAATACGAAACGTTATGGATAAGCTGGAATTAAAAGGAGGATGGAACGAACTGAAAGGCAAAATTAAACAAGCCTACGGCGACCTCACCGATGATGATTTAACTCGCGAAGAAGGCAAAGACGACGAAATGCTGGGTAAACTACAGCAAAAAACCGGCAAGAGCCGCGATGAGTTAGTAAAATGGATTAATAGTTTATAATGATAATTGGGCCGGGCAACCGGCCTTTTTAATGCCCGTTGTTTTTTGATACTCCCCGTTTCGATAGCTGTTTTAAATCCAAAACTTAAACAAGTAATCTGCTATAGGTAACTTCTTACATTGTTTGGTCGTATCAAACACAATGGTTGTAACTGTTGTTGTTCCATTCTTTATACGATACTCAAACAGATATGTCCTCCCTTAAAAATATTTTTTTCTCAATAATTGCCGTCTTGGCGGTGATGCTTTTGCCACTGCGCGGGCAGTGTTTTTCGATATTAGCGCATGAGGCTATTATTGATGCCGAATGGGATTTAACCCTTAAAAAAATACTCCTCAAAAAATATCCGGATGCTACGCTAGATGACCTGATAAAGGCCCACTCTTATGCTTACGGTGGTAGCTTAGTGCTGGATATTGGCTATATGCCGGGCGGGAACGCCTACTTCACCGACTTAATGCACTACGTGCGTAGTGGAGATTTTATCATCAATTTACTGCACGAAGAACATAGCCTTAATGAGTATGCCTTTGCCTTAGGTGCTTTGTCGCATTACATAGCCGACCAGTATGGACACAGCCTGGCTACCAATGTTACCGTGCCCGAGGTTTACCCTAAGCTTAAAGCCAAATTTGGGAATGTAGTTACTTACGATGAAGACCACTTGTCGCATAGCCGGATGGAGTTTGCTTATGATGTAGTGCAGGTAGGCCGCAGTAACTACGCCTCGGTTGCCTATCATGATTTTATTGGGTTTAACGTGGCTAAAGAACCGCTGCAACGAGCCTTTTTAAAAACCTATGGGCAGGACTTAGGCGCGTTGTTTAAAAACTTTGAATCGAGCGTATCTATCATGCGCTGGGGGGTAAAAAACCTGTTTCCGGCCATGACCCGGCAGGCATGGAAAGCCAAGAAAGACGAAATTGTTAAAGTAAACACCAAAGCTACCAAACGCAACTTCAGGTATAAAATGAGTAGCCGTATGTACCGGACCGAGTTTGGCAGCGACGGTAAAACCAGGCCCGATTTTAAAGCCCGCGCTTTGGCTTTTTTAATCCGTATTTTACCCAAAATAGGTCCTTTAAAAACCCTGAAGTTTGTTTATCCGGGCCCACAGGGCGAAAAGCGATTTGTCAATGTTTTTGATACCATTATTCAAAAATACGGTGCAGCTTTACAAACCTGGGACCAGCGGGGTCTGACTTTAACCGATATCAATTTGGATACTGGCCATCCGCAACAATTTGGCGAGTACAAATTGGCCGACAAAAGTTATTGCGAGTTACTATGCAAACTGCAAAAAGAACAGTTTGTACACATGGACAAAGAATTACAACAACACCTTATTGCTCATTTTGAAGATGCCGAGGGCTTGCACCAATTATTTAAAGACCACCCCGAAGATATAGCCGGCGTACAACAAGCCATCGCTGAACTACGAACGTTTGATATAGAAATTAATAAAACGAAAAATACGGCTGGTTCAACGGCAACCGATTGAAATTAAAAAAGCTCATCCTGCTTAAAACAAGATGAGCTTCTTATTTGCATGTACCCGATTGATTAGTCTTTCTTTTTCGAAGATGACTTTACGCAGTTGGGTACGGTTTTACCATTTTTCTCTTTGGTGCCTTTCTTTTCGTATCCGTCCCAGCACGATTCTTTTTTTGATTTAGTTGCCATAATAGTAAATGTTGGTTACATATCACTTTTCAATTACCGTTCCAAAAATTGACAATTTAAATCCATACTTAAACAAATCATCTGATTGCGCTAAAAGCACAGAAGGCTGCCCTAATTAAAGAGCAGCCTTCTGCGGACTTATTGTTGAATTGCAAATTACTCTGCGCTGTCGCGTAATGCTTTAATGCGGTCGTGCGACTCATTGATAGCTTGTGACTGACGGGTAATCAGTTGGATAGCTTCTGATGTCAATTCGCTTTCTGGCATCAGGGCCTCACGGTAAGCTTTTTTAATGGCATCTTCACCTCGCTCACACTCTTGTAAAATGGCTTTACGGTCGTGACCTGAAAATAATGCTTTTACTTCAATCCAGGCGCGGTGTAACGTACCTGATGCGCTGTTGCCGGTATCGGTGTCAGCACCGTGTGATACGCCTAAAGCAGTTAACTCTTGTGCAAACTCACGGCTTTGGGTGCTGTATTGCTCAAATAATGTTTTTAAATCAAAATCACCATCGCCTAAATCTTTTAAAGCGCGTTTAAAACCGTCCGAACGGTCGTTGTTGATTTCAATTAAATCACTTATTACTTCGGTTGCTTTTGTGGTAGTTTCCATGGTATCTGTATTTTTATATTATTGGTAGTCAACAACAATAACATGGGTTGGTTTTAATTATAAGGCGATTAAATTTAATCTCATCTTTAAAAACCATATTTTACACTTAAAAGTTGTTAGTTAAATATCTCTGATTGTAGAGGCAAGAATAAACAACAATTATCAAATCCGATTGACAATGACTACCGAACAAAATAAGAAAGAAGGTGAATTAAATACTGATGCTAAGGTTGAACAGGATAAAAAAGACCTGAAAACCGAGCATCCTATCAGCGAACGTGATGAGGTAAAAAAGGCTGAGTACCGCACACAGGATTTACAAAACGGCACATCAAAACCTGATGACAAAGAGGTTGATTAATGTTAGTTGAGGAAATGACTTGAAAGCTTTAATACGAAAATGTTTAGTTTAGCCTTTACTTTACCTGTATCTGCTGAAAGAAATGAAAAAGTTTATCTATAGCCTGGCGCTGCCACTCACTCTTATTGCTTTCGGCGCTAACGCCCAAACCGTGACGCTGGATTATTACTTTAACCACGAAACGCACAAAGACAGCAAAGGAGAGCCCGAGCGTTTCCATTATTTATGGGAAGAAACTGATAATAACGGCTACTCCATTTTAGGCGAAAATTTCAAGTCGCAGGGCTTTACGCTTCGTTCGCTCGAGAGTGCACCTACGGCAGCCAACCTGAAAGGAACCAGTGTTTACATTATTGTTGACCCCGACAGTAAAAAGGAAAACCCCAGCCCCAATTATATACAGCCGGCAGACGTTAAAAATATTACCGATTGGGTAAAGCAGGGCGGCGTATTGGTAATGTTTGCTAACGATAGTGCTAACGTGGAGTTACCTCATTATAATAAGTTAGCTAATGCCTTTGGATTTAACTTCAACAATGATTTGCAGAACCACGTAGTTGATGACAATCATTTTGAGGACGGCGGTGTCATCATCAAGAACAATCCGGTGTTTAAAACGGCCGGTAAAATTTATATGAAGGATGTCTGCTCCATCAGTACCACCGGTAAAGCCACACCTGTTCTTAAAAATGCGGCAGGTGCAACCATCATTGCCTCAGCCAAATACGGGAAAGGAACTGCGATAGCCATTGCCGACCCGTGGTTGTACAATGAATATACCAATGGACGTCTACCTGCTAAATACAGCTTCGAAAATGATAAAGCTGCACACGATTTGGTGGCGTGGCTAAAACGCCTTTCGGCTAAATAACAAACGCCTATATTTTGTACACAAACAAAGGCTTTTCTGGTTAATAGGAAAGCCTTTGTTTTACATGATACCCAAGAGGCTAAAATATATGCCCAACAATCAAACAGATTATGATGCCGTAGTAGTTGGCTCGGGCCCTAACGGGCTGGCTGCTGCCATACTTTTGCAACAGCAGGGTCTGCGGGTGCTCATTATCGAAGGTAAAAATAACATTGGCGGCGGATTGCGTACAGCCGAACTTACCTTGCCCAGTTTTAAACACGATATTTGTTCGGCTATTCATCCGTTAGGGGTTAACTCGCCTTTCTTAAAAACCCTGCCTTTAGCAGAATTTGGCCTGGAATATATCTTTCCGGGCATTGCCGCTGCACATCCTTTAGATGACGGCACGGCGGCTATGCTTACCCATTCAGTAAGCGATACCGCCCGGCATTTAGGTGTTGATGAGCAGGCTTACCTAAAATTAGTGCAGCCCTTACTCAAAACCTGGAATGCTATTGCGCCCGACGTATTGGGCCCATTGCACTGGCCTAAGCATCCATTGGCGATGGCGCAGTTCGGTGCCAGGGCGTTGCTGCCGGCTTCTGTATTGGCTAAAATATTTGCAGGTACACCTGCACGGGCGTTGATTGCAGGGATGGCGGCACATGCTATACAGCCTTTAGGCAATTTAACTACTGCGGCTATTGCAATGGTGCTGTTGGTACAGGGGCACCTTAAAGGCTGGCCTTTACCCAAAGGTGGCTCACAACAAATAGCCAATGCCATGGCGGCCTATTTTAAATCTATTGGTGGCCAAATTGAAACCGGGACGTTCATCAATAACATGAATCAGTTACCGTCGGCGCGTGCGGTTTTGTTTGACGTGACGCCACGACAGCTGCTGCAAATTGCCGGTCATCGTTTTTCGTGGATATATCAAAAGCAATTAGCACGGTACCGGTATGGGATGGGTGTATTTAAAATAGATTGGGCGCTTAACGAACCTGTTCCGTTTACAGCCCCGGAATGCCGGCGTGCAGGTACCCTGCATCTGGGTGGCAGCTTTGAGCAGATTGCCTCATCAGAATTAAGTACCTCCAAAGGCAACCATCCCGAGCAGCCATTCGTATTATTTGCACAGCAAAGTTTATTTGATAGCAGCCGGGCGCCCGAAGGCAAACATACGGCCTGGGCCTATTGCCATGTGCCGCATGCCTCAGAAAAGGACATGACCAGCATCATTGAAAACCAGGTTGAGCGTTTTGCCCCAGGTTTTAAACAATGCATTATTGGTCGCAGTACCATGAACACCCGGCAGATGGAAGAGTATAACCCTAATTATATGGGCGGCGATATAAATGGCGGTCAGTTGGATATTACCCAGTTGTTTACCCGACCGGCATTGCGATGGTCGCCCTATCGTACGTCGGCCAAAGGTTTGTACATCTGTTCGTCATCAACGCCGCCTGGGGGTGGAGTGCATGGCATGTGTGGTTACTATGCCGCAAAACGGGCTTTAAAGGATGTATTTGGCATACGTATCAACAACTTAAACCGACGCGATTAAATTTTAATTAAGATTATCTTAAAGTTTTAAAATGGGGTTAAAATACTGAAAAAGCAAACATTTGGTATTAAAAACAGTTAAATACCTTAAATTCAATCATGCATGATTTTTGATACGCATGTTTAAAATATTGGTTTTTGCTGGTACTTGATAATTGGCATATTTAAAACGGTTTTATAAGTTGGACAGCTTTACTAACGATAATTTTTCTTTTTCTCACGAAAGCCTGCAGCGCGACTTTGAGTTGCTTACCAAGGCTGTAGATGCGAGTATATCGGGTGTTATTATCACAGATAATCAGCAGCCCGATAATCCTATTATTTATTGTAATGCTGCCTTCGAAAGAATGACCGGATATGTTCGCAATGAGATTATCGGTCGCAATTGCCGTTTTCTGCAAAAAGACGACCGTAACCAAAAAGAGCGGAAGATTTTAAAAGATGCCATCGTTGAAGGAAAGCATGGCGTAGTTGAAATACGAAATTACACCAAAAGCGGCTCTTTGTTCTGGAATGAGTTGTACTTATCGCCTATCAAAGACGAAAAAGGCAACGTTACCTATTTTATAGGGGTACAGCACGATATTACCCAACGAAAAAAAGCTCAACAGGATTTAGTTCAAGAGCAGGAAAGCCTGGAACGTAAGGTAGAAGAGCGCACACGGGTGATTAAGGAAAGCGAAGAATACTTATCCAGCATCTACCAGACCGTGCGGGAAAGCTTGATTGTTTTAAACCCGGAGTTTAAGGTATTGAGTGTGAACGACCATTTTTTGCGCACGTTCAAAGTATCATCTGCCGAAACAGAAGGTCAGTTACTGTATGATTTAGGTAACGGGCAATGGAATATACCTCAACTTAAAGAGTTGTTAGAGCAGATTTTGCCCACCAATAATCCGGTCGAAAATTTTGAAGTAGAACACAATTTTCCTCAAATAGGCCATAAAACCATGCTGCTTAATGCTTATCGCATTGAGTTAGAGGGCCAGTATAAAGACCGGATACTAATTGCCATTGAAGATATTACCGACCGGCGCGAAATCGAACGCCGCAAGGACGACTTTTTATCGATCGCCAGTCATGAGCTTAAAACGCCGCTTACTACCATCAAAGGTTATGTACAGATGATGGAGCGTTTTATGCCCGATGCTGCCGATGATAAATTTAAAAACATCGTTAAAAAAACAAGCACTTACGTAGAGCGCTTAAACTCACTCATTGGTGAGTTATTGGATGTATCGCGCATACAAACCGGCAAAATTGAACTGCATAAGGAGCCGTTTGATTTTGACAAAATGCTGCACGATACCGTTGAGGGCATGCAGGCGGCAAACAAAGAATTTAATATTGAGATAAAAGGCACTTCCGTAAATAGTTACGTTGGCGACGAATTGCAATTAGTACAGGTGGTGAATAACCTGCTATCAAATGCCATCAAGTACTCGCCCAACGCAAATAAAATTATAGTTTATACCTCGCTGGTAAGCGATTTTTTAAAAGTATCGGTAACTGATTACGGCATGGGCATTAGTATTGAGGACCAAAAAAATATATTCGAACGTTTTTATCGTGTAGGCGATATTCAGCAGCATTTTCCGGGTATGGGTATCGGTTTATATGTGTGCGACCAGGTTATTAAAAAACATGGCGGTACCATTTGGGTAGAGAGTGAAAAAGGAAAAGGCTCAACTTTTAGTTTCACACTTCCGTTAAAAGAAAGGAAGAATGATGAGTAAAAAAGTTTTGGTTTGCGATGATGACGAAGGCATCCTGGATATGGTTTCGTTTGTGTTGGAAGACAGCGGCTTTGAGGTAATTCCGGAAAGCAACAGCCTGAACGTTTCCAGCCTGATTGAAAAGGAAAAGCCTGATTTGCTCTTACTGGATTTATGGATGCCGGTACTATCGGGCGACCAGGTATTAAAAATGCTGCGCAGTAACCCCGAAACTAAAGATTTGCCGGTTATTGTGATATCAGCCAGTACCGAAGGTCAAAAAATAGCTCAGGAAGCCGGGGCCAGTGCCTTTATTGCCAAACCATTTGATATTGACCAACTCATTGATAGAGTAGAAACTATATTGCGATAAGTTTTTATATTCAGGACATGAAATACGCATTGATATCGGCGTTTGCCTTGTTGATGATGGCAGGCAGCGTTAAGGCACAAACTACCGAAGCCAAGCGCTTTGCCAAAACTCAAAGCAGTAAAAACATATCGGCTCAGGTTGGTCAAAAGCTGGCCGTTTGCGATACTGTTTATGATTTCCGGGTGGTTAATTCCACTACAACCCTGCTCAATTTAGGAAGCCGCTATCCTCATCAAAATTTAACAGTAACCATAAAAGGCGATGCGGTTAAAGTTAATCCAGCCTTAATGAAAGGTAAGCTGGTATGCTTTTACGGCGAGGTTACGCTTTTCAAAAACCGCCCCGAGATGGTAGTTTCGACACCGGAGCAAATTATGGATATTAAGAAATATCAATAACCTTTCGCAGCATCCTCAAAGTTTACTAAAATCAGCATCAACCTAAGCAGCATATCGAAAACCTATTGTCGACGGGTTATTGTTATTAATAATTTTTTTCCCTATGATAAACGCTCCTTTATCTGAAAACATTACAAGAGGATAAAGAAGGTATCAAACTACTCTATAATTAAACAAAGCGACTAAAAAAACTTATGTAAACGAAACGAGCCCGGCAGTTTACCGGGCTCATTTGCTAAATAACATATTTAACTTTTAGGGGCTATCATAATGTTTAGCCCTCGTTTTCTTCCGCTGTTTATATCATTACGCCTGTTCAGCAACAGGAGCAGCAGGTTCATCATCAATCACCACACCCATTGAGCAGAATTTTTCAATGCGCTCATTGACCAGTTCTTCAATGTTGCGGTCTTTTAATGCTTTGATATCTTTAATCAACTGTTTTTTTACAGTCGACGCCATCGCTACGGGGTCTTGGTGTGCGCCACCCAGTGGCTCTTTGATAATACCGTCAATCAACTTATTTTTAAACATTTCGCTCGAGGTTAGTTTTAATACCTCGGCAGCACGTTCCTTATAATCCCAGCTGCGCCATAAGATAGACGAACAAGACTCGGGAGAAATAACCGAATACCAGGTATGTTCCAGCATGTAAACCTTGTCGCCTACACCAATGCCAATGGCACCGCCCGAAGCACCTTCACCAATAATTACGCAGATAACCGGTACATTCAACACCGACATTTCCATGATGTTACGGGCAATGGCCTCCCCTTGTCCGCGCTCTTCAGCTTCTAAACCAGGGTAGGCTCCCGGTGTATCAATCAGGGTAATGATGGGTTTGTTAAATTTCTCGGCCATTTTCATCAGGCGCAAAGCCTTACGGTAACCCTCAGGGTTAGCCATACCAAAGTTACGATACTGGCGGTCTTTGGTGTTTCGCCCTTTCTGGTGACCAATAAACATAGCCGTTTGCCCACCTATAGAGCCCCAGCCGCCAATGATGGCTTTATCATCGCCAAAATTGCGGTCGCCGTGCAGTTCAATAAAGTCATCACACATCAACTCAATATACTGCAAAGTATACGGCCTGTCCGGGTGACGCGAAATCTGCACTTTTTGCCAGCCGGTGAGGTGGGTATATAATTGTTTTTTCGTGTCGTCGAACTTGTCTTGCAACTCGTTTAACGTAGCCGACATATCCACTTTAGTCTTCTCTTCTACCTGTTTTATCTTGTCAATTTGCTGTTGCAAATCGGCCAGTGGCTTTTCAAAATCAAACGTAATCTTCATAATCCTCTGTAACGGGGGGCTAAGTTAAGTAAATTGAACGGAGAAATGTTATTTCTGGTTTTTGAGCTGCCAAAACTTGGTAAGCTGCGGTTGTGTTAATGAATTATAGGTATTGTAACAGGCTGTTAAAACAGACGTACGATATTCACCCTCATATAAACCATAGCGGTTACCATAAAAAGTGATACTGCCTTCGTTGAGTTGCTGTTTGGTACTGAACATATCATCCAGCTTTTTCTCATTGCGTAAAACGGACTGCCCTATCTCTATTTTTTTAAGCTGCAGGTATTTGCTGATATCGGTAATACGGGTTATTTGTACCGGCAGCAATTTAAGTTCTTTTTTATACTTCAGCACATCATCGGGCAGCGGGTAACCATTCATGGTGGCGGGCAGGGCCATTTCGGCCAGCGTAGATCCTTTTTTATAATCAGCGTACTGTTTTAACGTAAGCGTTTTGATGACGGATGGAGTTACACTGCTATCTGTTTGAGCAAACAAGGCTTGGCAAAAGCCCAGGCACAAAAACAAACAAAGTAGTGCTTTATTCATAAACTGCAGATTAAATTTAACTACAAAAATGCTCAATAATTTAATTAAAGCAATGAGTTAATATCATAATGTGTGCTGATTGTAAAAAACACATTACAAATTAATCTATTGGCATGGTAATGTCTCTATAGATTATATACAATGAAATTGATTATGAAAAGGACCATTTTAAGCATAGCATTAGTAGCCTCATTAATAAGCAGCTTAAGCAGCTGTATGGTATCTAACGACCGCCGTGGCAGACACCGTGACCGCGACCGCTGGCACCATGACCGCGGATGGCACCGTGGCCCATATGACAGTAACTACGGCCGCTACTAAAATAAAAGCCCGGGTTTCGTGACTGATTTCCCGGGCTTTTTTATGCAATCAGTTTTCAAAAAACTGGTTCGAAATTATACTTCTTCTTTAGCGATAGGCAAATCCCTGCGCGACCACTCGCTCCATGAACCTACGTATAACTTGGCCCCCGGCAAACCGGCCTGTTGAAGTGCCAGCAAAGTATGGCAGGCTGTTACACCTGAGCCGCAATGAACAATGACCTGCTCAGGCTGCTTGCCATTAAATACCTTTTCGTAGTTGGCTTTTAGTTCTTCGGCCTTCAAATACCGGTTATCGGCATCCATATTGTTGTTGTACGGCACATTAACAGCGCCCGGGATATGGCCGGCAACCAAATCGAGCGGTTCGGTGTGCCCGAGATAGCGCGGCGCTTCGCGCACATCGATAACTATACTATCGGGACTTTGTACCGCTTTGGCAACATCTTCTAAAACGACCGTACCCGTAAAATCGTGCGCAGCTTCATAGGTGGTGGCTTGCGGCGCTGATGTTATTTCGGTAGTAATCGGCAAGCCCGCCTCGACGGCTGCTTGCAAACCGCCGTTTAACACTTGTACTTTTTGATGACCAATGGCTTTCAGCATCCACCAAAAACGGGCAGCAGGATTAGCCGCGCCTTTATCGTCATAAACAATTACATGGCTTTGCGGCGTAATGCCTAAACGGCCAAGCAAAGCGGTAAAATCTTTGAGCGATGGCAAAGGATGCCGCCCGCCAAACGCCGGATTTTCGGGATGGGCCGCCAGTTGCTCTAAATCTACATAGCGTGCGCCTTCCAGATGTCCCTGCTCGTAACGTTCGCGGCTGTTGCCGAAACCTCGGGCATCTATTAAAATGTAGCTGTCTTTATTTAACGATTTAAGCTCAGCGGCTTCTATGAGTGGTAGCATAATTATGAGTCTGTAAAATCAAATATAAAAAAGGCAGCTTAACTGATCAGGATATTCTCTACAAATTTAGATGATACTGTGGTAGGCTCGCCGTTATCAATACTGATAACCAACGACTGGTCGAAAGCAATCTGCTCAATCAGCCTGATTTGAGTACCAATACTGATTTTAAGTTTATGCAGATATTGTAAAAACGCACTGCTGGTATCGCGCACTGCAGCTACCCGGTAAGTACTGCCCGTTTTACCATCAGCCAGCGAAGCCGAAAAAGACTTAGCCATTTTGCCGTTAGCTTTAGGGATAGGGTCGCCGTGCGGGTCATACTCCGGGAAGCCTAAAAACTTATCCAGGCGGTCGGCCAAATCGGTGTGCTTGATGTGTTCCAGCTCTTCGGCAATATCGTGTATCTCGTCCCAGCGGTACTCCAGTTTTTCTAACAGAAATACCTCCCATAAACGGTGTTTTCTGATTATTTGAATAGCATCTTTTTGCCCCTGCCCGGTAAGCTTTACGCCTTTCTTTTTGTCGTATTCAATCAGCTGTTTATCGGTAAGCTTACGAATCATGTCTACCACCGATGCCGGGTTATTGCCCAGCGCCTCGGCAATAGCGCTGGTTGATATCTTACTCACCGCAGGCATTTGCGATAACCTGAAAATAGCCTTTAAGTAATTTTCTTCCGAAAAAGTGTTCATGATACTGGCATTTAGCAGTATCAAACTTAAATAAATTAAACTTACAAATAATAAAATTAGACAAACCTAATTTTATTATTTAGGTTTACTTTATTAAATCATTAGATATGGCAAAACAACTTTACCTGATTATCTATTTAATTATTTACAGTTCAGCAATATTCGCGCAACATGGCACTCTCAAAGGACAGGTTACTGCTAATCAACAGCCGGTTGATTTTGCATCGATAACCTTATCTGTAATTAAATCAGGCACTCACACCAACAATAACGGACATTATATCATCCCAAATTTAGCACCCGGCACCTACATGGTTAATGCATCAGCCGTTGGTTTTCAAAAGCAACAAAAAGCGGTCGCTATAAAATCAGGCGAAACCCAGGTACTAAATTTTGAACTTCAAAAGGCCGAATCGCAGTTGAGCGATGTAGTGGTAACGGGTGTAGGCCGGGCAACCGAGGTACGCAAAAACCCGGTGCCGGTAGCCGTAATGAGTAAAAAGGATATGGACCGGCATGTAAATAACAATATTATTGATGCCGTAATTAAAGGTGTGCCGGGTGTAAGCGCCGTAACTACCGGCCCCAATGTATCAAAGCCCTTTATACGCGGCCTGGGCTATAACCGGGTACTCACTTTGTACGATGGAATACGACAGGAAGGCCAGCAGTGGGGCGACGAACACGGCATCGAGATTGACCAGTATGGTATTACCCGCGCCGAGGTAGTTAAAGGCCCGGCAAGTTTATCCTACGGCTCGGATGCCCTGGCGGGTGTAATTAATATGATACCCTACCTGCCAGCCATTGATAGCAACGCTTTGAAAGGTGATTACACGGCCGACTACCATACTAACAACAGGTTAATTGGCAATTCGCTCGGATTGGCATATAAACATAACGATTGGCGTTACACCTTACGAGGCAGCGGCAAGTGGGCGCAAAACTACACCAACAGTGTTGATGGCAGGGTTTACGGTACGGCATACCGCGAACTTAACTTATCGGCCATGGCGCGGGTTGATAAAAAATGGGGATACACCCAACTGGCAGCTACTTTATTTAATAATAAACAGGAAATACCCGACGGCAGCCGCGACTCGCTTACCCGGCGTTTTACCCGCCAGGTATTAGACGAAGGCGATGATATCAAAAACAGGCCTATTGTACCCAACAATGAGTTAAGCACTTATAGTCTTAACCCGCTTTACCAGCATATACAGCATTATCGCTTGTATAGCAGTAATCGTTTCAACATGGGTGAGGGTAACATCAATGTTTTACTGGGCGGCCAGCAAAGCATCAGGCGTGAGTACAACCACCCTACCCAACCGCAGCAGGCCGGTTTGTACGTAGTTTTAAACACGTTAAATTATGATGTAAAATACAACCTGCCTGCCATGGCCGGTAT
>CAXYKR010000361.1:0-26474 GCA_964277815.1 uncultured Mucilaginibacter sp. | reverse complement strand
GCCCAAGCCGGGGTGACTAATTTTGCAGGAGCCGCCATCGTGCAGCGCTAACGATGATACTTCGTCCATGCGCTTACGCACTTTTACAATGAGGTTGCGGGCATCCTCCTTAGATATTTTTTTGGTGAGGCTGGCCACTGCAGCCGGAGCCTGGCGTTTACCCGGCGGAAAACGGTCTAAAAAGAAGAGTATCCGACCACGCCAGTTTAACCCCTTGCCCGTATTAACTCCCGTTTTACGACAACATTTTTCGGCAGCTGTTGATGAGGCTAAACTGGCCTGCATAATATGAGAGTATACCTCAGCATAGCTCCAGCCGCCCATCGAGGGCGTTTCGGTAAATTGCTCGTCAGGAATATCGTTTAACTGCTGCCGGTAATTGTCCAGCGCATCATTAATAGCCTTATGCTCGGTAGCTACGCTCATAACAATTGGGTTAGCTCGTCTAAACTATAAATTTGTACCGGCACATCATCCGGCTTGGGTACTTTAAGCGGGTTAAAATAAATGGCATCGATACCAAAATTCAATGCCCCGTAAACATCAGCCTCCAGGCTGTCGCCTATCATGATACTTTTCTCTTTTTGTGCGCCGGCCAGTTCCAACGCATGTTTAAAAATGGCTTTGTCGGGCTTGTTTACGCCTACCAGTTCGGAGATGATGATATTGGTAAAATACTTTTCTAAACCTGTACCGCTCACCTTGCGCCGGGTAGCCTCTTTAAAACCGTTGGTAATTAAATGCAGGCTATACTTTTGCTGCAGGTAAGCCAAAGTTTCATGCGCATGCGGAAACAGGTTGGTTTTAGTGGGGCATAACTCCACATAGGCATCCTCAAACTCAACGGGAACCACGTCCGGGTGCAGGCCCAAATCAGTAAACGTTTTGCGGAAACGGGTTTGGCGCAAGGTTTCTTTGTCTATTTTCCCTAAGTGATAATCGGCCCACAAGGCATGATTATTACGGGTATAGGTGGCAATAAATTCGATGGCTGATGATAGTCCCAGAGCCTCTAACTCGTGTAAAACAAACAGTTCCTGCAAGGTTTCCTCTGCGTTCCGGTCAAAATCCCAGATGGTATGGTCAAGGTCAAAAAAGAGGTGGGTATATCGTTTCATGATGATCTAACAAGGTGCAAATATGCAGAGGCACCGGTTAATAATAAAACTTTCAGGCGGCTATATCTTTTCGCCATAAGCCAAATCGCCGGCATCGCCCAGCCCCGGCACGATATAAGACTTCGTCGTCATTTCTTCGTCGATAGCCCCTATCCATAAATGTGCCATGGGCAAATGCGCACGTACGTGCTCAACACCCTCGGCACTGGCAATTACCGCTGCAATATGCAGAGCGGTGAGGTTGTACTGTCCCATCAGTTCTTTGCAAACCTGCACTACGCTTTGCCCGGTAGCCAGCATGGTATCGCACAAAATAAAGGTTTTGTCATCCAGGTCGGCGGTTGATATATGTTCAATTTGAATAGTAAATTCACCCGTTTTCCTGGTTTTACGATGTGCTGTTATAAAAGTAGATGCAGCCTGGTCAAATACATTTAAAAACCCCTGATGCAAGGGTAAACCTGCACGCAAAATAGTACCCAAAACTGGTTGTTCTGCCGGTATGTTTACCTGCGCTGTACCCAACGGTGTTTGTACCTCAACTGCTTTATATTTTAATTCTTTGCTTATTTCGTAAGCCAGTATTTCGCCTATCCGTTCCTGATTGCGCCGAAAGCGCATGCGGTCCTGCTGCTGGTCGGCATCCCTGAGTTCAGTTAAAAACTGGTTACAGATGGTATTGATGTTGTTTAAAACAAAAAGCATAAGGCAAACTAATTATGAGGTTTGAGTACCGGATGAATAAACCATTTATACTTCATAAATGTTAGTTAACAGGCAAATATTTTTTACTTAAGATCAACACATTAAACCGTTTTGACGACCGTTAAGAAAATAGGTTTGCTAAAAATATTCGTATCTTTATAATCCATGAATTTTAAAATTAATTCGCAATATGTTCCATCCGGCGACCAGCCTGAAGCCATCAGGCAATTGGTTGAGGGCGTTAACGGTGGCGAACAATACCAGACTTTACTTGGCGTTACCGGCTCGGGTAAAACCTTTACCGTAGCCAATATTATTGAGCAAACCCAACGGCCTACGCTTATATTAAGCCATAACAAAACACTGGCTGCGCAGCTATACGGTGAGTTTAAGCAGTTTTTTCCGGATAATGCGGTTAACTACTTTGTATCGTATTACGATTATTACCAGCCGGAAGCCTTTATACCGACGACTAATACCTACATAGAAAAGGACTTACAGATTAACGACGAGATTGAAAAACTGCGTCTGCGCACTACCTCGGCTTTGATGTCGGGACGGCGGGATGTCATTGTGGTTTCGTCTATTTCCTGCATTTACGGTATGGGTAACCCTGAGGATTTTACTAACTCCATCTTTAGGTTTGCCGTAGGCACCCGCATTAGCCGTAACGCTTTTTTACACCGACTGGTCGAAATATTATACGCCCGTACTACGGTTGAGTTTAAACGCGGTACTTTTAGGGTAAAAGGCGATACTGTTGACATTTACCCTGCTTACCTGGATTATGCATACCGTGTTTCTTTTTATGGTGATGACATTGAAGAGCTAAGTAGTTTTGACCCGCAAACCGGCAAAACACTGGAGAAGATGCCTAACATGGTATTATTTCCAGCCACATTATATGTTGCCCCGCGCGACCGCTTTACCAGCAGCATCTGGGCTATACAGGAAGAGTTAGAAATGCGTAAACAGCAGTTTATTGACGAAAAGGGTTTCCTGGAAGCCAAGCGACTGGAAGAAAGGGTAAACTACGACCTGGAGATGATTCGCGAACTGGGCTACTGTTCGGGTATTGAGAACTACTCGCGCTTTTTCGACGGCCGCAAGCCGGGTATGCGCCCCTTCTGTTTACTGGACTACTTTCCCGACGATTACCTGATGGTGATTGACGAGAGCCACGTTACCGTGCCGCAGGTACGTGCCATGTACGGTGGTGACCGTTCGCGCAAGATAGCGCTGGTAGACTATGGCTTCAGGTTACCGGCTGCAATGGATAACCGTCCGCTTAATTTTGAAGAGTTTGAGCGACTGGCACCACAAACTATTTATGTGAGCGCTACCCCTGGCGATTTTGAATTAGAAAAATCTGGCGGTGTAGTAGTTGAACAGGTAATACGCCCAACTGGGTTACTTGACCCATTGATTGAGATACGCCCTATTATTAACCAGGTGGATGATTTGCTGGATGAGGTTGACAAAACCATTAAAATGGGCGACCGCGTACTGGTAACCACTTTAACCAAACGTATGTCTGAGGAGTTGGCCAAGTATATGGACCGCCTGGGTATCAAATGCCGTTACATTCACTCTGAAGTAAAAACTCTGGAGCGGGTGGAAATTTTGCGTGGTTTACGTTTAGGCGAATTTGACGTACTGATTGGTATCAACTTATTGCGTGAGGGTTTGGACTTACCCGAGGTATCTTTGGTAGCTATTCTGGATGCAGATAAAGAAGGCTTTTTACGTTCGGAACGCTCGTTGATTCAAACCATTGGCCGGGCGGCACGTAATGACCGCGGGCGGGTAATTATGTATGCCGACACTATTACTGAAAGTATGCGTGTTACGATTGATGAAACCACCCGCCGCCGCGAAAAACAGGTGGCTTACAACGCTGACCATGGTATCGTACCTAAAACGGTCGGAAAATCTAAAGAAGCTATCATCGAGCAAACCTCGGTGGTTGACTTTAAAGGCGGCGTGCAGCGTGCTTATGTTGAAAGCGAGGAAATCAGCGTTGCTGCCGACCCGATTGTACAGTACATGAGTAAAGGTGATTTGAAGAAAGCGATTGACAATACGAAGAAGGATATGCTGGCTGCTGCTAAAGACATGGACTTTTTAACTGCCGCCAAGTTGCGCGACGAAATGTTTGCCCTGGAGAAAATGCTAGCCGAAAAATAAGTTAATTACAGACCTGTATCTTTGAGTTATGCAACTGTCGGACCTTGATTTAAACAAGACATACACTTACGCTGATTATTTGCAGTGGACTTTTGAAGAGCGCCTGGAACTGATTAAAGGCAAAATCTTTAAGATGACACCGGCGCCGGCGCCTATGCATCAAAAAATCTCGTGGAATATATCGGGCGAACTGTATAACTACTTAAAAGGCAAACCTTGCCAGGCATTTTCTGCGCCTTTTGATGTCAGGCTGCCTCAAACCAGCCCATCAGGTTATAACAAGGAAATATATACCGTGGTACAACCGGACATTTCGGTGGTTTGCGACGCTAAAAAAATTGACAACAAAGGTTGCACTGGTGCTCCGGATATTGTAATTGAAATTTTATCGCCGGGAAACAACAAGAAAGAGTTGCGTAACAAGTATGAAGTTTATGAAGAATCGGGTGTAAAAGAATATTGGATTGTATCTCCGCAGGATAAAACTTTTTTGCAGTATACACTTACTGATGCAGACCGCTACCAGGCATCGAGACCAATGACTTTAGGCGACGAAGTAACTACTCCTGTTTTACCGGGCTTTGTACTGAACTTGGACGTCATTTTTGAGAACATTCATCCCGAATTATGACGGGTTACTAACAGAGCTTGTGTCATAAACAAACCTTTTTACCGTTAGAAACTTATATTTGTAGCAAATTTTCATCGAATGTTTTTAATACGTTTTCTGATTATCGCCATTTGTGTTCTGTATATTGTTCGTTCCCTGGCACGTATATTTTTACCTATGTTGTTCCAAGGGATGGTAAACAAAGCGCAACAGCAGCAGTTTAACCGTCAGCAGCAATATCGCCAGCAGGAGCCCAAACGGCCTGAAGGCAGATTGAAAGTAGATTATGTACCTCCGGCACCTAAAAACGCCATTCCGGACAATGAAGGCGATTTTATTGATTATGAAGAAGTAAAATAAACCACTATGAACGCACCCGAAAGTTTATTTAAAGACCGCCACTATAGCCTGCAATCACTCATTACCCTGATAACAGCAAACTACATTGTATTTGCAATGGCTGTTCAGTGGAGTGTAAGCTGCGAGGGTATACATTGGTTTTTATGGGTAGCCTTAGCGGGTTTAGCCTTTTATAATTATTACACTATCCGCCGTAACCGGGATGAATTTGCGGAGAAAAAAACGCAGATTATTTATGCGGTTAGCTTGGTAGGCATGGTTCTGCTATATTATCTTTTAGGTGTAGTGGCATTACATTGCAACACAGTAAAACCCTTGTAAACTAATCGTTTCTATTATCGCTCAATTTTCTATTTTTGGGGAATAAATTTTTCCCCAAAGATAAATGAGTAATTGGTTTAAGCGCAACGGCATTCATTTTGCCATCATCGGAGTTTTTCTTCTTATCTGCTTTCTTTATTTTACCCCTGCTTTTCAGGGTAAAACTTTAGGACAAAACGACGTTACCCGGGCTCAGTCTACCCAAAAAGAAATTATGGACTACCGGGCCAAAGGTGAAACCATCTTATGGACTAACCAGATTTTAGGTGGCATGCCTGCTTATCAGATATGGGCACCTTACTCTAAAAATATTACCTCGCACATTGTTTCGGGACTCAAAGCAGTTTTCCCGAGCCCGGTTGATACCGTTTTATTGCTACTTTTGGGCGGCTATTTTCTGTTCAGGGTATTAAAGATAAATCCGTGGCTATCGGCCGCAGGCGCTGTTGCCTTTACCTTTTCGTCTTATAACATCATTTTAATGGTAGCCGGCCATGCCAACCAGGCATTTGCCATCGCATTTTTTGCACCTATACTGGCCAGTATCATTTTAACTTTTAGGGGCCGATATCTTTTAGGTGGCGCTCTTTTAGCATTCTTCCTGGCGCTCGAAATAAGAGCCAATCATATCCAAATGACTTATTACCTGTTTTTGGCGTTGCTTATTTTACTGGGCATTGAGTTTTTTCACGCTTTCAAAAACAAAACCATTAACGCTTTCATCAAATCTGCAGCTTACATTTTTGGTGCAACGGTACTTGCGCTGGCTGTAAATGCTTCTATTCTTTGGAGTACATTTGAATATAGTAAAGATACCATCCGTGGTAAATCAAACCTGACCAAAAATGTCGCCGAACCGAGTGAGGGCCTGCCTAAAGATTACGCATACCAGTGGAGCCAAGGTGTAGGCGAATGTTTAACCTTTTTGGTTCCTAACGCTTACGGCGGGGCATCGGGTATGCGCGAAATCGACCCGGCTAAATCAGCGGTTACTAAAGCCTTTACCGCTAAAGGCTTGCCGCAAGAACAAGCTGAAGGTTACACCCAGCAATTAGGCGGTGCCGGTGTTTCTACTTATTGGGGCGAAAAGCAATTTACCGAAGGGCCGTTTTACTTTGGCGCCATTATTTGCTTCTTGTTTGTTTTTGGTTTACTCATTGTTAAAAACCGTCTCAAATGGTGGTTACTGGCTTCGGTTATTTTAACGATGTTACTTTCATTCGGCCGCAACTTCCCTTTTGTGTCCGACTTGTTCTTCAATTATTTCCCATTCTACAACAAGTTCCGTGCGGTCGAATCTATTTTGGCGGTGGCCGGCTTATGTTTCCCGGTATTGGCAATCATGGCCATTCAGGAAGCTATTGCCACAACTGATAAAGCAGCCCTGGTTAAAAAATTATTGTTGACGCTTTACATTGTAGGTGGTATTACTTTGCTGCTGGTATTGGTGCCAAGCGTATTGTTAAGCTTCAGAACATCAAATCAACAGGATATTGTCAGCTATCTTACCCAAGCCTTCCAGGGTGACAGTGCGTTAGCTACCAGCGTTATGAATGGCGTGGTAAGCGACCGTGAGTCATTAGCCCGTGCAGATGCTATCCGTACCTTGATATTTGTTTTAATTACGTTTGGTTTGATGTGGGCTTACCTAAAGCAAAAAGTTAACGCCACTGTCTTATCTGTTGCTTTTTTAGCGATTATCCTGGTAGATATGTGGCAGGTAGACAAACGTTACCTGAACAGCGACAGCTTTACTGAAAAACAAGCGACTAACGAAGTGCAGCCCCGCGAGGTTGACCAGTTCATTATGCGTGATACAGACCCCGACTATCGTGTTTTCGACATGACACAAAGTATTTTGCAGGATGCATTCAGCCCTTACTTCCATAAGTCAATCGGCGGTTATTCTGCCGCCCGTTTAAAACGTTATGACGAGTTGATTGAATCGCAGTTTAGCAAGAGCATTAACAACGATGTACTGGACATGCTGAATACCAAGTATATCATTAGTGCAGATCCTAAAACGCAAACCGCAACTATGAAAGCCAACAGCACGGCTTGCGGACATGCTTGGTTTGTACAAAGCGTTAAGTTTGCCCGTAATGCGGATGAGGAGATGCAGGCCATCAGCAGCTTTGACCCTAAAACCGAAGCCATTGTTGACCAGCAGTACAAGTCGTTGGCCGAAAGTAAGCCGCATCCTATTGATGGCAGTGCAACTATTAAATTGGTTAGCTACAACCCTGACCATATGGTCTACGAGTCGGGCTCACAAACTGAGCAGATTGCCGTATTCTCGGAAATTTACTATAACAAAGGTTGGAAAATGCTGATTGACGGTGTTGAGCAGCCTTACTTTAGAGCTGATTACGTATTACGTGCCGCTAAAATTCCGGTAGGTAACCACAAAATTGAGTTTATCTTTCACCCGGCTTCGTACTACACCGGCGAAGGTATTTCACTGGCAAGTTCAATCCTGTTAGTTGTCTTCCTGATTGGCGCTTTTTTTATGGAGAGCAAAAAGAAAGAAGCTATCTTGCCTAATCAAAAAGCATAAGTTCGCTGTTAACATTCAAACAACAAGGGCTTGAAACTTACCGTTTCAAGCTCTTGTTGTTTTTAGGTTGTTGGATTTTGATAAACGCTGCTAACTTCTCATTTTCAAATCAGCAGCATTTATTCGCCTCAAAACTTCTATCTATTTCAACTGCTTCATTACCTCTTCTATAGCGCGGTCGAGTTGCGGATCGTGATTGGTCATCCGGTCGGCAAAGGCTGTTTTGATGTATATGTCCGGCTTCACCCCTTCTTTTTCGATGTCTTTGCCGTCCAGCGTAAAACATCCCCAGGCAGGTATACGATAGCTCGAACCATCCACCAGGCCTTTGGCGCTGGTGAAAATAATCCAGCGGTAAGTTTCGGTACCGATAATTTTACCCAGGCCTAAGCTTTTAAACCCGGTAGCCGTCATTTCGCCATCGCTCAGCGTTTGCTCATTAATCAACAGCACCATTGGCTTGGCGGCAGGTGCAAAGTTAGGTTGCGGCGTGCGCTGCCCGTCGCGGTACTGCCATTGCAAGTAAGGACGCTGTGATAAAAAGTTAAGCACGGCATCGTGCACATTACCGCCGGTGTTAAAACGCAGGTCGAGTATCAAGGCATCTTTTTTATAGGCATCACCTACCATATCTTCTAAAAACGTTTCGAGCGAACCGGTCGACATATCTTTCATATGCACGTAAGCAATGCGGCTCTTGCTTTTATCGGTCACGACTCTGCGGTTGTAAGCCACCCACTCATCGTACAAATCAGTTTTAAATTTAGCCGATGCCTCCGGGTGAATTTTTATGGTATAATCCTTTCCCCCGCGTTCGAAAGTCAGTTCCATTTCTTCATCCAGTGATGGTTTGGTAAAGTAGGCATTCCGGTCCTGGCTCTCATCAACCGATACACCATTTACCGCTTTTAGCTTGTCGCCGGGTTTAACGTTGATACCTGCACGGTCGGCGTTACTGAGATTCAATATATGAGATACTTTGTAAGGGTCGGCATTGTCGAATACAATACCGGTTTCCATGGTGCGGTAACGCAGGTTTGTACGTTCTTCCAAGCCATTAGAGCTAAAGCCCATGTGCGATGAATTAAGTTCACCCAACATATCTTTCAGCATCAACCTCAAATCAGCACGATTGGTTACGTAAGGTAAATAAACAGCATACTGGTCGTGTATTTTAGCCCAGTCGGCGTTATGAAAGCTGCCATCATAATAGTTTTCTTCCAAACCAGCCCAGGCCTCGTCAAACATCTGCTTAAACTCACTCTGCAAGTTGCGGTCAAAACGGTAACTGATATCTACACGGTCAACTTTATTTTGGTCGAGGTTGAGTTTGTACAGTGTATTGTTATTACCCAACAGGTAGTACTTTTCGCCACCGGTAATAATATTAAAATCGTAGAAATCAGCACCTGCCACTTTTTCGGTTTTCGGACTCTCAAAGTTCTCTAATGTAGTACGATAGATGCCCGGGCGGCCCTCGCCTTGGTCAGACCGGTAATAAACCATGGTTTTATCTCCCTTTTGTATCACATAAGGAGAGCTTTGCTGACCAAAATTCGGGCTGATGCGTTCCAGCCGTTTCATCAAATCTTCGGTGTTGATGGCAATACCTGCCGGGGCTTTAGGAACGGGCTGCTCAGAAATAGGCTTTTTGGCCGTATCTTTTTTAGTGATTTTCTTTTTATCAGTAGCAGGCACTACTGCGGGCATTTCGGGCTTTTTTTCTTCCTTAAATAAATCGCGGAATTTATCTAAGCGGTAGGCATCGTCAAACTTTTGCAGCGGCATGCGGTAAATATGTGCATCGCCCGAGCCATAAGGATATTCGGGACGGGTGCGCGACGATGCAAAAAAGATAGACTTACCATCGGGCGACCAAAACGGGTCATCCTCGGTAACGCCAGTGTTGGTTAAGTTAAGTGTTTTTCCCGACTGCATATCGTACACAAATAAGTCCTGCTCAAAGTTGCGATGGGCGGTATATACCACGTATTCGCTGTTGGGTGAAAATCGTGGCTGAGAGTTTTGAAAACCCCATATTTCATCTTTAGCGATAGTTTTGCTGGCCAAGGTTTTCATGTCTATCACCCTTACTTCGTCGCGCCCGCTCAGGTAAACGCCCTGGGTGCGGTTTTTATTCAGGGCCAGCATGCGGTTGCTGCATTTTTCGTTAGTGAGCTGTTTTGGTTTGCCACTGCCATCGGCAGGTACAGTGTACCAGTTGGTATAACCGCCCAGCGTTTGGTTATAAATCAGGCTGCGGTTATCGGGCAGCCATTTTACTTCCATCACCCGTTCGCCACTATTACGCTCTATCTGCCTGATAAATTTACCATCGGCATCGCTCACAAACAATTCGCCGCGCGATACGAGGGCCAGCTTTTTGCCATCGGCCGAAAGGTCGGCAGCTTCTATTTTGCCTGCAATATCAAACTCTTGGTCTTTGGGCAATATGTTATTGCGAGATAAGTAAAAATTAAGCTTTTGCGTTTGTTTGGTGGATACATCGTAAGCGTACAGCTGGTAATCTTTTTCAAAAACCACCTTGCTACCATCAGCGCTTACGTAAGGGCGTTTAATAGAAGTTTTAAAGCTGGTGAGTGCTGTTTTTTTACCGTTATTAAATGTGTAGAGGTTATACTCTCCGTTAGCCTCGTCAGACACAAAGTAGATGTTTCCCTTGCGGTCAATGGCGGTCCCAAAATCTTTACCGTTCCAGTTGGTATACTGCTTGTATGCTTTGGTTTTGGGATTGTATGATTGAATATCCGGATTGTAATCTCCTTTGTAATGCTTGCGCTCGGCAAAAAGGTAACTCTCCCAGGTATTGTTAAAAAACAACTCGCCGGTTTGCGGATGCTCGGCTATGCCGTGGGTGGTATTAAAATAATGCTCAAACAAACGAACCGGCGTACCTCCATTACGTGACACCCGGTAAGAACCAAACTGGTTGTACCGCCCGGAAGTGAAATAGATGGTTTTAGAGTCCCAGCTCCATGAATCCACCTCGTCAAACGATTCGTGATAAGTCAATTGTTTAATCTCGCCTCCGGCCAACGGCATCACATAAACATCGCTGTTACCGTATTGGCTTGACGAAAACGCCAGCCACTGCCCGTCCGGCGATACACGGGCATTGGTTTCTTGCCCCTGCATGGCAGTGAGGCGCACGGCCGATGGGCTGTTTAAATCCGATTTCCATAAATCGCCCTCATAACTAAAAATCACGGTTTTACCATCGGGCGTAAGTGTAGGGTACGCAGTAAAATAACTGTTTTGCGGTTGCGCATGTAACCAAGCCGGAAAGGCCGCGCACGAGATGAAAAAGGCGTAGAGTTTTTTCATATAGTTTAATTAATTAAATTCTGTTACGATAAACGTATTTTTGAAGCATGCTAAAAGTAGTGCACATTAATACTTACGACGGTAACGGCGGTGCCGGACGCGCCTGCCTGCGCCTGAACAAAGCATTGCATGCCGAAAATATTGATTCTAAGATAATTGTGCACTATAAGTTTGGTAAAAATCCTGCGGTATTAACGTTTAACAGCAATGCCATACAAAAAGCTTATACTGCGGCAACCATTGTGTTAGAGCGCATTATAGCCAAACGACTACTCAAACCTTTAAAACGTACCCCGTTTTCTTTTACCTGGTTCGGGCGGTCTATTGTTAACCATCCCCATGTTAAAGCGGCCGATATTATACACCTGCACTGGGTAAACCATAGCTTTTTAAACCCCAGCCACCTGGCCGAGCTTAAAAAGCTGAATAAACCCATCGTGTGGACTTTTCATGACAGTAATGCCTTTACCGGTGGCTGCCATGTGCGCTACACCTGCGACCATTTTGTACGCCAGTGCGGCTACTGCCCGCTGCTCAAAAAGGCGGATGCCAATGATACCTCGCATCACATCTGGCAGCAAAAACATGATGCTTACCAGCAATTGCAATTTAATGTAATTGCCCCCAGCGCCTGGATGCTGAGTTCGGTACTGCAAAGCAGCCTGATGCACGACCGCCCGGTATTACAGATACCAAATACGCTGGAAACCGACATTTTTAAACCGTCAGACAAACAGGCGGCTAAAAAGGCCTTGGGTTTACCTGAGGACAAGTTTGTTTTTTTGACCGGCTTTATGCCTTCGCGCAAAGACCTGCACAAAGGCACCAGCTACTTACTGGAGAGCCTGGATTTATTGAAAGAAAGACTTGGCGTAAAAGCCGACCAAATTGAGCTGGTGGTTTTTGGTAACCGCAACGAAAAAGACGTACCTGATTTTGCTTTTAAAACCAGCTTTTTAGGCACTATCAGTGATGATGAAAAGCTGGCGCTATGTTATTCGGCTGCCGATGCCTTTTTGATACCCTCGCTGGAAGATAACCTGCCCTATACAGTAATGGAAAGCCTGGCCTGCGGTACACCGGTAGTTGCTTTTACTACCGGCGGTATACCCGATATGGTGCAGCATGAGCAAAACGGCTACCTGGCCGAATACCGCTCGTCTAAAAGCCTGGCCGATGGCATGGAATGGGTGATCAATCATACCGACCGGACAGCCTTGCAACAACAGTCGCGGCAAACGGTAATGACTAAATACGCCGAGCCTGTTATAGCGCAAAAGCATGTGCAGTTGTACCGGCAATTATTGAGCACGGCACATCCCGGAGGGCAGCATGTTTAAGCCTGTACTCAGCGTAATTACCGTTGTTTATAATAACGCCGAGCATATTGAACGTACGCTGCTTTCAGTCATCAACCAAACGTACGACCATATTGAGTACATTGTGATTGACGGTGGTTCGACTGATGGCACGTTAGCCATCATCAAAAAGTATGCTTCCAGTATACAACGGTTGGTGAGCGAACCGGATAAGGGTATTTATGATGCCATGAATAAAGGCCTGGCTTTAGCCACCGGCGATTATGTTTTGTTCATGAACTCCGGCGATGAGATATACGCGGCAGATACAGTAGCCTCTGTTTTTGCTACTGCACCTGACGCTGATATTTATTACGGCGAAACTGAAATGATTAATGCACAGGGCGAAAGCCTGGGTCAGCGCCGCCATAAAGCACCAGCGCGGTTTACCTGGCGCGATTTTAAATACGGCATGAGCATCAGCCACCAGGCTATTTATATTAGAAGGTCGTTAGCGCAGCCTTATGCTCCGGAGTATCAATTGAGTGCCGATATCGACTGGATTTTGCAGGCCGCTAAACAAGCTAAAAAGATTGTTAACGTTCATCGTTATGTGGCTAAATACCTGGTAGGTGGTATGTCGAAAGCTAAACACAAACAAAGCTTGTTAGAGCGTTTTGCAATTATGCGTAAATATTATGGTTTGGTGCCTACGCTATTTAATCATGTGGCGATTGCCTTTAACCTGGGCTGGTACTGGTTACGGCATCGCCGCACTAACGATTAAGGCTGATTTATAACAAATATCAGCGCTTATTTTTATTCAGATTCTGTTTTAAAAATCTTACCCCACGCTGCCAAAGGCTGCCTTTCCGATTTTTGAGGAACTGCTTAATGGCTCCATAAGCCTGAAGGTTTTCCTGTAGTGTTGATGGGAAATGCGTAACCGGCTTTTGCGCAATCTGCACTTGGTACATATCCTCATTATTAGAGTGCGTTCCGCTGCCATCGTGCCCAATGTTATGAATCAATGATTGCGAGGGGTTAAGCGTAAGCCCATGTTGCAGAAATATAGAAGCATACCAGCGTATGGCCCAGGAGTTGTTTTTGCCCGCTTTAAACTCCTGCATCTGTTTCCAGAAATTCATGGTACCCTCTATCGAAAACTGGTGGATTTTAGTATCGTCAAACTGCGCCATTAACTTATCAACATCCGGCTCAAAGCTTTTCCAAGCTCGTGCCCAAGTAGCCCAGCCCCAACTGGTTGCCGCGCGGTAAAAAAATGTTTCGGGCAGATTAGGTGTTTTTAAATTGTACATGTAAGCGCCGATATGCATTACCTCGGGTTGGTCGGCATAGCGGTCGAGTGCGTCATTAAAATACTGCAGCGTGTAGGGCGATGAAACCAAATCATCTTCAAACACGATGACTTTACCGTACTGGTTAACCAGTTGTGTAACCCCGCTGATGATAGAGTTGGCCAAACCTACGTTGGTAGTGCGCTCAATAATCTCGATGCGCTTAAAGCCGGTAACCGTTTTGGCCAGTTGCCTCACCTGCGCCACGGCTTCGCGAGAGGTTTCATCCTTGGCCGCGTCGGAAAATATAAATAGTTCAGAACTATCGGCTAAAATATTCCTGCTCAGGCTATCTAACGTGCGTTGGGCATGGTCGGGCCGGTTATACAAAAATATTGCTACAGGTGCCAATTGCCTCATACCCTTATTAAACCATTAAAATATTTGTGCCTGCGCGTCGGTTTTACTGCATAGCACAGTATAGGCATTGGCCAATTGCTCCTGCTTTTTTTTACCCATTAAATTACCCAAGCTGTTTTTAACCGCGTACTCCGCCGCTATTTTAATATCAGCCAGTACGCTTTTAGGCTTTTTTTGATTGATGTAGGTATTAAATTTAGTTACCTCCGGCTCAATCATCGAGGTCAGGTCGGCTACTATTTCAAAGCCTTCGGTACGCAGAAGGTAACGCAATGAGGTTGGAGTATAAACGTTGATGTGGCCATAAGCCAAGAAATGCTTGATGCGCCCGTCTACATTGGCCTTATAGTCGCGCGGCACTTCGATAACACACATTTTGGCCACGCGCTTTAACTCGCGCAGTAACAAGCGCTCGTGCTCTACGTGCTCCAGTACATGCGAAAGGATAATCAGGTCAAAACTATTATCGGCAAAAGGCAAATGATAACCATCAAAAACCTGTACCGATTTCAGATTCTTGATATGGCGCGACTGAATATAAGCCACACCGCTATCCGAAATTTCGACCGCATGATATTCGGGTGCAAAACCCTGTTCAGACAGTATTTTCAAAATACTGCCATCGCCCGCACCTACTTCGAGCACTTTGTTAAAAATACGGCCTTTGCAAACGTCAACAATATGTTGAGCTTTATACTTGGCACCCAGCATGCGCCAGGCTTCGTCGTGCTTTTTATAAAATTCGTCGTAGGCGGTTTTTACGTTACCGCTCAGCTTATCATCAGCCATAGCTTAAATGCCTAAACAGTTGTTAGCTTTATAAAATACTGTAGTTGATTTATAGTAAAACAAGCCCGGAGATATACCACTGAAAGGAATTTGTTTAAATCCTTTATCAAGTAAATAGCTGATACCGTTGCGATAGTCGGGCCGCTCCGAGTCATCGAGGATGATTACGCCATTATCAGATAATGCCTCAACTGCCTGAATGCAACAGTTTACCCGGTCGCGGCCGTCAACAATAATAATATCAAAAGCTTCGCCCAGCTTAACAGGCATGCGGCAGTAATCTCCATCGCGTTGTAGTTCGCAAAAAATAATTTCTGCATTATCTGGTTTGGCTTTGTTTACTTTTTCAAACCACTCCTGGTCATGCTCTACCGACACCACAATACCGGTACGTTGTGCATAAAAGGTAGTGGAGTTACCCGAACCAAACTCAAACACGGCATGCTCGGGTTTGAGGCGGTCTTTAATAAAGTCAATAAACGAGTAGGTTACCCACGGGATAGGATTATTGTTACCATCAACCGGGGCTTTGCTGTCAAAAGCCTTGAACCAGCCAATAGTATTGAGGTACCCTTTGCTGTTGAACGAGAGTAAAGAACGCAGCCTTTCCGGCTGTTTTATCAATTGCAGAAGTAAAGAAAAATTGCTCAACGATTAAATGCTTTTTGAAAAAGTGAAATTAAGAATAAAGATTTTAACATTTGCACGCCCTGCCCCCGAGTTTTGGGTATAAACAGGATAAAAAACGTGGCTACCGCGTAGGCCACCAAGGTTGCATAGGCCGCACCAATGATACCATAAGCCGGAATCCAATATATATTCAGCACAATATTGACCAACGCGCCTACGCCTGTACGTAGCATTGAAAGCTTAAAATACCCTTCGGCAATAAGATATTGCCCGCTGGCGCTCCCTAAAAACACGAACACACCAGCCCAGACATGCACTGCTAAAACCGGTGCCCCCGACTGAAATTCCGGGTGCCGGTGAAATGCTATCTGGTAAATATATTTTGATGCAAAAGTCATGAATACAGCTATCGAAAGGCTCACCACTACCATCAGGTCGTACATATTTTGCAGCCGTTTGAAATAACGGTCAATATCAGTTTTACGGGCATAAACAATAGCCGGAAAAACAGAGGTTACAATTGCCACCGGTAAAAAGTAAAAGCTTTCGCTTAAACTTGCTACGGTTGAGTAGATACCTAACTGCGCACTGCCCAAGTATCCTTCAATCATGGCTTGGTCTATTTTCATGTAAATAGTCACCAAAACAGCAGAAAACGCCAATGGCCATGCATTTTTGAGCATGTACAAGGCAAGCGAACGGTCAAATTTCCAATCGGTTAATGACAGTTTGTTATTGTAATAAGCTAAGACGTAACCAATGGCCAGGATAACTGTATCAAACAACAAGGCGCCTATAAACCAGATTATCGGCATATGCATCAACACCAAAATTAGCTTGACTGCGGCTGACACTAAATTACCGGCCACCTGCACGTACATCACATACTTAGCCTGCACTTTAGCCTGAAAATAGCTTTCAATAATGGTAAATGCCTGTACTACAGAAGTTAAAGCGACAATCAGCACATAATTAACAGGGGTATCCTGGTGCCTGAAATGAGCAAGTATTTGATAGGTAAAATAAACTAAAGGCAAGGTAGCAATACCCGCAATTAAACGCATCCAAAATGCGGTACCTAGTAAAGTATTTTGTTTATCGGGATGATTAACCAATTCACGTGTTACAAATCCGTCTAATCCCAAAGCGGCTACAGCCATAAAAAACACCACAATAGCCATTGGATAATTCAGGATACCGTATTCCGCTGTTCCTAAATAACCTGACAGCACAAAAGTGTTAACAATCATTTTAATGACCATACTACCCACTTTAGCCATCATCAGCATCCCCGTATTTTTAAAATACTTTTCAAATGCCTGCTGGTCAAATCCTGGAATTTTGGGTATGCGCATAATTAACAGGCGCAAAGGTATAAAAATGTTAACTACAGCCCACCCATTATCATGGGTAAGTTGATTAGGCTTGATACAAGTACAAATTATTGTGTTATTTTGCCATCGCCTGTTTAGGTAACAGTAAATTAATTTATCATGATACCCAACCATCCTGATTTTAAACCGCTGCACTCTTACTCGCAAGACGGTGAAGATATGATGCTCAGACCGCTATTGATGGAGAGCGTGCCTGATTATGCCAGCTACAAAGGCTTTTTTGTGGATATCGGTGCACACCACCCCTTCCGGTTTTCGAATACGATGCATTTTTATGAGCTGGGCTGGCACGGCATTAACGTTGAGCCTACGGCCGAAGCCATTGCCTTGTTTAACCAGTATCGCCCTAATGACATCAATGTTAATGTGGGCGTTGGTGCAGAGCAAACCCGACAAACTTTATATTGTTTTAACGATTCGGCCTTTAATAGTTTTGATAAAGTAACATCTGAAAGCCGTGATAAAGACAGCAGCCCAGTACACATTACCGAAACGGTAGAGGTAGACATTTACCCGCTGGCGCAGATACTGGATGAGCATTTACCGGCAGGTACCACTATTGATTTTATGAGTGTGGACGTAGCCGGGCTGGATGTTAAAGTGCTGCAATCAAACAACTGGGCTAAGTATCGCCCTAAATTTGTACTGGTAGAAGACGTAGATATTAACTTTAGCCACCTGGATGCCTCAGAGGCCCATGGCTTCTTAGCTAACCAGGGTTATCAGCTGGTAAGCAAAACCTTACGGACCCTGATTTTTAAATTGATATAATTTAAAAGCACATAAAACAAGAAAACCCAAGCCGCGGCTTGGGTTTTCTTGTTTTATAGCAGTACCTGACTAATTAAGCAGTCTGGAACTTTTTAGCGTTAATTTTACGCTCGTTCTCGTTCAAATAAATTTTACGGATACGGATACTTGCAGGTGTAACCTCGATGTACTCATCAGCCTGGATATACTCCATCGACTCCTCTAAAGAGAATTTGATAGCCGGAGCAATACGTACGTTGGTATCACTACCCGATGCACGCATGTTGGTTAACTGCTTGCCTTTGGTTAAGTTAATCACCAAATCATTATCGCGGATGTGCTCGCCCAACACCTGGCCTTCGTAAATATCAACACCCGGCTCAATAAAGAAACGGCCACGGTCTTGTAATTTATCGATAGCAAAAGCAGTAGTTTTACCGGTATCCATAGATACCAATACACCGTTTGAGCGGCCAGGGATTACACCTTTCCAAGGCTCGTAAGCTTTAAAGCGATGAGCCATAATAGCCTCGCCACCGGTAGCCGTTAATACGTTGTTACGTAAACCGATGATACCTCGGGCAGGAATTTCAAATTCCAGGTGCTGCAAATCGCCTTTAGGCTCCATTACTAACAAATCACCTTTGCGCTGAGTTACCAGCTCAATTACCTTACCGGCAACATCACCAGGTACGTCAACCGTTAAAACTTCGACAGGCTCACATTTAACACCATCAATTTCTTTGATGATAACCTGAGGCTGACCAACCTGTAACTCATACCCCTCGCGGCGCATGGTTTCAATCAATACAGATAAGTGAAGAATACCACGGCCGTATACCAGGTAAGAGTCAGGCGATTCAGTTTCAATAACCTTCAATGCCAGGTTTTTCTCCATCTCTTTGTACAAACGGTCGCGCAGGTGGCGTGAAGTAACAAATTTACCTTCTTTACCAAAGAAAGGAGAAGTATTGATGGTGAACAACATGTTCATGGTAGGCTCATCAATATGAATAACCTCCAGTTGTTCCGGTTTTTCAAAATCGGCAATGGTATCACCAATATCAAAACCCTCAATACCTACAACGGCACAGATATCACCAGATTTAACTTCCTGAACTTTAACTTTACCTAAACCTTCGAAAGTGTAAAGCTCTTTAATTCTTGATTTTTGGATAGTGCCATCGCGTTTTACCAAAGATACCGGCTGGTTTTCTTTAATAGTACCACGGGCAACACGGCCTACTGCAATACGACCTACAAAAGAAGAATAATCTAACGAGGTAATTTGCATTTGTAAAGTACCTTCGGCAATAGGTGCAGGAGGAATGTTTTCCAAAATTGCATCCATCAACGGGAAGATATCTTCTGTAGGTTTTTTATAGTCGGTGCTCATCCAGCCTTGTTTAGATGAACCGTAAATAACAGGGAAATTTAATTGCTCTTCGGTAGCGTCCAGGTTGAAGAACAATTCAAAAATTTGCTCGTAAACCTCTTCCGGACGACAGTTTTCTTTGTCAACTTTGTTTACTACCACAATTGGTTTTAAGCCTAAAGCCAAAGCCTTTTGTGTTACGAAACGGGTTTGAGGCATCGCACCTTCAAATGCATCACACAACAGCAATACCCCGTCGGCCATTTTTAACACACGCTCAACCTCACCACCAAAGTCGGCGTGACCAGGAGTATCAATAATGTTGATTTTAACGTCTTTATACCTAACCGATACGTTTTTAGAAACGATGGTAATACCCCGCTCACGTTCCAGATCGTTATTATCCAGAATCAACTCGCCGGTTTCCTGATTGTCGCGGAAAATAGCGCAGCTATGAAGGATTTTATCAACCAATGTAGTTTTACCGTGGTCAACGTGTGCTATAATAGCAATATTACGAATTTGATTTTGCATGAAATATGCCTCTTGAATTTTGCGCAAAGATACGCTTAAATTATTGCATTTTAAAGCTTTGCAAGCTTTTTACAATTATTTGAATATTAGGCATAAACACCGTTTGTGCAGTGCGTTTTTGTTAATGATTTGACCGCTTGCAAAACCCATATCAGTGCCCACAAGCAGCATTTTATAACAGCCACACACTCATTACTAACAGCGATGAACCTACTCACTACAAATCCGTCAAAGCATTCATACCAAAGTAACTTTACAGACTAAACTGCGGTTTACTGCGGATATAGTATATACAATGCTTAATTTTGCGATATGAATTTTCAAACCATTGCCATTGCCATCATTTTTGCGGCAGCCGTATTTTACGTAGGCCGTTTGATTTATAAAAGCTTTGCCGCTAAAAAAGGTTGCGGTTCCAACTGCAAATGCGGTGTCGATTTTTCGGACATCGACCCGGGCAAACTACGTTCCTGAGTTTATCAGATTTTTAAGGTTAGTTTCTTTAGTACCTTTTATGCTGATTTTTCAATCAGGCATACGGCGTAAGCCACTACTCCTTCTTCGCGCCCAATAAAGCCCATCTGCTCGTTGGTAGTTGCTTTGATAGAAATATCCTCGTCGGTGATACCGGCAGCTTCCGCAATTTTTTCTTTCATCTGCGGGATATGAGGATTAATTTTTGGCGCTTCCAGGCAAATCATGGCATCGATATTACCGATTTGCCAGCCTTTCTCATTTAACAATTCCACCACGTGTTGCAGCAAAATTAAACTGCTGATGCCCCGCCACCGTTCGTCTTTGTTCGAAAAATGATAGCCAATGTCGCGCAGGTTAGCAGCACCCAGCATAGCATCACAAATAGCATGTACGATGACATCGGCATCCGAGTGCCCGAAAGCACCGGCATGATGCGGCAGGGTAACCCCTCCCATTACAAACGGATGCCCTTCTTTTAACTGGTGCACATCAAAACCAAAACCTACGCGTATTTTACTCATGGTGTTATTTGCGGTCAAAGTTAACACTTAGCGTAAAACGCAGGGTATTGGCCAGGGCACTTTTTTGCTGGGATGCAATCAGGTAAGCTAAATCCAGATTAAAAATATCGTACTTAAAGCCTGCGCCAATGGTGGCATATTGCCGGTTACCCTTGGTTGGATTCTCATAAAAATAGCCGGCTCTTACAAAAAACCGTTTGTTGTAACCATATTCGGCACCACCGGCGTAACTGATTTCTTTAAGCTCTTCACTAAAACCGCCGGGGGCATCTGCAAACGAACCGAATACCCCGGCCGGCACCGAGCGGTTATCATCGTAACCACGTACTATGTTTCCTTTGCTGTCTCGAATAGGCGGTGTAGGTACTAAAAGTTTATTTAAATCGAGCGTGAGGGTAAACTGGTTGGCATTGTCCAGATACCAGGTATCGGCAGCACCAATACGCAGGTTAGATGGTAAAAAGTAGCTCGGCCCGTTTTCAACAAAACTCATTTTGGTACCGATGTTCGAAAAATTTACCCCGAAAGCCAGCAACGCATCCTTACCAAACTGTTGCGTAGGTTTTTGATAATAGGCAGATACATCGGTAGCCAAAGCATTACCGGCCTTGCCCTGCTGACCGTTGTACACATTACCTGTACTCAGGTTAGAATGAATATACCGTACCGACAATCCTAACGAAAAATTTTGACCAAACTTACGGGCAAAAGCACCATCTATCGAAAACTCGGCAGGGCGGTAAGTACCCTGGTCGTTCTGGTTTACGTCAATCAGTTGAATATTCCCTAAATTAAAGTAACGCAACGAAAGACTCAGCGTATTACGGCTGTCTACCCGGCGGGCATAACTTAAATACGCGAGGTTAACATCCGACACTAAATTACGCAGCCAGGGGCTGTAAGAAAGCGAAACATTGTCCTGCCCTTCAATAAAAGCAAGCTTTGAGGCATTCCAGTAACTGGCATTGGCATCGGGCGAGAGCGCCACACCAGCATCGCCCATGGCTCCGGAGCGCGAATCGGGTGCTATGGTTAAAAACGGAACCGCGGTGTTAATACCACCGGCACTGCTACCATTAGTACTGGTACCGGTGTTACCTACCGTACCCTGCGCTAAAAGCGCTGCCGGTATGGCGAATAAGGCAAAGGTTAAAGCATAAAGCTTTCTAAATTTCATTACCGCAAAATAGCTCTATTTTTTTCAAAAAAACGACTATAAAAACTCTACCTTAAAACCGTTTTTTCTAACCGATACAAAATGTCGTTATTTTTAAATAATACGTAACTTAGACGGCTGCGAAACCGTTAAACAGCCTGATCGCTAAACTTTAATTAATTTACTTTAAATAAATTACCGTCTAAGGAGATTTATTATTTTTACTTACTAATTTTTTAAATATGATTAAGCATTTTACTCAATCTGCTTTATTATTAGGATGTGTGGGATTGTTGTTAGGCAGTTGTGGTAAACCAATGCGGTCGCAAAAAACCGGCATTGCCTATAATAATAAATATAATGGCGGCTACATGCGCTTCCAAAAAACGCATCCGGCTCCGGGTCCGGGCCTGATTCCGATTGAAGGCGGAACCTTTGTGCTGGGCGGCAGTGCCGACCAGGATGTGACTTACGACTATAATAATGCCCGCCGCCGCGTAACCGTGGCTTCGTTTTACATGGACGAAACCGAGGTATCAAACCAGGACTGGCTGGATTACCTGCATTATATCAGCATTACTTACCCCGGCGACAGGGAGTTATATTACAATGCCATGCCCGATACATTGGTTTGGCGCAGGCCGTTATCATATAACGAGCCGTATGTAGATAATTATTTAAGGCACCCCGCTTTTCAGGATTACCCTGTGGTAGGTGTTACCTGGGAACAGGCTCAAGAGTATTGCGTTTTCCGTACCAACCAGATTAACGAAAATACCCTGCGCGAAACCGGCCGCCTGGCCAGTTGGAAAGATGCATCGGCTAAAGGTGGTGCCGGGGCTACAGCCAACGGCGGAACCGGCGTTACCCAACCGTTTGATACCGATATTTACTTAAACGGCCAATACAAAGGCCAGGGCATTGATGGTAAAAAAATGATGCCCGACATGAATCCGCTGGCCAAGCCGGGCAACAATGGCAAAGCTACCCGTACCGTACGTATGGAAGACGGCATTTTAAGACCTGCTTACCGCCTGCCAACAGAAGCCGAGTGGGAATATGCTGCCTTAGGTTTAGCCGGTAATACCGATTTTGAAAACATTGAAGACGGCAAAATTTACCCTTGGAACGGCATGGGCGTACGCTCGGCACAGAAACGTACCCGCGGTATGATTATGGCCAACTTTAAACGCGGCGAAGGTGATAACATGGGTGTAGGCGGTTCATTGAATGATAAGGCCGACATTACTGCGCCAGTACGTTCTTACCAACCAAACGATTTCGGTTTATATAACATGGCCGGTAACGTTAATGAGTGGACAGGCGACACTTACCGCCAGTTAACCTTCGAAGATGTAGAAGACTTCAACCCTTATCGTGGTAACGAGTACACCAACAAGCGTTTAGCCGACCCTGAAAAAGGCATTTACGCCAAAGATAAGTATGGACGTCCAATCAAAGACGCTGCCAAATCAAATAAAAAACTGCCTTGGAATGAGTTTATTGCTCAGCAGCAAGGTCAGAAACCGGCTACCACTACGGCAGCTGCAACCGGCGGTGCACCAACTGGTCCTGTTACTGCTTCATTAAGCGGTAAGCCTTTTAAAGCCGACCAAAGAGGTTATGTTGACTCGGTTGATAACAGCTTATACGGCGTAACCACTTTAGTAAACGACCATTCTAAAGTATACAAAGGTGGTTCGTGGAACGACCGCGCCATGTGGTTAAACCCGGCTACCCGCCGCTATATGGACCAGGGCGAGGCCAGCGCCGAAGTAGGTTTTCGTTGTGCTATGAGCATGGTTGGGACCTCAGAGATTAATCCTAACGGCAAGTCGCACTTTAGTGTTAAAAAGCCAAAACCATACAATCCTAAAAAGTAAGCAGAAACGTATTTTAGGTTATAAACGCGAAAAGCCGGTTGAACACTCAGCCGGCTTTTCGCGTTTATAAGGTTTTACAGATTTTTGCCCAGCCAAGGTTGCCGCTGCACATTAACACTGATAAGCTTGGTTTTGGAAATGAATTGTAGCCCGAAAAGATTTTATCCAATCTGTATTTGAACTTGGGATTGCCCGATTGCAAACTCTGGCGACCGGCAGGCATCATGTTTAAAAAGCTTATGCTGTAAAAGTCTCGCTCATCTACTATTGTGTCAGCGCATACTGCACCAGGTTAGCTCCCATTTTAAGCGCCTTTAAACGCACTTCCTGACTGTCGCCGGCGTAGGTGCCTAAATCTTCCCAGCCATTGCCTAAATCGCATTCTACATCATAAAAACAAACCAGGCGACCTTTGTAAATCAGGCCGAAACCTTGCGGGCGTTTGTTATCATGTTCGTGTATTTTGGGCAAGCCGTTTGGGAAATCAAACTTCTGATGATAAATGGGATGATTCAAAGGAAGCTCTACAAAATCAAGGTCGGGAAATACCTTTTTCATTTGCGGACGGATAAATTTATCCAGTCCATAATTATCGCAAATATGCAAAAAACCGCCCCCGGTTAAGTATTTACGCAAGTTGCGCACCTCCAGGTCGGAGAAGATGACGTTGCCATGCCCCGTCATAAAAATAAACGGATAATTAAACAACTCCGAACTGCCGGCTTCTACCGTTTCATCGTCTGCCTTAAAATTGGTTTTGAGGTTTTGGTTGCAAAACTTAATCAGGTTGGGCAGCGCTGTACGGTCGCCATACCAATCGCCTCCGCCATTATATTTAAGCCGGGCCAGCGTATAGGTGGGTACCTGCTGATAGCTGCAAAGCATTATCGCTAAAACAATAACACAAAAGGTTCTGAATTTCATGAGCTTAATTAAAACGCCTTTGCGGTACTGCTATTGCACTTAAAATAACTTACCGGTTCAGAAAGTTTACTTCAAAACAGGCTTCGAGTGCTGCAGTTTCGGTACGCAGGCGACTGTCACCTAAAGTTATGGGTTTAAAGCCATGATGCAAAGCGCCGGCAATTTCTTTCTCGGTAAAATCTCCTTCCGGACCAATCAGCACCAGGCACCGGCCACCTATCTGCACTTGCGATGCTAAGCTTACCTTATCTTCTCCGGGTAAACAATGAGCAATAAATTTCTGCCCGTCAAAAGGCTGACTGATGAGTTTGGCTAAAGGCTGCAAAGGGTTTAAAACAGGATGGTAAGCTTTCAGCGATTGCTTAACCGCCGAGATAATAATCTTATCTAATCGCTCTACCTTGGCTTCTTTACGTTCCGAACGCTGGCATTGTATGAGCGACACTTCATCAATACCTATTTCGGTAGCTTTTTCTAAAAACCACTCAATGCGTTCAATATTTTTGGTAGGCGCTACAGCGATGTGTAGGTAATGATTACGCTTGCCGTACTCCTGCCGCGCATCAACAATAGATAAAACCGTTTTCTTGGGATGAGGGTCGGTAATGCGGGCCGTATATAGCCCCCCCTTACCATCAACCAGGGTAACTGTATTTTCTGCTTCCAATCTCAACACCCGGATGCAGTGCTTACTTTCTTCCTCGCTTAAGGTATAAGCAGCAGCACTGGCGGATAGGTCCGGCGTGTAAAATATGTGCATAAATGGGTATTTTTAGTTAACGTCAGATACGTCTTCGTCGTTCAGCAACAATTCGAGCTTAACCGATTCTACGTTCTGGTCAGACTTTTTAAGTACCGTTACATTGTAGCCGTTAGCCTCATGCTGCTCGCCTACTTCCGGTATCTTACCGAAAATCTCGCTTACCCAACCAGATACGGTATCAAAGTCGCCGTCTTCAGGTAAATCGTGCGGTAATTCTTCGTTCACGTCGTAAATAGAGGCCACAGCGCTAACGATGAATTCACGGTCGTTAACCTTGTCTACAATCGGAATCTCTTCGTCGTACTCGTCCTGTATCTCACCTACCAGTTCTTCAACAATATCTTCCAGGGTAACCATACCGGCAGTTCCACCAAACTCATCCAAAACAATGGCAATCTGTATGCGCTTAAGCTGCAGCTCGGCCATTAAATCGTTAATTTTCTTGGTTTCGGGGATGAAATATGGCTTACGGATAATGTCTTTCAGCTCAAATTCAGCCTTACGGGCTATCAGCGCCAAAATGTCTTTGGCATGTACAATGCCTACAATTTTATCAACGGTATCGTCGTAAACAGGCATACGCGAGTAACCCTCGGTAATCAGGCATTCTAAAAGTTCTTCCGGCGTTGAGCTGATATCGATACCTGAGATTTTGGTACGGGGCACCATGATGTTCTTAACCACGCGCTCGTTAAAATCGAAAACGTTTTTAATTAGCTCGTGCTCGTTAGAATCAAGGGCACCGCTCTCTTTGCCCTGCTCTAACAAATACTGTAACTCCTCAGAGCTGTGGTGCGACTCATCGCCGTGTACAGCATTTACGCCAAACAGGCTAAGTATAAAATTAGCAAAGGTGTTCAGCAACCAGATAGCCGGCCGGAACACCACAAAAAAGAAACGCAGCGGATAGGAAACCGTCATGGCCGTTCGGACCGAACGCTGTATAGCCAGAGTTTTGGGCGCCAGCTCACCAAACACAATATGTAATATGGTGATGGTAATAAAGGCAACCACATGGCTGATGTTAATCACCAATTCTGAAGTAATCACTACACCAAA
>CAXYKR010000360.1:0-17158 GCA_964277815.1 uncultured Mucilaginibacter sp. | reverse complement strand
CCTTGCTTACCTTTCAGAATGTCTGAAAGTGATTTCAGGGCACGGTTACCTTCGGTTTTAACCGCGTTAACTTTACGTGAGTTGTCGAACAACGAGTCTACAGCTTCCTGCAGCATACGTTTTTCGTTACGTAAAATTACCTCTGGTGCTTTAATTTCGATTAAGCGCTTTAAACGGTTGTTACGGATGATAACACGACGATAAAGGTCATTCAAATCGGAGGTAGCGAAACGGCCACCTTCCAATGGCACCAACGGACGTAACTCTGGCGGGATAACCGGAACGATTTTAACAATCATCCACTCAGGGTTATTGTCAATACGTGTTTTGGCATCACGGAAAGCCTCAACCACCTGTAAGCGTTTTAACGCCTCATTTTTACGTTGCTGAGAAGTTTCATTAGCTGCCTGGTGACGTAAATCGTAAGAAAGCTGATCTAAGTCAATGCGTTTCAACAATTCTTCCAAAGCCTCAGCACCCATTTTGGCTACAAATTTCTGAGGATCTTTGTCGTCCAGATACTGGTTTTCTTTTGGTAAAGTATCTAATACATCCAGGTATTCTTCTTCAGTCAGGAAATCCATTTTAGAAATTCCGTCAGCTTCTTTAATACCAGGCTGAATTACTACATAACGCTCGTAGTAAATAATTAAATCAAGTTTTTTGGTTGGTAAGCCCAATAAGTAACCAATTTTGTTTGGCAACGAACGGAAATACCAGATATGCGCAACCGGAACCACCAGGTTGATGTGTCCCATACGCTCGCGACGCACTTTCTTTTCGGTTACCTCAACACCACAACGGTCACAAACGATACCTTTGTAACGGATACGTTTGTATTTGCCGCAATGACATTCGTAATCCTTTACCGGACCGAAAATACGCTCACAGAATAAACCATCACGCTCGGGTTTGTAAGTCCGGTAGTTAATGGTTTCTGGTTTTAAAACTTCACCGCTCGAACGCTCCAGGATAGACTCAGGTGAGGCTAAACTGATGGTGATGGTGGTGAAATTACTTTTGATTTTATTATCTTTTTTGTAAGACATATATCTATTTTAATGATTTAGTGATAAGCAGTTTTAAAACTGCTTTCCTTGCACATAAAAGTTAACAAAGGATTGGATAATGACTCATCCAATCCCTCACTAATCAATCTTTATTATTCTAACGTGATGTCCAGACCTAAACCTCTTAACTCGTGAACCAATACGTTGAATGATTCAGGAACCGATGGTGTAGGCAGGTTTTCACCTTTAACAATGGCCTCATAAGTTTTAGCACGGCCAATAACATCATCCGACTTAACAGTCAGGATTTCCTGCAGGATGTTAGCAGCGCCGAACGCCTCAAGCGCCCAAACCTCCATCTCACCGAAACGCTGACCACCGAATTGGGCTTTACCACCCAATGGCTGTTGTGTAATTAATGAGTATGGACCGATTGAACGGGCGTGCATCTTATCGTCAACCATGTGACCCAGTTTCAGCATGTAGATAATACCTACTGTAGTCGGCTGGTCAAAACGTTCGCCGGTTAAGCCATTGTGTAAGTAAGTACGACCGGTAGCCGGTAAACCAGCTTTTGCAATCCAGTCTTCTACTTCCTGGTAGCTTGCACCGTCAAAAATCGGGGTTGCAAATTTAACGCCTAACTCTTTACCTGCCCAACCTAATACAGTTTCGTAAATCTGGCCCAAGTTCATACGTGAAGGTACACCCAGTGGGTTCAACACGATATCAACCGGAGTACCATCTTCCAGGAACGGCATATCTTCGTCGCGCACAATACGGGCTACGATACCTTTGTTACCGTGACGACCGGCCATTTTATCCCCCACTTTAAGCTTACGCTTTTTAGCGATGTAAACCTTAGCCATCTGCACAATACCTGATGGTAACTCATCCCCTACGCTGATTGCGAACTTATCACGACGGTAAGCACCCAATTCCTCGTTTACTTTGATACCGTAGTTGTGCAGTAACAACTTAATCTGATCGTTTTTATCATCATCAGTTGTCCACTTGGTTGGGTTGATGTTTTCGTAGTTAAGCTCAGCTAATGTTTTCTGCGTAAACTTAACACCTTTAGGTACTAAAAGCTCTTTGTAAACATTGTAAACACCTTGTGAGGTTTTACCATTTACAATTTCAAATAACTTATCAACCAAACGGTTTTTAAGTTCTTTGATAGCTCTTTCGTGTTTAGTATCTAATTTCTCTAATTGTGCTTTCTCTTCTGCTTTAGAAGTCTTTTTAGCACGAGAGAACAATTTAGTATCGATAACCACACCGCTGATAGATGGCGGAGTCTTTAAAGAAGCGTCTTTTACGTCGCCGGCTTTGTCACCAAAGATGGCACGTAACAGTTTTTCTTCCGGTGATGGGTCAGACTCGCCTTTAGGAGTAATCTTACCAATCAGGATATCGCCTTCTTTAACCTCAGCACCAACACGGATGATACCGTCTTCGTCCAGGTCTTTAGTAGCTTCTTCAGACACGTTTGGAATATCTGGTGTCAATTCTTCCTCACCACGTTTGGTGTCACGAACTTCAAGTTCAAACTCTTCAACGTGTAAAGAAGTAAAGATATCCTGAGATACCACACGCTCAGAAATTACAATCGCATCCTCAAAGTTGTAACCTTGCCAAGGCATGAATGCTACTTTCATGTTACGGCCTAAAGCCAGCTCACCATTTTGAGTAGCGTAACCTTCACATAACACCTGGCCTTTTTCAACCCGTTCGCCTTTTTTAACAATAGGCTTCAGGTTCATGGTGGTGCTCTGGTTGGTTTTCTGGAACTTAATTAAGCGGTAAGACTTAATATCATCGTCGAAAGAAACCAAACGGTCATCCTCGGTGCGGTCGTATTTAATACGAATTTCGTTAGCATCTACGTACTCAACCACACCGTTACCTTCAGCGTTAACCAGTGTACGAGAGTCTTTAGCCACGCGACCTTCCAAACCTGTACCTACAATCGGCGCCTCAGGTCGTAAAAGCGGCACAGCCTGGCGCTGCATGTTCGAACCCATCAACGCACGGTTAGCATCATCATGCTCCAAAAATGGAATTAACGATGCCGCAATCGAGGTAATCTGGTTAGGGGCAATATCCATGTAATCCAGACGCTCTGGCTCAATTACCGGGAAGTCACCCTCGAAACGGGCTTTAACACGTGGCGTAGCGAAATTACCTTTATCGTCATATACTGCATTAGCCTGACCGATGGTTTTACCATCTTCGTCTTCTGCAGATAAATAGATAACCGGCTCTTCAACAGCTACCACACCGTTATCAACACGTTTGTATGGAGTTTCGATGAAACCTAAGTTGTTGATCTTAGCATGTACACACAGTGAAGAAATCAAACCGATGTTTGGTCCCTCAGGTGTTTCAATGGTACACAAACGACCATAATGGGTATAGTGAACGTCACGTACCTCGAAACCGGCGCGCTCGCGCGACAGACCACCTGGACCAAGCGCCGATAAACGGCGTTTGTGCGTAATCTCGGCCAATGGATTAGTTTGGTCCATGAACTGAGATAACTGGTTGGTACCAAAGAAAGAGTTAATTACTGATGATAACGTACGTGCGTTAATCAGGTCGGTTGGCGTAAACACCTCGTTATCACGAATGTTCATACGCTCACGGATGGTACGGGCCATACGAGCTAAACCAACACCAAACTGCGCATATAACTGCTCACCTACCGTACGAACACGACGGTTTGACAAGTGGTCAATATCATCCACCTCAGCTTTAGAGTTAATCAATTTGATTAAATATTTAACAATGGCAATAATGTCTGCCTTAGTTAAAACTTTAATCTCATCTGATGTATCCAGCTTAAGTTTACGGTTGATGCGGTAACGGCCCACATCACCCAGGTCATATCTTTTATCAGAGAAGAATAAACGATCAATAATACCACGTGCAGTTTCCTCATCCGGTGGTTCGGCATTACGTAACTGACGGTAAATGTGTTCAACTGCTTCTTTCTCTGAGTTGGAAGTATCTTTTTGTAAAGTGTTATATATAATGGTATAATCACCGCTGGTAGAAGCATCTTCCTTATTCAGGATAATACTTTTTACACCAGCATCGATGATCATGTCGATGTTGTCATCATCCAGTATAGTTTCGCGCTCAAGGATAATCTCATTACGGTCAATAGATACCACTTCACCGGTATCCTCGTCCACAAAGTCTTCTACCCATTTTTTAAGCACCCTTGCAGCAAGCTTGCGGCCAACAAATTTCTTTAAGCCCGATTTGCTTACTTTAACCTCATCAGCTAATTCAAATAATTCCAGGATGTCCTTATCCGAATCGTAACCGATGGCACGTAACAAGGTAGTAACCGGAAATTTCTTTTTACGGTCGATGTAAGCATACATCACGTTATTCACGTCTGTAGCAAACTCTATCCATGAACCCTTGAATGGGATAACACGGGCAGAATACAATTTAGTACCGTTGGTATGGCGGCTCTGACCAAAGAACACACCCGGCGAACGGTGAAGCTGCGAAACGATTACACGCTCAGCACCGTTAATAACGAAAGTACCTTTAGGCGTCATGTAAGGGATGGTACCTAAATACACATCCTGCACAATGGTTTCAAAGTCTTCGTGCTCTTCATCGTTACATGAAAGGCGAAGCTTTGCTTTTAAAGGCACGCTGTAAGTTAAACCACGGTCGATACACTCTTGTATATCGTAGCGCGGCGGATCAATAAAATAGTCCAGAAACTCCAGCACGAAAATGTTTCTCGAGTCGGAGATCGGAAAGTTTTCGGCAAACACTTTAAACAAGCCTTCCTTGTGACGGTTGTCTGAAGTGGTTTCCAGTTGGAAAAATTCCTGAAAAGATTTCAACTGTACATCCAGAAAGTCAGGGTAGTCGATGACGTGCCTGCTGGTTGCAAAGTTCACTCTTTGGTTATTTTTGTTTGCCAAGGGATTATAATTTTGAGATGAATTAAACTCTTATTGGTTTATTTAAAGTTGTTCCTAAACTTCAAACAAAAATGAAAACATTATAAACAGCAATAGACCCCGACCAAATATAGGTCGGAGTCTCATTGCTTTGGGCTTTATTGAGTTAAATTACTTAACTTCAACTACTGCTCCAGCTTCTTCTAAAGCTTTTTTCAAAGATTCAGCTTCGTCTTTAGTTACACCAGTTTTAACTTCTTTAGGTGCACCGTCAACTAAGTCTTTTGCTTCTTTCAAGCCTAAGCCAGTTAAGTCTTTTACTAATTTAACTACAGCTAATTTCTGACCGCCAGCTTCTTTCAAGATAACGTCAAATGCAGTTTTTTCTTCAACTGCAGGAGCAGCATCACCACCAGCAGCAGGAGCAGCAACAGCTACAGCTGCAGCAGCAGGCTCAATACCATACTCGTCTTTTAAGATCTGAGCTAATTCGTTAACTTCTTTTACTGTTAAGTTTACTAACTGTTCAGCAAACGATTTTAAATCTGCCATTTTATTTCTTTTTTTAACTTTGAATACTTTGTTTTAATGTGCATCCTTAAAGGTGGACGCTTAACCTTCTCTTTCTTGTAATGTTTTAACCAAACCTGCGATAGTAGTTCCGCCTGATTGCAGTGCAGAAAGTACGTTTTTAGCAGGAGATTGCAGTAAGCCAATGATTTCGCCAACCAATTCTTCTTTCGATTTAAGCGTCAACAGCGCATCTAACTGGCTATCGCCAACAAAGGCAGCAGAGTAAACGTAAGCGCTTTTCAAAACAGGCTTGTCGCCTTTTTTGCGTAAATCTTTAATCAACTGAGCCGGAGCTTTAGCCGATTTAGAGAATAATATAGTTGATGTACCTTTTAATGTATCGTACAAAGGAGCGAAATCGCCGCCGGCAGCTTCTAAAGCTTTTTTAATTAAGCTGTTTTTTGCTACCTGCATAGTAATATCGGCATCGAAGCATTTGCGACGGATGTCGTTTACTTTAGCAACGGTTAAATCTGCAGTATCAGTAATATAGAAATTACCATACTCTTTGATCTGCTCGGTTAGAGCTTCAACCAGTTCGTATTTTTCTTCTTTATTCATGATTAGATCCCCGCTACTGTTTTGGTTTCAACTTCAATTCCTGGCGACATAGTTGAAGAAACGTGAATGCTCTTGAAATATGTGCCTTTTGCTGCTGACGGTTTTAATTTTGAAATGGTTTGTAATACTTCCAAAGCATTTTCGTAAATCTTGTCGGCAGGGAAAGATACCTTTCCTATTGAGGCATGGATGATACCGGTTTTGTCAACTTTAAAATCGATTTTACCAGCTTTAACCTCAGTTACTGCTTTACCCACTTCTGGAGTTACAGTACCTGATTTAGGGTTAGGCATCAGGTTACGCGGACCTAAAATACGGCCCAAACGTCCAACCTTTGCCATTACGCTTGGCATAGTGATGATAATGTCAACATCAGTCCATCCGCCTTCTATTTTAGCAATATAATCATCTAAACCTACGTAATCTGCACCTGCGTCTTTTGCCTCTTGCTCCTTGTCAGGAGTACAAAGCACCAAAACGCGTACAGTTTTACCGGTTCCATGAGGTAAGGTTGCTATACCACGTACCATTTGATTGGCTTTACGTGGGTCAACACCTAAACGTACGTCGATGTCTACAGATGCATCAAACTTAGCTGTAGTTATTTCTTTAACTAAGTTAGCGGCATCCTGCAAAGAGTATGCTTTGTTAGCCTCAATTTTTGATAGTACTGCTTTTTGATTTTTTGTTAATCTAGCCACTGTCTTAAACTGATTTGTGTGTTAATTATTGATTCCAGGGTGCTGTACCAGAAACGGTAATACCCATGCTGCGAGCAGTACCAGCCACCATTTTCATGGCCGATTCTACTGTGAATGCGTTTAAGTCAGGCATTTTATCTTTTGCAATGGCTTCAACTTGTTCCCAATTTACATTGGCAACTTTTTTACGGTTTGGCTCAGCCGAACCGCCTTTTAAGCCAGAAGCTTCCAACAGCTGTATAGCAACCGGAGGAGTTTTGATGATAAAATCGAATGACTTATCGGTATACACAGTGATTACTACCGGCAACACTTTACCAGGTTTGTCCTGAGTACGTGCATTGAATTGCTTGCAAAATTCCATGATGTTCACACCTTTCGCACCCAAAGCTGGACCGATTGGAGGAGATGGATTTGCAGCGCCACCCTTAACTTGTAGTTTTACTAACGCACCGACTTCTTTTGCCATCTTTAATAAAATTTAATGTACTTAATGTTAGTAAGTTGGAAGCAATGTAACATTTAAGCGCCGAACTAAAAAAAATTCGGCCCGCAAAGATATGAACTTTACGGGCCGAATGCAAATTATTTTTATATTATTCTTTTTCTACCTGCATGTAATTTAACTCCAACGGCGTTCGTCGACCAAAGATTTTCACCATTACTTTCAGCTTCTTCTTCTCTTCGTTAACCTCTTCAATCACACCGCTAAAGCCATTGAACGGACCGTCCATTACTTTAACGTTTTCGCCTACGTAGTAAGGTACGGCAACTGTTTCGCCTTGTGCAGCCATTTCGTCAACCTTACCTAAAATACGGTTAACTTCGGCCTGGCGTAAAGGGATGGCATTGCCGGCCTTATCACCTAAGAAACCTATAACGCTGTTGATGTTTTTGATGATGTGTTCAAGCTCACCGTCAAGGGCTGCTTCCATCATCACATATCCAGGGAAATAATTACGCTCTTTGGCAATTTTTTTGCCATCGCGCATTTGATAATACTTTTCTGTCGGAATCAATACCTGCGGAACCAGGTGAGAAATGCCTAAGCGGTTTACTTCAGCATCAATGTACTGCTTTACTTTTTTTTCTTTACCGCTTACGGCTCTAACTACATACCATTTTAACTGATCACTCATCTTTACTCGAACATTAATTAGGCAAGTGAACTGTAAAACTGTCTTAAAACGTAACCGATAACCTGATCCATACCAAAGATAACCAGAGCAATCATAATTGCAGCTACCAGTACTAACACTGCGCTGCTTTGAAGCTCGCGCCATGTAGGCCAGGTCACCTTCTCGGTTAGCTCAATATAAGATTCTTTGATATATTCAGTTACTGCTGACATTTGTTTAAACTACTTAGAAGCACGGGAACAAGGATTCGAACCCTGATCAAAGGTTTTGGAGACCTCTATTCTACCGTTGAACTATTCCCGTGTGTGCTTTTAATTTTTAAAACAAAGTACCGGCACGAGGCCGAGTACTTTGTTTATAAATTAACCTTACCTTTTGCCGCCTTTAAGGGCGGTTGGCTTGGTCTTATTTTAAGATTTCAGTTACCTGACCGGCACCTACTGTACGACCACCTTCGCGGATAGCGAAACGTAAACCTTTTTCCATCGCGATAGCGTTGATTAAAGATACAGTGATGGTAACGTTATCACCAGGCATAACCATTTCTACGCCTTCTGCTAACGAAATTTCACCAGTTACGTCAGTGGTACGGAAGTAAAACTGCGGACGGTATTTATTGAAGAATGGAGTGTGACGGCCACCTTCTGCTTTTGATAATACGTAGACCTCTGCTTTGAAATCGGTGTGAGGAGTTACTGAACCTGGTTTACAGATAACCATACCACGACGGATATCAGTTTTCTCAATACCACGTAACAATAAACCTACGTTGTCACCAGCTTCACCACGGTCAAGGATTTTGCGGAACATCTCAACACCAGTAACGGTTGATTTTAAATTCTCAGCACCCATACCCAGGATATCAACTGGATCACCAGAGTTAATTACACCACGCTCAATACGGCCGGTAGCAACAGTACCACGACCAGTGATTGAGAATACGTCCTCAACTGGCATCAAGAAAGGAAGGTCAGTCAGACGTGGAGGAATTGGGATGTAGCTATCAACAGCATTCATCAATTCCATAATTTTTTCAACCCATTTTGGCTCGCCGTTCAAACCACCTAAGGCAGAACCTTGAATTACAGGGATATCATCACCAGGGAAATCATAGAATGATAATAACTCACGGATTTCCATCTCAACTAACTCTAATAACTCAGGGTCGTCAACCATGTCAACTTTGTTCATGAAAACAGTTAACGCTGGTACACCTACCTGACGAGCTAACAGGATGTGCTCACGAGTTTGAGGCATTGGGCCGTCAGTAGCAGCAACCACTAAGATTGCACCGTCCATTTGAGCAGCACCAGTAACCATGTTTTTCACATAGTCAGCGTGACCTGGACAGTCAACGTGAGCATAGTGACGGTTTGAAGTTGAGTACTCAACGTGTGCAGTATTGATAGTGATACCGCGTTCTTTTTCTTCAGGAGCAGAGTCGATAGAATCGAAAGAACGAGCTTCAGATAAACCTGCATCAGCTAATACTTTGGTAATAGCGGCGGTAAGTGTTGTTTTACCGTGGTCAACGTGACCGATAGTACCGATGTTTAAGTGCGGCTTACTGCGGTCAAACTTTTCTTTTGCCATGATTTATAAATGTTTGTAGGTTAATTTATTCTTAATTGTCGTTAATTTAACGCCGAGCCAACGAAGGGATTTGAACCCTTGGCCTCTTCCTTACCAAGGAAGTGCTCTACCCCTGAGCTACGTCGGCTTATTATCTTTATCTATTCAACTGCGTGCTGCCATTACTGACTTTTCATTACAACATCAGTTGAACCTGAGCGGAAGACGAGGTTCGAACTCGCGACCTATAGCTTGGAAGGCTATCGCTCTACCAACTGAGCTACTTCCGCAGTTTACACAAAGAGTGAATTAATGATGCATGAACAAGCGAGTTAAACAACTCATAAACTCATTCACCCAATCAACAATTCACTCATTGATTTAATTGTGGGGAGAGAAGGATTCGAACCTTCGTAGCCGAAGCAGCGGATTTACAGTCCGCCCCATTTGACCGCTCTGGTATCTCCCCAAGTTCTTACTTAACGTTTAAAATTCAAACCGTTTTTTTTGCCGGGGCAAAGATATATTTAAGTTTGATACTTTTAACATTTACTGTTAAAACTTGAGCCCCCTATCGGAATCGAACCAATGACCTACTGATTACAAGTCAGTTGCTCTACCAGCTGAGCTAAGGAGGCTTTTGTATTTATTTAAAAGAACTGTTCCCTTTTTTTTGACCGAAGTACCTCTCCGAAAGGGAATGCAAATATACACACATTTAGTACCGCACAAAATATTTTTTAAAAAAAAATCAGCAGGTTTTTTGCCTGCTGATTTTTTTGTTTTTATGTGTCTGATTATCAGTATTCATCTTCTTCTAACGCACCGCTTTCAACTTTTCGGGCTGCGTCGGTTATAGCGTTTTGTTTCTGTTTATGCTTCTGAATTTGCTTGCGCAGGCTCTCGACAGCCAGGTCTGTACCCTCTTCAAAGGTTTTGCACTGGTGGCTTGCGAATAACTGATTACCTTTAATAAGCAACCTGAGCTCCGTTATTTTGTTGGCTTCTTCGCCGGTATTGGCTAATCTTAAAAAAACATCTCCACTTGTTATACTATCGCTAAACAGTTCCAGCTTGTTGGCTTTTTTCTGAATAAAGTCTATTAACTTCTTGTCTGCACTGAAATGAATCGCATGAACAGTAATTTTCATATGTTCCTCCTTGTTAATTTGCCTTTGGATGGGCTTGTTTATAAATAGATTTGAGTCTCTCAACAGAATTGTGGGTGTACACCTGCGTAGCGTTCAAGCTGGCGTGCCCCAACAGGTCTTTAATGGCATTAAGGTCGGCTCCCTTATTTAGCAGGGTTGTAGCAAAAGTGTGCCGCAACACGTGTGGGCTGCGTTTTTGCTGGGTTGATATATGGGTTAAATACTTTTGCACTATCAGGTAAATCATCTTAGGATAAGCATCGGCTCCTGTATTGGTAACGATTAACTTTAACGATTTGTTACTAAAAATTTCATCTTTTCTTAATGCCAGATAGCGCTGCAGCAGGTTATCAAGCTCGGTATTTACCGGTATAATGCGTTGTTTATTACGCTTACCCAACACTTTAATAGTGCCTTGTTGCAGGTTTAAATCGGCTTCTGTGATGCCCATTAATTCGGCCAGGCGCATACCGGTGCCAAACAATAGTTCAATTACCAGTTTATCGCGCTGGCCTTTAAAGTCAGGTGTAAAAACGTCGTCGCTATCCAGTAATCGCGATAGTTTTTCATCTTCTACCACCACCGGTAACTGCTTAGCTATTTTGGGCGCTTGTATACGTGCCATAGGTACGGCCGCAATGTGCTGCCCTTGTAGCAAAAATTTAAAGTACTTGCGTAGGGTAGCTACCTTACGATTTACCGAGCGGGCTGTAAGTTGCTGTTCCATCAACCACACCATCCAGCTACGGATATGCTGGTGCGTAACCTCAGCCGGGTGGCTTACTGTAATTTCAGGATTGTTCAGGAAAGTGTAAAACTGAGTCAGGTCAGACTCGTAAGCAGTAACGGTATGCGGCGAGTACCGCTTTTCGTATTTGATATAAGATATGAACTGCTCTAAAAACATAAAAACTATTTGCACAAAGCCTGAAAGGGCAAAGTACAAATAGTTTTAATATATCAAAACAGGAACTGTAAAAATTACACAGTCTCTGTATTTAAGCCTTGTTTGTAGATGGCGTGTTTAACCACATTTCTGCGGGTAACTGATTTTTTCTCGTAAGCCTGGCGACTGCGCAGTTCGCGTAAAACACCGGTTTTCTCAAATTTCTTTTTGAAACGTTTAAGGGCTTTATCTAATGATTCGCCGTCTTTTACATTGATAATAATCATAATCCTTCTATATACCTCCTTTCAGGAAGGGCAAAGGTAGGAAATCTGCAACAATTATTTTAACAAATTTTAAAAGATTATTTCATTAAGAATGAAAGCGTTAAATCACGCAAAAACAGGTTACCAAGATTAGAGTTTATTTAAATCATCCAGGTATTGCTCAGCCTGTTCCATAATCTTTTGCTTTTCGTCGGGCTTCATTTTTTTCAGCGTCATATAAGCCATGCCTATACGCGGATTACCTTGCAGTTTTTCGGCGTTACGCTCGTAAAAGTTCCAGTACAGGCTGTTGTAAGGGCAGGCACGCTCGCCGTATTTCTTTTTGTAATCGTAATGGCAGTTTTTACAGTAGTCGCTCATTTTATTAATGTAAGCGGCAGATGCAGCATACGGTTTGGAACCCACTACTCCCCCATCCGCATACTGGCTCATTCCCCGGGTGTTGGTAATTTCTACCCATTGTATGGCATCAATATAAACACCCAAGTACCAGGCATCTACATCATCCGGGTTGATACCGGCCAGTAAACAAAAGTTACCAATCACCATTAAACGCTGTATGTGATGCGCCCAAGCCTCGGTAAGCGACTGCCCGATACAGTGCTTCAGGCAGTTCATCTGCGTTTTACCGTCCCAAAACCAATGTGGTATTTCGGTGCGATGCTTAAAAAAGTTTTTTTCCTGGTACTCGGGCATTTGTGCCCAGTAAACGCCGCGCATAAACTCGCGCCAGCCCACAATTTGCCGTATGTAGCCCTCTACCTGCGCCAGCGATATCTGCTTAGGATGCTTTTTGTAATATTTTAATACGGTACTTACCACCTCAAACGGCGAAACCAGTTTCACATTCATGGCAAATGACATGCGCGAATGGAAAAGGCTGATATGCTCCTGCAGCATGGCATCTTCATAAGTACCGAAGTTTGGCAGCAGGTGCTCGCAAAAATATTTCAAAGCGCTCAGTGCTTCCTGTCTTGACAACGGCCAGCCAAAATGTTCGGCATCTACCTCTCCAAAATATTTCACTTTGGCTGCATCAATCATTTCTTTTAATGCAGTGACATCATGATTAAATAATAAAGGTGGCTCCAGAGGCACTTTGCCATCATACTTTTTGCGGTTATCGGCGTCAAAATTCCACCTTCCGCCTTCGGGCTCGTCATCATCCATCAACACATGCAGTTTTTCGCGCATTTTCCGGTAAAAGCTCTCCATTAGGTAACGGGTCTTTTTACCAAAAAAGGTTTTGACATCCATGCGTTCGGTCAAAAAATGCTCAGTGTCGGCACTACCGGTTTCAATATTCAGATGCTTGCATATTTCTTTCAGCTGTTCATCCAGGCGATATTCATCGGGCAGCAGATATTCAAAACGGTTGATGTTTTCTTTTTTGATAACGCGTTTCAGGTTTTTCGCAAAATCCTGCTCATTATCTTTATCATCAAGTTTAACGTAAATTACCTCGTGACCCAATTTGGTAAGCTGGTGGGCGAAGTTGCGCATGGCACCAAAAAAAGCGAGTATTTTTTGCACATGGTGCATTACGTACTCCTGCTCCTGCGTTACTTCTAACACGATGTAAGTTACATCAGATTGTGGTTCATTAAACCAGCTATGCTTAATATTGAGTTGGTCGCCCAAAATAAGGCGGAGGGTTTTAGCCATGATGGTTTACAACAACCAACATAGCCCGAGGTTTTAAAGCAACCTACCACCAGTAGCTATGCAACGTTTTCTTCAGTAAGCCACAGCCTGGCGTATTCGCCTTTAGGGTCAAGATCGTTTAAGTTCTTAGGACTAAAGTAGCGGTTCTCGCGCGGGTCGTTACCTACGCCGGCAATGTATGCCCAGTTACCCCAGTTACTGGCCGGTGAATAATCAATCAGTTTTTCTTCGAACCAGCGGGCGCCCCAAGTCCAATTAACCTTTAATGTTTTAACCAGGTAGGCAGATACCGCCTGACGGCTGGCATTGCTGATAAAACCGGTAGCGTTGAGTTCGTTCATACTGGCATCAATAAAAGGGACACCGGTATTACCGGTTTTCCATTGCTCAAAAAGCATTTCCTGGTTGGCAGCCAGTTCGGGTGCTGCGGTTTTAAAACCTTCGGCCTCAAAAAACTTGCGGCTATATTTTTTAAACATAAACCGGAAGTAATCCCGCCATAAAAGTTCCAGCATCAGCGGATGATTATGCGCGCTTTGCCCTTGATTGATAATTTCCCAATACACCTGACGCGGCGATACGCAACCTAAAGCTAACCAGGGCGATAATTTTGATGAGGCTACATTACGGTTGGCTTTGCCTCCGGCAGTTGCAGCGTTAACAGTAAAGTAATTTTCGAGCTGTTGCAAACCAGCTGTCTCGCCGCCCTCAAATTTAAATGGGGCACGCGGGTCGGGCAAAGGTTCAGTTAATCCCAATTGTTCTAAAGTAGGCAACTCACCCGCATTGGCAATTAAGGGAGTTACAATATTTTCGGGGATAGCCAGGCACGGGCGCACACTGCTATCGCGTTCTACTTTCTTTTTAAACGTATTAAAGCTGTCGGGAATATCTTTGATTGGAAAAGGTAAATCTTCTTTATGGTAAAGGGTATGACCAATGAAGTGTTTAAGATTAAGCTTCATTTTCCACAAAGCAGCTTCTACCTCTTCAGATATGTTGGTTTCTTCAAAAGCTACCTCACGATGGTGGTAAACTTCGCTTACCTGATACTGCTCGGCCAGTTGAGGGATTTGCTCGGCCGGGTTACCATAAACAATTAACAAATTGCCACCCAAAGCCTGCAGCTTTTCACGCAGGTTGGCTACGCTTTGCAGCAAAAAGCAAGCGCGTATATTGCCTGTCTTATAGCCCGATTCCGTTTTAACAAAGTAATGAGGGTCAAAACAATATACCGGCAGTATTTTATCGGCCTTTCGGGTGGCTTCCAACAATATTTCGTTGTCATGCACCCGCAAGTCGTTTCTAAACCACACCAGAATTGTTTTATCACTCATTGTTTTTAATCAATCTAAATCAACATACAAAAATGCTAATTATTTGTTTCTCCGGCACCGTTCGCTACAGTATTTGACATCGTCCCAACACTTTTCCCACTTTTTGCGCCAGCTAAACGGACGCTTGCAAACCTCGCATAGCTTTTCGGGCAGGTTCTCTTTTAATACTCTTTTAGGGGCAGACATATACAGGCAAACAATTGGTCATCTTTAACTTAAAGCAACAACAAAAAACTGCCGGAAGTGTATCAAATATAAGTATAAAAAAGTTCGCGCTTGTAAGTTAGCTGTAAATTTCCGGGCAGCCATCGCGATAGCCAACAACTAAGTACTACCTAACGCTATATTTACGTTAATGATTTGTATACTGGCATGACAAGTGCTTGTTTACAAACACGTACATTTATTGAAATTATTCATCAACATTATGGCTACTACCGAAAGTATTCAAACCGCTTATATTGATTATGTACTAACCGAAGGACACGAGCCTAAATCGGTATATCTGTTCGCAAAGAATAATGACATGACCGAAGAAGAATTTTATCGCTTTTTCGGTTCGTTTGAGGCAGTTGAGCAATCTGTTTGGGCAGATATTGTCCGCAAAACCGTTACCGAAATAAAAACCCAGGAGGTTTGGCCGCAGTACTCGGCACGCGAAAAAGCACTATCTTTCTTTTACAGCTTTTTTGAGTTGCTGAAAGGCAGCCGCAGCTTTGCTGTTTACAGCTTTAAAAAACATGCCCGGCCAATCGGCACGCCCCGTGTATTGGATAGCCTGAAAAACATCTTCGAAAGCTTTGCCGACGATATTTTACGCGACGGTTTAGAAACCGGCGAATTAACCGACCGCAAGTTTTTCACCAATAAGTATAAAGATGCCCTTTGGATGCAGTTTAACTTTATTTTGAAGTTCTGGATTAGCGACAACTCTGCCGGCTTTGAAAAAACTGATGAGGCTATTGAGAAAGGCATCAATGTAACCTTTGATTTATTTCAGCGCTCGCCAATTGATAACCTTTTTGACTATGGCAAGTTTTTAGTAAAAAACGGTGGTTTTAAAGAGAAGATGGGATTCTGAGTAATTCATTGAATCCTGTTGGTTTTCATATATAAAGCACCTGTTGAAATTATACATGACTAAATACGCTGCTATTTTTGATATGGATGGTACGCTGGTTGACAATAACCCGTACCACTTTAAAGCCTGGAAAGAACTTTTCGAGCAATACAACCGCCCGGAAGTAACTCCCGATTTATTTAACGAAAAAATTAGCGGTGTACCGGGAATGGTGATTATGCGAAACTTTTTTGGCGACGATTACGATGAAGAGCAGATGAGAGCCATGTTTCAGGAAAAAACCATCCGCTACCGCGAAATTTATGAGCCCAATATGGCGCCCATCAATGGTTTGGAGCGCCTGTTGCAGGAATTAAAAAGTGCCGGTTTAAAATTGGCGGTGGCCTCGTCGGCCACGGCATCAAATATTGACTTTGTACTGAACAACCTTTCCATCAAATCAATGTTTGATACTATTGTAGACGGACCGCGTGTAAGTAAACCCAAGCCTAATCCGCAGATATTTTTAAAAGCAGCCGATGATTTAGGCATAAAACCAGAGCACTGCATTGTATTTGAGGATTCACTTTCGGGCATTAAAGCAGCTAATGCTGCAGGAATGAAGGTTATTGGAATTACTACGTCGCATACGGTAGATGAACTGCAACCTGTTGACCGGGTAATTAATGACTATGCCGAGGTTACCGAACGCGAATTAGCAGCGCTATTTGAGAAAGAAAGACATGAGTGAAGATAAAGCGAAAGAACAAAACAGTATACCGACCAGTAAAGTAGAACGTTCGGCCCGGTTTGTAAAAACGGGTTTTAAAGTAGGCGGCAATTATATCAAGCATTATTCTAAAAAGCTGTTCAATCCGGGGTTAGACCGTACCGAGCTTAATGAGGATAATGCCGCCGACATTTATGAATCGCTAAGCGAGTTAAAAGGCAGTGCTTTAAAGGTAGCACAAATGCTGAGCATGGATAAAAACATCCTGCCTAAAGCTTATACAGACAAGTTTTCTCAATCGCAATATAACGCTCCTCCCCTTTCGGGCCCGCTAATCGTTCAGACCTTTAAAAAGTACTTTGGCAAAACGCCCGAGCAGATTTATGATAAGTTTGACCTGCGCTCCAATAACGCAGCATCTATAGGCCAGGTACACCAGGCCGAATTAAACGGCGAAAAACTTGCCGTTAAAATTCAGTACCCGGGTGTGGGCGACTCTATATCGTCGGACCTGAAACTCGTAAAACCATTTGCCTTTCGCCTGCTGGGCA
>CAXYKR010000359.1:0-5386 GCA_964277815.1 uncultured Mucilaginibacter sp. | reverse complement strand
GATACGCTTTATATTGCCGATTTAAAATACAAAAACGTTGTAATGGTGCCGCTGGGTATTGCCCTGCGCGAGGTTAATGTACGCGGACAGCGCTTTAACCCACGTACCGAGTATCATCAGGTGTACGAAAAAAGTAAGGTATATGTGCTTTCGCCAACCTCGTGGTTTGGTAAAGAAGCCAAAGATGCCCGCCGACTTAAAAAGTATTTCGAGCGTGAAATAAAAGAACGTCATGTAGATTCGGTGTTTACCAAAGCCTATGTAAGCAGCATCGTGCCGTTGAAAGACCGTGAACTGGAAAACTTCATGATTTTGTACCGGCCTACTTACGAGTTTATCCGCAGCAACAAAGCAGAATCATTAGCGGCTTACATCAACGACTCGTATAAAAAATACATGGCCTTACCGGCCGACCAGCGGACTTTGCCTAAGCTTACTGCGCAATAAACATCATGCAAAATATTTATCCAGGCGCCGGGCATGTTTGTCCGGCGTTTTGCGTTTGTGTGATATCTATATTTTATGACGGCGATCAAACCAGTGCTACGCTTCTCAAAGCGGGCTAATTTGCATAACTTCGCTTATGCAGTCGATAGACTTAAGCCCATTTAAATCCAACCTGTTTTTTAACATATTAGATATATTACTGGTAGCCATTTTAATTTACCAGCTATATAATTTAATACGAGGCACCATCGCGGCTAATATATTTATTGGCCTGGCCATGTTGTGTGTGCTTTACTTTATTGTAAAGGCGCTGGATATGAAGTTGCTTACCACCATTTTGGGCAATTTCATGAATGTGGGTATCATTGCTATCATCGTCGTCTTTCAGCAGGAAATAAGGCGGTTTTTGTTGCTGGTAGGGCGTAATGCCTCCTTGCAGCGTAATAGGGCCTGGTGGCGGTACTTTTTAGGCAAGTCGGATGTGGAGAAGGACAATTACAAGCGCATCAAACCTATTATTGATGCCTGTAAAAGCATGAAGCAAATGTATACCGGCGCACTGATTGTTTTTGTAAAGGATTACGACGAGCAGATTTTCCAAACCAGCTGTGAAGTGCTGGATGCCAAAATTTCAAAGCGCCTTATCGAAACTATATTTCAAAAAAACGGACCGCTGCACGATGGTGCGTTGATTATCTCGGGTAACAAAATTAAATCGGCCAGTTGCATTTTACCGTTGACTGATAACAGTGACTTGCCGGCACAATTTGGCTTGCGCCATCGGGCAGGCATTGGTGTTACTGAGGCTAACGATGCGACGGCTATTATCGTATCCGAAGAAACTGGCGAAATTTCTTACGCCAAACAGGGCCGGGTAAAAATGAACATCAGCTTTGCCGAACTGGAGAAGCTGTTAAATAAGGATTATTAAGGGTTTGACTGCCCGCTCTTTTAGCCCTATGTTAGATTTGAAACTTAGGGTATTGGACTATACCTCTTATCCGCGAATTATTTACGGGTTAACCTTTTCCTGCTCTTTTTTAGTAGGGTCTACAATATCAATTCGCTTAACCAGCATGGTGTATCGCGTGTTGGTATCACCTAATTTCACTACGGGCATATTGTCGGTTCTTTGGCTATCTTTTTTACCTGCAACCGGCATAGTACTATAAAATGTATCGAGCTGAGCGGTTGGGTTAGCGTTGATGCTTGCCAGGCGTATCCTGTCAGTCAGGTTCTTTTCAAATGCCTTGTTTTTATCAAGCGGCGACCCAATTGTGATGTTCGTATCCAGCTTTAATTGGCGGTCTATCGGTGTTAATAGTGTCGAGGGTGCATTTTGTTTTTGAGCGTGTGCAGCTAAGCCCAATACACTCAATAAAATAATTGGAAGGCAGGTTTTTACCATGGTTTTAATTGATGATAAGCTAAGTTATTACATCGCCTTTTAAAAAGCTAAATTTTTATGGTTTTTAACATTTGATTACTGTCGCCGTTAGGTCTAAAATAAAATAGGCTGCCGGGAATCACCAGGCAGCCTATCCATATTAAAAATTTAAACCTATTATTGTTGCAATTGCTTAATGGCGTTATCTGCTGCGTTAACCGAAGCAGTGTCGTTCATTTTAGCGCGTTGGTCTTTGATGGTTTGTAAAAAGTTAACCAATGCAGGCGCAATGCCGTATTGTTTAAAACGTACGCCTACAGTTTTAATTTGCTCAATGCCTTGTTGTGCATATTCCGATTTTTGCAGACGGCCAACGTAAGCCACATAGCTGCGCATTACCGAAAACTTGCTTTGTATATCAGCTTCGTCAAACTTGCTGTTTACGTAAGGCCATTCGGTATCGCCACCGCTGGTAGCATAGATGTTTAATATGCTTTGTGCCAACTGGCCATCGCTATCTTTTTCCAGGCTTTTTGCTAAGGCTAAACCCGAAGTTGGGTCGAGCTGATATAGCGCATTAAGCGCTGCGGCCTGTACAGCGTAAGACTGGCTGCTTAAAGCCTGCTTAAACAGGTTGGTATTACCCGATGCTTTTAAACCTGCCAAAGACGTGATGGCAGCTGCTTTAACCAAATTATTTTTATCGGTTTGCGCCATGGTGGTTAATATCGGCTGGGCCGCATTGCGCACGTCATCATTGTTAAGCTTTAATGCTTTGATGGCATCCATCCGAATACCGTAGTATTTATCTTTTAAAGCGGCCAGTATAATTTTGCGAGCGTCGGCATTATCCGAACGCTGAGCTGTAGCCCAGGTCAAGGCCTCGGCACGGTCTAAATACAAAGGCGCATTGTTGTATTGGAACAAAAACTCTGCACCTGTTTTAGTATCTGTTTTTTTGGCAAGCAGCATTTTGTCGCCGTCAACATTGACCAAGTCGGGCTTGGCGGCCAACTTAAAGGTTAAGGTGTCGGTTTTATCGCGCATCCAAACCATGTGGCGTTCTTTTTTACCACCGCTGTAAATATCAATTGCCATAGGCAGCACAAAAGCATTACCGGCCTGGTTTTGCTGTAGGTAAACCGACTGCGTTTTGGTAGCGGCATCCCAGTTGTAAGTGATATTCAGCTCGGGGTGACCGGCATTGTAATACCATTGGTTAAAAAACCAGTTCAGGTCTTTACCACTGGCTTCTTCTAACGCTAAACGTAATTGTTGGGCTTCACCGTTTTTAAAGGCATTATTTTTCAGGTAAATGTTCAGGCCTTTATAAAAAGCATCATTACCTAAAAAGTTACGCAACATATAAAGTATAGAACCACCTTTTTGGTAAGTCACCACATCAAACATGTCTTCCTTGTCGTTGTAATGAAAACGTACCAAATCTTTGGTAGATGCATCGGCTCCGTTAAAATATGCTTTGCGGTCGCCGTTGATGTGCGCGTCGCCTTCGTCCTTACCGTATTTGTATTCGGCCCAAAGGGTTTCGCTAAAATCGGCGAATGATTCGTTAACGGTTAAGTTGCTCCAGCTTTCGGCGGTTACATAATCGCCAAACCACTGGTGAAACAACTCGTGTACCACGGTGCTTTCGCCCTGGCTAATGTTGTAATAACGGTCGTTAAACTCGCGGGCTGTACCTTGCACATAATCACCGTGCAGGGTAGCCGTAGTGTTTTCCATCGCGCCGCTCACATAATCGCGCACTACAATTTGTGCATATTTATTCCACGGATAGTCAACTCCTAATGTTTTAGAGTAAAACTCCATTACTTCAGGTGTATAACCAAAAATGGTTTTAGCATAAGGCGCGTATTTAGGTTCCAGGTAATAGTTTACCTCCTTGTCACGCCATTTATCTTTGTAGATTTTAAAGTTACCTACCGCCATCATAAACAGGTAAGGCGAGTGCGGTAAGTCCATTTTCCAGTAATCGGTGCGGGTACCGTTACCGTTATTTTTTTGAGATACCAGTTTACCGTTAGATAAAGTAACGTACTTGGCCGGTACTGTCATGTAAATTTCGTCGGTTGTTTTCTGGTTAGGCTTATCAATGGTCGGGAACCAGGCCGATGAGCTTTCGGTTTCGCCCTGCGTCCAGATTTGTACCGGCTTGTCTTTAACCGCGCTGTCAGGGTTTATAAAATACAAACCTTTAGCATCGTTAATGGCTGCACTGCCTTTTACTTTCAACTCATCGGGCTTGGCCGTGTAAGCAATGTAAACGGTATATTTTTCGTTGTTCTGGTATACCCGGTCCAGGTGAATGTTAAGCGACAGGCTATCCTGGTAAGTAAATTTTAACGGGATATTTTTAGTGCCGTTTACCATGGCGATGGATTTAATGTCCATGCCTTTGGCATCCAAACGTAACGTATCGGTAGGGTACATGTGCGGTTTAAGAGTTACCCATTCCTTGCCGTACAGATACCTCTTTTTATAATCAAAGCTTACCTCGAGCTTGGTGTGGACTAAATCATTGATTTTAGTGGGGGTAGCCCGGTAAATTTTAAGTGCCGGATTGTCGGCTGCGGGTGGCTGAGTTTGAGCAGCGGCCGGTAAACTTAATGCGGCCAGGCAAATGCTTGTCCAAAAAAGCGCAAACGGTTTATTTGTTAACATATTAGAATACTTGAAAAATATCAGTTGATTACGGATAAAGCGTTTAAATAAATGAAAATCAAAGGTAATTGTTATAGCGTAATTACAAAGTTTACAACCGTCTAAAAGGATGGAATTAATCGTTTTTTTCATCCGAAGAAAGTTACGAAAAGAGCATCACCAGAAGATATAAGCCTTAACAATACCTGTTTTGAAAACAGATTTCCTTTTAAACAAAAAATCCGGCTTTGCGGGCCGGATTTTTTATTATAAATCTGAGTATTAGCAATACTGGTCAAAAGCATCAATCAGGTTGTCGGCAATCATTTGTGCCGGACGGCCTTCAATCTGGTGGCGCTCAATCATGTGTACCAGTTTACCGTCTTTAAATAAAGCCATAGCAGGCGAAGACGGTGGGTAAGGCAACATATAACGACGGGCCTCATCAACTGCTTCTTTTTCCATACCGGCAAAAACGGTTACCAGTTTGGTAGGATGTTTTTCGTTTTGCACGGCCAGTTTTGCAGCAGGGCGGGCCATAGCGGCAGCGCAACCACAAACCGAATTTACTATTACAAATACAGTTCCTTCGCTTTCAACTGCATTCTTAACTTCCTGCGCGTCTTTCAATTCCTCGAAACCGGCATTGGTTAAATCAGCCCGCATAGGGGCAACTAAATATTCTGGGTACATGTTGTCTTTATAATTTATCGTTTAGCAAAAATACCAAATACCTGTTTAAAATACCCTATGCGTTAAAATATTAACATTTAACTGACGTTTTTGCATAACAAAACATCGTGACTGTCACGTATTAAGCCCAAGCCGTATTTGGGCAACCCCTTATTGATTTTATATTTTAAACTATTGCATGAACTTAAAACAAGCAGA
>CAXYKR010000358.1:0-7783 GCA_964277815.1 uncultured Mucilaginibacter sp. | reverse complement strand
GTGTCGGATTGGGTTAGGGTGATTAAGCTATGAATAATTTAAGCTTTCACAAATTAAGCCATTTTGTAACGTGCAAAAAATCAGTTGTATATATTGTCTTAAGCGTTCGGATATGAACAAAACTGTTCGTTAACGATACACATCTGAATTACCATGTGTAGCTGGGTAAATTTACTTCTCAGTTCCTGGCGGGATTACAACGTAGGAGAGATAGACCGTGTGCCTTGATACAATATTGCCGTAGAGTTCTTAATAATTAATAAATTGATGACAACATTGTTCAGCCGGATAGCATATATAGATTATTAAGTGTAAAATTGACAATAAATAATTGATGCCTTACATATCACCGCTCAGCGGGCAATGATGTAGGATTTTATTTTAAACCTAAAAGGGCCAAGCCCAGTGTTATAAAATGCTTGCAAAATATCGTATTGAGATTTTATTAAAAAGTCTGAGTACGCTATGCATATAGTATTTGGCCAACACTCGATAAAAATATTATAATAATTGGCAATCGCTTAACAATGAATAAAAGGTTTCTCTTTGCAGCTTTAAGTCTGTCTTTTGCAATCAGTACGATAGCGTTAAAAGCACAAGCACCAACTAAAACCGATAGGCAGAAGGTAGATGCTGATGCACGTCAATTGGCTATTCCCGCTGGTTACACGCAGAATTTGCACTGGGATTTGCCGCTGGATTCGGTTGGCGCTAACGGCAGTCAAATTACTTGGAAGTCGGCAAACCTTCGGTATATTTCCAATAAAGGGAAGCTCATCAAGCGTTCACCGCGTAATGGTGGTAAAGTCAATGTCATATTGACGGCTACGCTTACATCGGGCGCTGAAAAGCGGAGCAAAGCTTTTAAAGTTACCGTTGCACGTGAGGAGCAGCCTTACGATGGTTATCTGTTTACTTATTTTGAAGGTTCGGGCCCGGGCGAGCAGCAGGAGCAGTTACGTTTTGGAGCCAGTGCCGACGCCGCACATTGGACGGCGCTTAACAATAATCAACCGATTATTGCATCCAGCGAAATTTCGGCTACCGGCGGTATCCGCGACCCGCACATTTTACGCGGTGAGGATGAGAAGACATTTTATATGGTAGCCACCGATATGCATACCACCAAGGATGGCTGGGACTATAATCCCGGCATCACCATGTTAAAATCGAATGATTTAATCCATTGGACACACGGTATCATCAACCTCGAAAAAGCTTATCCTCAAAAATTTCCAAATGTGAAATGGGTTTGGGCGCCACAAACCATTTATGACCCTGTCGCAGGCAAGTATATGGTATATTTTACCGTAAGATTGAAAGATAACCCGGCACTCGATTTCTACTGCGCTTATGCCAATGCCGATTTTACCGGTTTTGAAGCCGAACCACGGCTTTTATTTAAAGCAAAATATGGGGCTATTGATGGCGACATCATTTATAAAGACGGACTTTATCATTTTTTTTACAAAGGCAACACTAAAGATGCCAATGGTAAAGAGTTTGCCAACGGCATACAACAGGCTATCGGCAAATCGCTGCAGGGACCCTGGACGGAAGATTTTAAATATGTTGATGCTTACTCGGCTAAAAAGGTATCGGTAGAAGGTTCGGGTATTTTTGAGCTGAATAATCGCAATGAGTACATATTGATGTATGACCTGTACCGCGATCATCGCTACGAGTTTCAGCGCAGCACCGATTTGTTTAACTTTAGTCAAACGCCCGAATCGTTTACCAAAAACTTTAATCCGCGACACGGTACCGTCATCAGCATTACCCGTCAAGAAGCCGAACGGCTAAATCAGCAATGGGGCGGTGTTCCGGCTGAATTATTAGGCATCAAAGCATCCAATAAATAATTAAAAATTACAAAGATTGTATGGTCAAAAATATATTCACTGCTATTGGAATTGCATGTTTAGCTTTTACAGGGCGGGTGTATGGGCAAAAATCGGCTGATTCTTTATATCACTTTACCTCATCCGGTAATCCCATCATCACCCATAAATTTACCGCTGACCCAGCACCCTTGGTAGAGGGCGATACACTATGGCTTTTTACCGGGCACGATTATGCCGGCGGGCAAACCAATTATAAAATGAAAGACTGGTGCTTGTTTGCGACTACCGACTTAAAGCACTGGACCGAATATCCAACGCCATTAAAAATTGCTGATTTTGCCTGGGATAAAAGCGGTGGAGCTTTTGCTGCGCAGGTGATAAAGCGTAACGGCAAGTATTACTGGTATATCAGTACTAATGGGTCGGGCATCGGCGTAGCGGTGGCCGACCGTATACAAGGCCCTTACAAAGATGCGCTTGGCAAGCCTTTGGTTACCCGCGCCGACTGTTTTGCCTCAACCCATAGCTGGACCTGTATTGACCCTACGGTAATGATTGACGATGACGGACAAGCCTGGTTATTTTGGGGCAACGGTGTTTGCTATTATGCCAAACTTAAACCTAACATGACAGAGATTGAACGCCCGGTTAAGAAGATTGATTTTGCCGGAATGCGTTTTGAAGAAGCACCCTGGATACACAAACGCAAGGGAAAATACTATTTATCATATGCGTCGGGCTTTCCCGAAAAGATAGACTATGCCATGGCCGATAAAATTGAAGGCCCGTACCAATATAAAGGCGTGCTTAACGAAGTTGCTGGCAACAGTAACACCAACCATGAGGGTATGGTAGAGTTTAAAGGCAAATGGTACTTTTTTTACCATACCGGTGCCATACAGCGCGATGGCGGCAGCTACAGTCGTTCAGTATGCATAGAACGCCTGGAGTACAAAAAGGATGGCTCAATAAAAAGAGTGTTGATGACTACCGAAGGCGTTAATTGACCATAAAATTTCGTGATTGTATATGAGAAAACCTGTAAAATACCTTTTACCCTTGGTGTTGTCGTCGGCGTTGAGCTTGCCAACGATGGCACAACAGCAAAAGAATAGCCAGTCGAAAACTAAATCCGACTTTCATGCCTGGGCACCCACGCCGCCTATGGGCTGGAATAGCTGGGATTGTTTTGGCCCCACCGTTACCGAAGATGAGGTAAAGGCTAACGCCGACTACATGGCTGCACACTTAAAATCATCCGGATGGGGTTACGTAGTGGTCGACATCCGTTGGTTTGTGAGCAACGATAAAGCTAATGGCTACAACCAAACCGACCCACAGTACAATATCGACGAGTATGGCCGTTTCACGCCTGCTGTTAACCGTTTTCCTTCAGCAGCAGGTGGCAAGGGCTTTAAGCCACTGGCCGATTATTTGCATGCCAAGGGTCTTAAATTTGGCATCCATATTATGCGTGGCGTGCCGGTTATTGCGGTAAATCGCGGTTTACCCATCAAAGGTACTAACGTTACAGCCAAAGATATTTACAGCACTAAAGACCAATGCAAATGGCTGCGCGATATGTACACCATTGTACCGGGTAAGCCAGGTGCCCAGGAATATTACAACTCTATTTTTGAGCTGTACGCATCGTGGGGATTAGATTTTGTAAAGATTGATGATTTATCGTCGCCCATTTATTTTGAGGGTGAGGTAGACATGATTAGAAAAGCCATTGACCGCACCGGCCGTAAAATTGTGTTGAGTACATCGCCCGGCGAAACGCCTTTAGCACATGCCGCCCACGTGCAGGCCAATGCCAATATGTGGCGTACCGTTGGCGACTTTTGGGACAGCTGGGAACAACTAAAAGAACATTTTGAAGTATTTGACCGCTGGAATAAATGGCGTGCCTTTGGCGCTTACCCCGATGGCGATATGCTGCCTATGGGCCGCATAGGTATCCGGGCCGAACGTGGCGCTCCCCGCATGACGCGCTTTACGCATGACGAGCAATACACCATGATGAGCTTGTGGAGTGTTTTTAAATCTCCGATGATGTTTGGTGGTAATTTGCCTGATAATGATGCGTTTACTGATGCTTTGCTGACCAACAAAGGCATGCTGGCTGTACTCAACAAAAGTACCAATAACCGCCCGCTGTTTAACCGGCCCAACGAAGCCGCGTGGACGGCCGACGAACCCGGCACAGGTGCTAAGTACCTCGCAGTATTTAACAAAACGGATAAACTACTGGCCGACCCCGCCAAAGCCATCTGGAAAAGCGGTGTTATTAATCGGCAAACGCCTTCGCAAAGCAAGAAGGTTGACATCGACCTAAAAGGAGCTAAGAAATTGTACCTCGTGGCTGATAACGGTGGCGATGGTATTGACTGGGACCATACCGATTGGATAAACCCCGTAATTTACAACGATAAAGACACCCTGCAACTCACGCAATTAAAATGGCGTCAGGCAAAATCAGGCTGGGGGAGCGTTCGGTTAAATCAGTCTGTATCCGGCGGTAATTTAGTGGTGGATTACAAAACTTATAGTAAGGGTATTGGTATGCATTCAAACGGTTTGGTTGAGTTTGACCTGCCTGAAGGTTACACTCACTTCAAAGCCTTGGTTGGTTTAGATAAAGCAGCCGTCGACCAAAATACCGGTGCCTCTATGGAAGCTATGGTATTCACCGAAAACCCATCCGGCCCCGAGCCGGCTGCAAGCGCCAAGGTTAAAGTAGATTTAAAAAGCCTGGGCTTGAAATCGGCCTGCACCATTACCGATTTATGGACTGGCAAGGTGGTTGGTAGGTTTACGGGCGAGTTTGCACCGTTGATTAATCGTCATGGCGCGGGATTGTATAAAATTACGAAGGTGAAGTAAAATAGGTTATTAACGGCTATTAAGGCACATCGACCGCCTTAATAGCCATAATACGCGCATCAAAGTCATCACCATGAATTATGGCCTTGGCTTTGAGACGCATTTTGTATACATAGATGGTCTTTTCCGAGTACTCCAGTATGTTGGCTATGGCCTGCACATCGGTAATTCCTAACCGCATCAACGCAAAAATTCGTAAGTCGGTAGTCAAAACTTCGTGTTCTTTTGGCCATATCTGGTCTTTCTCGTTAAATAGAGCGTTGAACGACGTAATGAAGTTCGGGAATATTTTTAGGAATACGTGGTCGAAAGTATAAAACAGCGTTTCGCGTTCTTTTTTAATATTGATGTTATTAATGGTGATTTGAATATCATCGTACTTTTTGATTGACAACTTAGTATCAATCGAGTGCTTCAGTTTTTCCAGCTTGGAGATATATCCCGAAATTACATTGAAAAAGTAACCAATATAATCTTCTTTGATTCGGGTATCTTCCTGCAGTTTGCTGTTGATGGCTTCCAACTCCGCGTTCTTGTCTTCAATAATTTTTTCTTTGGCTTGCACTTTTTTGAGTTGCTTAAACAACAGCATCGTAAACACCACAATCACTACGGCCAGCGCAGTAATCAACACAAAATAAGTCAGAAACCGGGTGCGTTCTTTTTCGGAATAAGTTAACTGCTGAGCGGCCACAATGGGTAACAGCGTGCTTATCTGGAACTGGCGTTGACGGGCCCCGTAAAATTCAGCATCAGCCATGGCTTGCTGTATTAAGTCATACGCATTTTTGGTATCACCATCTTTATATAGGTTTTCGGCCAGCCACAACAGCGCTACAGTTTCTTTAGTTGATGATTGAATGTCGGCAATAGCGGCCTCAATAAGTAAATTGATTCCCTTTTGCTTTTGCGATGGTGTGCCCATGTACAATTTGCTCAGGGTAGACGTTAAAATGGCGTACTGGTGGCGGTTGAGTTTGCGTTGAAGCAATTGGTTGAAAATGGCCTCGGCTTGGGTATTGTTATTATTTCTGAGGTTTTTATAACCCTCGAGATACAACCGGTCGAACGAATTGGGCTGACTGGCTGCAATAGCCAGGTCGATGTATTTATTTCCCTCCGCAATGTAAGCAGGCGAATAATGGCGGTCGTTATCGTAATTGGCCAAGTCGTAATTGCCCCGCATCATTATCAAATAGTAATCCAGCTTGGCACTGTCCGACAAAAATCGGATATCAATACCTTGCAAGTTATCAAAGGTTTCTTTAAACATCCCGGAAGAAAGCAGGATGAAAGCCGTTTTTATTTTACTGTTGTATATTTTGCCCTTGTCCTGCAATTGCTCGCTCAGCGCCTGCATACGGTTCACGTACACAAAGGCAGAGTCGTATTGGTATGATTTGTATTGGTCATATATGCGGCTGCACCAATCAAACTGCGCCGCCTTGTTACTGGCTGGAACGGACTTCAGCGAAGCTTTAAGCTTACTGATGGTAGCGTCTTTCTGCCGGTCGTAGGTGTTTTTTCTGTTGATTTCAGCTTTCAACTTTTCCATCATATCCACGTTTTCTGGAAATGCAAAGGCTGCCTGGCTCAAACCCACCAGTAAAAACAACACCTGAATAAACTTCATAAATCGGCCTATAATTTCTGCAAAAGTAAGGCCTGTAAGGTAATTATAATAATACAAAAGCCCCTGGCTCTAAAATAGTACCAAGGGCTGATGAAGTGACTATGAAAAAAACGTTTTAGTAACTCAAAGTAAACGCATTACTGCTGTTGTTAATAGTAATGCTTTTTACCTCATGGCCTTCGGCTTGGTTAACCGTACCTTGCGGGTCAAAGCTTGATACCGGCGTTAAGAAAGACACGAACGCGTTTTTAACGTCGGCAGATTTTCCATCTACGCTCAACTTAGTGCCATTAGCAAAGCCGTGTAGTTGCAGCGTGATGTGCTTAAACTTGGAGCCTTGGCTACCTTCAGCTTTACAAAATACAATCTGTTTTTTGGCCGCGTTGTAGGTGATGGTACGTTTGTAAAAGCTACCATTCTCGTAATTGTAGCTTTCACCGTCATCTTCGTAATACACAAAAGAGTTATTGCGGTTGCCTTTGTAAATATGCACTGTTAGCGTATCTGTCGGTTTTTCGGCAGTCGACTGGATAAGTGACTGCATCGGGATGATACTACTTTCTTTTACAAAAACCGGAAGCTTTTGTACGCTTATGGGCATTATCTTTTGCTGTTTGCCAGTCATTATCTCATCACTGTATAAATTATACCAGTTACCTTCCGGCAGGTAAATAGTGCCATAAGTATCCGTACTGCTAAATGGAGAAATCATGAAACCATTACCAAACTCGTATTGGTTTTGAAATTTAGCGTTGTAAACTTCCGGGTCGTGGGTGTAATTGATAGCCAGCGAGCGCACAATGGGCTTGCCATTTTGCGTAGCCTCATAAAACGACGAATACAAGTAAGGCAGCAATCGGTAACGTAAATTAATGTAGTTACGTGCAATCTCTAATGCCTCCTCACCAAAAGCCCAGGGTTCTGCCGATTTGGTGTTTACACCAGTATGATTTCTAAAATATGGACTAAACGCACCAATCTGCATCCAGCGGGTGTACAAGCCAACGGTTGGGTTGCCAGTGAAACCGCCAATATCCATCCCGGTAAACGGCACGCCGCTTAAACCTAAGCTGCTTAGTAAACGTACGCCTAACAGCATGTGGTCATCCTCGGCGCGGTTGTCGCCAGTCCAGATGGCGGTATAGCGCTGCAAACCTGAGTAGCCGGCGCGGGTAAGGATGAACGGGCGTTTATTGCCCAATGCGTTGCGGTAACCCTCAAAGCTGGCGCGGGCCATTTCGAGGCCGTATATGTTATGCGCCTGCATGTGTGATGCCTTTTTACCTTCGTAATCAAATATCACATTGTCAGGCATTTTTTGGCCCCAGGTAGATATCTCGTTCATGTCATTCCAGATGCCGCTTACGCCTACATCAGCATATTTCTTTATTTCAGTCTGCCACCAGTTGCGGCCTTT
>CAXYKR010000357.1:0-24772 GCA_964277815.1 uncultured Mucilaginibacter sp. | reverse complement strand
TTACTTTTTTATCAGCAAGCGATAACGACCGTATTGAGCAGCTGGAGCAAACGCATAACTTCCATTCGCAAAAAGCACAGGCTACCGAAACCATTGCCCGGTATAACTATATTAATGATTTACTGTACGATACCGTAAAGGTTAAAGAAGCTGCGCACGAAGAAAATACCAGTAACCGCATTGACCGCATCCTGACTCACCGGGTATTCGGCTTCCTGATTTTCTTCGGCATTTTGCTGTTTATCTTCCAGGCCATTTTTGCCTGGTCGGCATACCCGATGGATTTGATTGAAAAGTTATTTGTATGGATGCAAACCGGCGTACATCAAATGCTGCCTGCCGGCCCGCTTACCGACTTACTGGCCGATGGGGTGATTGCCGGTTTAAGCGGTGTGTTAGTGTTTATTCCGCAGATTGCTATTCTGTTTGCCTTTATTGCCATTTTAGAAGATACCGGTTATATGGCCCGCGTTACGTTTATGATGGATAAGGTAATGCGCAAGGTGGGACTGAACGGAAAATCGGTAGTGCCACTGATTGGTGGTTTTGCTTGTGCCGTACCCAGCATTATGAGTACCCGTACCATCGAAAACTGGAAAGACCGGATGATTACCATTATGGTAACGCCACTCATCAGTTGTTCGGCCCGGTTACCGGTATATACTTTATTAATTGCGCTGGTAGTGCCCAGCCGTAATGTATGGTGGATATTTAACCTGCAAGGCCTAGCGCTTACCGGCATGTACCTGCTCAGTATGGTATCGGCAGTGGTAGTGGCATGGGTAATGAAACATATTTTAAAGGCACGCGAACGTGGCTACTTTATTATGGAGTTACCGGTATACCGCATGCCGCGGTGGAATAACGTATTGCTGACGATGTTTGACCGTGCCAAAACCTTTGTATTGGAAGCGGGCAAAGTGATTATTGCGGTATCGGTTATTTTATGGGTATTGTCGTCTTACGGACCGGGCGATACCTTTAAGCAGATTGAGAAAAAATACGAGCAGCCGCAGTATGGTCAAAAAATGAAGCCTACCGAAATTGAGCATGCCATTGCATCAGAAAAACTGGAAAGCTCTTACGCCGGCCATTTAGGGCATGTGATTGAGCCGGTCATCAAACCCTTGGGCTTCGACTGGAAAATAGGCATTGCCTTAATTACGTCCTTTGCCGCTCGCGAGGTTTTTGTGGGCACCATGGCTACTATTTACAGCGTAGATAATGCCGATGAGATACAGTCAGTAAAAGCCAAAATGGGCAATGCCCGCAATCCCGAAACCGGCCAGCCTACGTTTACACTGGCAGTAGCCTTTTCGCTGATGATGTTTTACGCTTTTGCCATGCAATGTGCCAGCACCGTAGCTATTGTATACCGCGAAACCAAAGATTGGCGCTGGCCTGCCGTACAATTTTTGTACATGACGGTTTTAGCTTATGGTGCGAGTTTTATTACTTATACGTTGTTGAAGTAACAGTATCGTCTCATATTTTACTGGCGCCATTAGCCTAAGCACACAAACCTTTCTCGCCAACTAAGCCCTCTTTGAGAAATCGATTCAAAAGTTCAGCAAACGAGTTAGTTAATACAATTCTTTCATCTTTAGCAGACATAGTTGTTATTAAATAATCATTGGCATTCGCTGGATTTATCTCTAATTGCCACATATCTGCGTAAATCGAATATTCAGCTATATAAATATTACCTGTTTCACTGTCAACAATATATTCCAAAGGAACGATGTTGAAAAGATATTCCTCTGATTCAAAACCATTAGCAAAACGGTAAAACTGCTTTACATCATCAGGTAATATAATACCCGTTGATTTTTCGAACTGTTCAATTGATTCGTCACTGGCACCTTTGTTTAGTGTGATGTCAGTTTCATCAAGATGCCGTCGTAAATAATCAATCACTAAGTCTATGGTCATGTCGAATGTCTATCACTAAAATAAGGTATTTGACTTGTTAGTTAATAATCAGTTTGTCTATGCTTATTTTTGGTGAGGAGTATTTGTGGATAAAACTAAAGTATTAGAGAAATATGTACCTGCGGGTGCTGCCCCGATGGTGGCTAAATGGATTGACTATTTTAAGTGCGAATTTAAAATATCCCGCAGCCGCAACAGCAAATTTGGCGATTATCGGCCACCTTTTGGCGGCAAGGGGCATCGTATATCTGTTAATCATAATCTCAACCCTTACGCTTTCTTGGTCACTACCGTCCACGAGTTTGCCCACCTGCATACCTGGAACCAGCACCAGCATTTAATTAAGCCGCACGGCCCTGAGTGGAAAAGCAATTTTAAAAAGATGATGCAACCCTTTTTTGAGCGGCAGGTTTTCCCGACGGATATTACTGCGGCTATAACCGCTTACCTGAATAATCCGGCAGCCTCCAGTTGTTCTGATTTAAATTTATACCGTGCCTTGCGAAAATACGATACCACACACGCCGCAGCTACTACCGTCGAAAAGCTACCCTTAAAAGCAGTTTTCAAAATTAAAGATGGCCGAGTGTTCAGGAAAGAAGAACAGTTACGTAAGCGTTTCAGATGCGTGGAAATTGCCACCAAGCGCATTTACCTGTTTAGCCCAGTAGCGGAGGTTGAGTTAGTGGAGGTTGCCTGAAAATAAGGGTTCAAAGAATGGATGATGCTGATGTTTTTTATTTATCCAAGCTAACTTGCCATTTGAAAATATTGCGACTCTTGACCTGGACAGTCCTGAATTATCAAACAAATATGCCTTGTCGAACAGTGCTATGTATTTAATCAAGTTCTGCTGACTATTAGTATAGCGCCTGATAATGTCGTCACTTTTTACATCGTGCCCTAACATGGTTTGACGCTCTTCTACCCTTGTGACATTATCTATTACTGATTGCAAAGCAACGTAATAAAGCACTACTTTATAACCCAAACGCTTGGCTTCCTTAATGTCGTTTATCTCAGATTTCCCTGAAAAAGTACTTTCAAATGTAAAGTCTTTCTGCAAACTTAGTGATGAACGACGTCTTTCGAGCGCTGTGCGGGCAGCCTGCATTTGAAAACTATAGCTTCCAAATTCTTTAAATGCTATCTCATCAGGATTGATAATATCAGGCTCAACTCTCTTCTTCGCAATCAAATAATGCGTAAGAGTAGTTTTACCCGAACCATTGGGGCCACCTATTACTGACAGTAAGGATTGGTTAAATTGCATTGATTAATCTAACTTGTTCTTCAAGTAGCCGCAAGTCCTCAGTTAATTCTTTGCGTATAATAAATTTTGCACCGTTGGGATATTCTTTCACGAAAAAATTACCACTCATCGTCTCAGGATAATCTTCGCTCCTGTAATATATGGGAACACCAGCCTTCAGCATTTGCTTGGCTCCCCAGTCGGCACCTTCGTCTATGATGCGCTGCGTTGGGTCTTCTTCGTAAATTTCTTCTAATGTCATCATGATAATAAAGCATTAAAAGCCGTTTAATTCCGGGCTGGTAAACGAGGCGTCCAGCATGCTATAATCAAACTCGGGCCTCAAGGTATAACGGAGCTGCACTAAGCCACTGTCGTAGGCCTGCGTACCAGTGAGTAACAGGTTTACCTTTTTTTGCAGTTGCTGAAATAATGGCTTGCCTCCACCTAAAATGACAGGATGTACTGATAAAAGCATGTCAGTAACCAATCTCTTCTCCAAAAAAGTAGTGAGCAAATTGGCGCCGCCAAACAACCAAACCTGTCCGCTTTCGTCGTCATCTAACAGCTGCTTAACGCGTTCATCAAAACTTTGACGGGTAATAATCTCTACCTTGGCGTTCGTGGCCTCAGTAATGGTATCAGAAAACACGCATACTTTATCAATCCCCGGAAAGTACTCGTCTTCCAAACCGGCTACCAACTCGTAACTTTTACGGCCAATAAAAACGGTATTGGTATCGAAAAAAAACTCGGCCATGCCATAGTCCTGGTCGTTCAGGCACCAATCATATTCGCCATTAGGGCCTTCAATAAAACCATCCAGGCTTACGGCCAGGTTTAATATTACTTTTCTCATGTTAATCTTTTTCGGCCGGCCCGTTTTTTTCGGCCCAGCGTTGTGCAAACGACTTTTCGGCTACCACCGGCATTTCGCGGTATTTACCCCACGATTTCTTAAATAAGCTTTTCAGTAAAAAGTTTTTAACGCCGCCGCCAAAAAAGTCAGTTAGCTTGCGGCTTTGCATTGCCGTTTTCCAGGCTGCCCAGCCCCACTTTTCGGGCGTACTTACAATATCGCTCTTTACGGCATCGCGCCGGTTAAGCAGTAGCATTTTATGAATATCTATTTTAACCGGGCAAACCTCTGTACAGCGGCCGCACAAACTTGATGCATAGCTTAAGTGTTTAAACTCTTCCATCCCCTTCATGTGTGGGGTAATCACCGAACCTATAGGCCCGCTGTAAGTGGTATTATAGGTATGGCCGCCTATATTTTGATATACCGGGCAGGCATTTAAACAGGCACCGCAACGAATACAATACAAGCCTTGCCGCTGGTCTTTTTGAGCCAGCAGGTCAGTACGGCCGTTATCCAGCAATATGACATACATCTCTTCCGGGCCGTCAGTCTCGTTAGACTGACGCGGACCGTTAAGGATGGTGTTGTATACTGTCAGGTTCTGCCCTGTTCCGTGGGTGGCCAGCAGAGGCCAAAACAAGTCCAAATCGGCCATTGATGGTATAATCTTTTCGATACCCACCACGGCGATGTGTATTTTAGGAAAGGTGGTATTTAAACGGGTATTGCCTTCATTTTCGCTTAAGGCTACTCCGCCCGTGTCGGCAATTAAAAAGTTGGCGCCGGTAATGCCTACATCGGCCTGCAGATATTTTTCGCGCAGCAACTCGCGGGCTTTGCCAGCTAACTGGTCGGGCGTAGCATCAATAGGTGTACCAAAACGCTCATTGAAAAGCTTGGCGATATCTTCTTTAGACAGGTGCATGGCCGGCGTTACGATGTGGTAAGGCTTTTGCCCTAATAACTGCACAATGTACTCACCTAAATCCGTCTCGAGCGACTCGATATTATTCAGCTCCAGAAATTCATTTAAGTGAATTTCTTCGGTAGCCATAGTTTTTGATTTGACTACTTTACGGGCGCCGGCTTTTTCAATAATATTCAGGATTTCCTGCTGGGCCTCCACCACGTCATTGGCCCAAATGACTTTGCCACCACGGCGTTGAAAATTGGCTTCAAACTCGGGTAAAAACTTGTCCAGATTTTCCATTACCCGCCATTTTACTACGTGCGCTTTACGCTTGGCCGTTTCTAAATTAGCCAAACGCGCCGTACCACGGGCCACTGCCGCGTGATACTTGCCCATGTTGTAATTAATGATACGCCTGTGGTTGGGCTCAAACGCCTTTACTTCCGAATCTTCCAAAAATTTCTCAGCCGTACTTCCCATGCAAGCAAATATAATGAGCGATTAAATGAATTATAAATATATGAATGAATAAAACGCCTGAATGTGTGTTTAAAATACGGTTAAGCCTTAATAATTTATTAACATTTCAAAATTGCCTGTAAAAAACAAGCGCCATGCAGGTTATGCATGGCGCTTGTTTCTTATTTGTTATCAATGATGATTTTGCTATCGGGTAGCCGGCATGTTATTGGTCACATCAACAACCGGGCGGGCATCGCGGTTAGCCAAATCCCAGCCGGTATAAAATACCAGTTGGGTACGCTTAACCAGTAACGGAAAATCAATTTTGCTTACCTCATCACTTACGCGATGATAATCCTCATGCACACCATCAAAATAGAAAATGATAGGCACATTGTGTTTAGCAAAGTTGTAATGGTCAGAACGATAGTAGATGCGCTCCGGGTCATTAGGGTCGTTATATTTATAATCAACAGCCAGGTTGGTATAAGTGCTGTTGGCGCTTTCGCTTATTTTATGAAGCGTAGTGCTTAACTTGTCCGAACCAATCAAATAGCAATAATCTGGCGAATCTTTGTGTGCCGGGTCGCGGCGGCCAATCATATCGATGTTCAAATCGGCAACGGTATTAGCCATCGGAAACACCGGGTGCTCTGAATAATACTCAGAACCTAACAAACCTTTTTCTTCGCCTACGTTACCTAAAAACAACAGGGTACGGCGTGGGCCTTTACCAGCCTTTTTTGCAGCGCTGAAAGCACGGGCAATTTCCAAAATACCGGTGGTACCTGATCCGTCATCGTCGGCACCGTTGTTGATGCGGTCGCCTGGAGTACCTTCGGGCAGCATACCAATATGGTCGTAATGCGCCGAGAAAACCAATACCTCATCTTTTAACTTAGGGTCAGAACCCGGCATGTAGGCTACAATATCTACTGCTTTGGCATCTTTTACCTCAGTTTCGTAATCGGCGGCAACATCAGCTTTGATGGTTTGTGCAGCAACGGTAGCTTGCGCAGCTGAGGCTTTTACAGCTTCGTAAGTATTGCCGGATGCTTTTAAAATCTGGTCGGCCACTGCCGGGCTGATAGTAACTGATAATGCTCTTGGCGTATTAGGTACAATACCTCCCTGACCTGGGCGCTGTCCGGGCTGTGCATCGCGCTTTAGAGTCATGCGCTCTGCAATTTTGCCACCCATACCGGGGCGTACATTGTTTACCGATAATATCAATGCCGGATTTTTGCTGCGAACAGCGCTCATCATGCCCATAGCACCGCGGCGCTGTTGAGCAGGGTCGGCTGCCGGAGTACCTGGTTTAGGCTCACCTATTACCATTACTATTTTACCGGTCAGGTCGGCGCTACCTACTTCGGCCTCGCTACCGTAACCTACAAATACCACTTCGGTACCTTTAATATTTTGTGTACCGTTACCACCGGCCACCGTATAATCTGTTCCGTAAGTTAAGGTACGGCCATTAACTGCAAACGATTTAAAGTTAAAAACGGTGTTGGTTAAAGGAATATCTAAAAAGTAAGAGCCTTTATTAGCGGGTAATAAGCCAATCTTTTTATACTCGCCTGCTAAGTAGGCTGCTGCCCTATCCGCACCAGGCTTGCCGGTTTCGCGGCCTTCCATAGCATCCGAGGCAATAATAGTGAGTTGCTTTTTGGCGTCTTCAACGCTGATGACCTGCGCGTACTTAACGGCAGTTGCATTTTTTTGGGCGCATGCCCCAAGTGCAGCTAATAAAGCCACACTACTTAACATAGACTTCTTCATGTTTAAATCAACCGATTACAAGTTGCAAGATAAGCAAACCCGCTATAGTAGATAAGCAACAAATGTGTGACCGAAATTAGCAGGACATTTTGCCCACACGGGTAGCGTGGCGGCCGCCTTCAAACTCTGTAGACAAAAAGGTTTCTACAATAGCCTTGGCATCGTCCAGCGAAATAAAACGCTCGGGAATGCAAACGATATTGGCATTGTTATGCCTGCGGGCCAGGCTGGCCAACTCGGTTTGCCAGCAAATGGCGGCGCGTATACCGGCGTGTTTATTCGCAGTCATGGCCACACCATTAGCACTACCACAAATTAATATACCGAAATCAAACTCACCGCTCTCAACCGCTGATGCTACCGGGTGGGCAAAATCAGGGTAATCGGTAGACTCGGGTGAATAGGTACCAAAATCTTTAACGGTAGCTTGCGGAAGCCATTTTAATAATGCTTCTTTATAGGTGAAGCCGGCATGGTCTGAACCAATGGCTATCTTTAAATCTTTGTTCATTTGTATGAATTTTAAATTATGCAAACGCGGCTAAGCAGACGCCTGGTCTTCTCTGAGCATCAGCTCGTCGTGCTTTTTCTTTTTGCGTTTCTCTACCCGGCCAGCTACCACAATACCTACTTCGTATAAAATAAATAGTGGCACACTCACAATACACATGGTAAGCATATCGGGTGTTGGGGTAATAACAGCTGCAATAATCAGGATGCCCACAATGGCATAACGCCTGCCTGCACGCATTAACTTGGGCGTAAGTAAACCAATACTCGACAGGATATGTACAATCATTGGCAGCTGGAATACCACCCCGGTAGCCAGCGTTAAGGTTGCTACTGACGATAGATAAGAATCTACGGTAAACGTATTTTCAATCTGGTCGCTTACGCTTAAGTTAGCCAAAAAACTGATAGACTCTGGGGCAATGATATAATAGCCAAATAATATCCCTAAAATGAACAATAATGAGGCATACAGCACAAAGCCGGATGCTGCCTTGCGCTCATTTTCGTGAAGCGCGGGTTTGATAAAACGCCATAGTTCCCATAACAGGTAAGGAAAACCTAAGGTAATACCAATAATCAAGGCCGAGTTGATTTCGAGCGTAAACTGCCCGGCCATTTCGGTGTTTATTATTTTTCCGGGGATTTTGGTAATACAGAAACCGGGGCGCTGTAGATAATCACCCAGTTTACACAACATACGATACGTCCAGAAATCAGGCTTTTTAGGGCCCATAATCACGGTATCAAAAACCCAGTCGTAATAAACAAAAGCCAATACAGTAAATACCAGGATAGCAATGCATGACCGTATGAGGTGCCACCCGAGCACTTCGATATGGTCAAAAAACGACATTTCTACTTCGAGGTCTTTGCTCTTTTCCTTTATTGCTTTTACTATTCTATTATCGCTCATGTACTGCAAACAAAAATACCATTCTGTAAATAAAGAATGGTATTGTTATAATTTTTCTCTTGTAAGTTGTGCTTATCCGGCAATGTCAAAAGTTTCCATAAATTTAGTGGTAAAGTTACCTGCTCTAAAGTTAGGGTCTTTTAATAACTGAAGATGGAAAGGAATGGTAGTTTTGATACCTTCAATCACAAACTCGCTTAACGCCCGCTCCATAGTATTCAGCGCTTCCTCACGGGTTTGCGCTACACAAATCAGCTTGGCAATCATCGAATCGTAATTTGGCGGAATCACGTAACCACTGTATACATGCGTATCTACCCTTACCCCATGGCCACCCGGTGAGTGGAAGTTGGTAATTTTACCCGGCGAAGGACGGAAATTATTAAACGGGTCTTCGGCATTGATACGGCACTCGATGGCATGCATGGTAGGCTCATAGTTTTTGCCCGATATTGGCGTACCTGCCGCAACCTTAATTTGTTCTTTAATCAAATCAACGTTAATTACCTCTTCGGTAACCGGATGCTCTACCTGGATACGGGTGTTCATCTCCATAAAGTAGAAGTTGTGGTGTTTATCCACCAAAAACTCAATGGTACCTGCACCTTCATATCTTACAGCTTTAGCGCCCTTAACCGCAGCCTCGCCCATTTTACGGCGCAGCTTCTCGGTCATAAACGGCGAAGGCGACTCTTCTACCAGTTTCTGGTGACGACGCTGGATAGAGCAATCACGTTCAGATAAATGGCACACCCGGCCATATTGGTCGCCAACTACCTGTATTTCGATGTGACGAGGGTCTTCCACGTATTTCTCGAGGTAGATACCGTCGTTACCAAACGCTGCACCGGCTTCGGCACGGGCCGAATCCCAGGCCGGTTCAAAGTCCAGGTCGTTCCACACGATACGCATACCACGGCCACCGCCACCGGCAGTTGCCTTTAATATAATAGGATAACCAATTTTGTTGGCTACTTGGATACCTTCTTTTACATCGTTCAGCAAACCTTCAGAACCGGGAATAGTAGGTACACCGGCTTTTTTCATGGTTGCTTTAGCGGCTGCCTTGTCGCCCATGTCATTAATCTGGTCGGCAGTAGCACCAATAAACTTGATACCGTACTCGGCACAAATGGCCGAAAACTTAGCGTTTTCAGACAAGAAACCATAACCCGGATGTATCGCATCGGCATTAGTTACTTCGGCAGCCGAAATAATATTCGGAATATTTAAATAAGAATCTCGGCTGGCAGGCGGACCAATACAAACAGCCTCGTCAGCAAAACGCACGTGCAGACTATCGCGGTCGGCAGTGGAGTAAACGGCTACCGTTTTAATGCCCATTTCCTTACAGGTACGTATAATACGTAAGGCAATTTCGCCACGGTTAGCAATTAATATTTTTTTAAACATGTGCTATCTTAAATGTGCAAAATGCGCTGATATGCAAATGTGCAGATGTTTTTACAGCACCTGCACATTTACGTTATAACGCCTTAAGCAATTTTACATCGGTTCAACTAAAAACAAAGGCTGGTCGTACTCAACCGGCGAAGAATTATCTACCAGGACTTTTACTACCCGGCCAGATACTTCAGATTCAATTTCGTTAAACAGTTTCATGGCTTCGATGATACAAAGCACGCTGCCTGCCGAAATCTCGTCGCCAACGTTTACAAACGAAGGCTTATCAGGAGATGATGAACGATAGAAAGTACCAATCATCGGCGATTTGATGGTGATGTATTTTGATGCATCAGCCGCTGCAGGCGCCTCGGCCGGAGCTGAAGCAGGTGCAGTTGCAGCAGGAGCTGCCGCAGGCATTGCCGATACAGGTTGGCCTACCGGTAAAGTTGCGTTAACTATAGTAGGTGCCTGATTGGTTTTTATCGTAATCTTGAATTCGTTCTGTTCAATGGATACTTCGTTTACGCCAGATTTTGAAACGAAGCGGATTAAATCCTGAATTTGTTTTATATCCATATTTAGGTGTAGTGGTTTCTCGATAATTTAAAAACCTAAGTTATAACAAATTAAATAAAAATAGTTCCAAATTTAGTATGCCCATTTTAAGTAAAGGGAACCCCAAGTAAAACCACCGCCAAAGGCAGCCAGTACAATGTTGTCGCCTTTCTTAAATTTACTCTCCCATTCCCAAAGGCAAAGCGGTATGGTGCCGTTGGTGGTATTGCCGTACCGCTCAATGTTGATGACCACCTTTTCGTCGCTGATGCCCATACGATTAGCCGTGGCATCAATAATGCGTTTGTTGGCCTGATGCGGAACCAGCCATGCCACATCATCAGCCACTAAATTGTTGCGTTCCATAATTTCGGCCGCAACGTTGGCCATGTTGGTTACTGCAAACTTAAATACGGTTTTACCTTCCTGAAAAGCATAGTGCTCACGTGCCGAAACGGTTTCGTGGGTGGCGGGCCTTAATGAGCCGCCAGCCTTCATGTTTAAAAACTCCCGGCCTGAGCCATCGCTTTTCAAAACAGAATCAACTACGCCGTAACCTTCGGTGTTGGGTTCTAACAAAGCAGCACCGCAACCATCGCCAAATATAATGCAGGTAGCACGGTCCTGGTAGTCAATTATCGACGACATTTTATCGCCGCCAACCACCAACACTTTTTTGTGCTTACCACTCTCAATAAAAGCGGCTCCGGTAGCCAAACCAAATACAAAACCCGAGCAGGCGGCCTGCAAATCATATCCCCAGGCATTTTTTGCACCTATTTTGTCGGCCAAAATGTTTGCCGTAGCCGGGAAAGGCATATCGGGCGTAGTGGTACAAAAAATGATAAGGTCGATTTCTTCGGCGCCGATGCCGCGTTTTTTGAGCAGTCCGTTTACCGCAGGCACCGCTAAATCTGATGTGGCAGTACCTTCGCCTTTAAGTATACGGCGTTCTTTAATACCGGTACGAGTGGTTATCCATTCGTCGTTGGTATCAACTAACGCTTCCAGCTCGTGATTGGTGAGTATGTAGTCGGGTGCATAGCCATGAACAGCGGTAATTGCAGCCTGTAGTTTATGCATTTATCAAATATTTAAACAAAAGCCTGTTTAATCTTTTCAACGAGGTTGCTCTCCACCATATTGCGCGACAGCAATACCATGTTTTTGATAGCTTCGGGGCTGGATATGCCATGGCCAACTACTACCGGGGCATTTACGCCCAATATAGGGCTGCCACCATACTGCTCATAGTTAAAGCGGTCAAAAAACTCGTCATTGATACCTTTTTTGCGGGCAATAACGTAGTACGACTCGGCCATTTTAATTATCACGTTGCCGGTAAAACCATCGCAAACAAAAATATCGGCAGCATCGCCAAATAGGTCGCGCCCCTCTACATTGCCTACAAAATTAAACAGCGAAGTGTTTTTCATCAACGGGTAAGTTGCCAGGCAAAGCATGTTTCCTTTTTCTTCCTCTTCGCCAATGTTCATCAGCGCCACCTTGGGGTTTTCGAGGTTGTAAACATACTGGCCTAAAAGGCTGCCCAACACACCAAACTGCAACAGCGTTTCGGGCTTACAGTCAGCATTGGCACCTACATCCAACAAAATACCCAAACCGCCTTTCAGTTTGGGTACAATGGTTGTCATGGCCGGACGTATAACACCCGGTATGGTTTTAACGCTGAACATAGCTCCTACCAGCATGGCTCCGGTGTTTCCGGCTGACGAGAAAGCCTGAATATGGCCTTCTTTTAACAGCTTAAACCCTTGTGCAATGCTCGAGTCGGGCTTTTGCGTAATGGCTTTAGTTGGGTGCTCACCCATACCAATCACTTCGGTAGTATGTACATACTCAAAATGATCAGGATTGAACCCGTTTTCCTGAAGAATACTTACAGCAATTTCTTTGTTGCCTACCAGCACCAGCTTTTGCTGTTCGGGTAAAGCTTTATAAGCCTCGATTGCTCCTAAAACCGCAGCTTTTGGAGCATAATCGCCGCCCATAATGTCTAAGCCTATCTTCATTGCAGAAAATCAGGTCTTAAACTGTAGCTGCTTTCTCAATAAGAACTTTACCGTTGTAGTAAAGATTACCATCAACAGTATAGGCGCGGTGTGGTAAATGTACAGCACCAGTAGTAGCGCAAGTTGTTAAAGATGGCGCTTCAGCTTTATAATGCGTTCTGCGTTTAGCCGTTCTCGATTTCGAGAACTTACGTTTTGGATTTGGCATAACTTCTAAATATTATATCATTTTAACTTTTTAAGCGCGTCCCAGCGTGGGTCAGCACTTTTTTCCTGTTCATCACTGCCCGACAGCTTATCTAACCTGTCAAGCATATCTTTATCACAATATGGCGTGTTCCCCTCGCTGCCGCAATTGGCAATAAACGGAACGGCAACATTTACGTACTCATATATCAACCCGGCCAAACTGATTTCAGTATCATTTTTAGTCAGGGTAATAATTTCTTCATCCTCATCAACCTCCTCTTCGCTAAACTTAGCCACCTGCTGCTCGTGTATATCCACCGGTTGCGGATACTCTGACAAACAACGGTCGCAAGCCAGGTCAATGGTGCCGTAAATATGAAAGTTCAGAATCAGCATAGTTTCCTGCTTATCCAACTCCACCTTACATTGCAAATTTGCCTTTTTTACCAGCGAATAATCGAATTCTTTAAAAAATTCGTTATCCACTACGTAATCAAACTCGTGCTTTCCGAGCTTCAGACCAGTAAAAGGTATCGAATATGTTTTTAATGATTTCAACGAGCGATAATTAGCCCGCAAATGTAGATAAAATATATGTAACGCGAAAGTGTTTTTTCAAATTAGAAAAGCAGGGCACCCGCATTGCATTATACAGCATATCAGCACTCAAAGGCTCCTTATGTAAATAAACATAGAAGTTCTAATCGCGGTCGCGACTCAGTTTGCTAAACGGCAATGGGTTCTCGTTTAATACCGCTGTTTCGCGCCGGTGCTTTACAATATGAATAGCCTGAAACAGCGCCTCACGGAACGAGATTTCGGAAGCTTTGTTTTTACCGGCAATATCGTAAGCCGTGCCGTGGTCAGGCGAGGTGCGTACAAAACTTAAACCAGCAGTGTAATTAACCCCCGACTCAAACGAGATCTGCTTGAAAGGAATTAAGCCTTGGTCGTGGTACATAGCCAGCACGGCATCAAACTGCATATAGCTGCCGTTGGCAAAAAAGCCATCGGCAGGGTAAGGGCCAAACGCCAGGATATCGTTGGCGCGAGCTTCTTCGAGCGCCGGAATGATAATATCTTTTTCTTCGCTGCCAATCAGCCCGTTATCACCGGCGTGAGGGTTTAGGCCTAAAACGGCAATTTTGGGTTTACGTATCCAAAAATCCTGTTTCAGACTGGCGTTCATCAAACGAAGTTTGGCCAGTATTTTTTCGGTTGTGATAGACTGCGCAATTTGCGACACCGGGATGTGGCCCGTAACCACACCCACCCGCAGGGTATCGCTTACCAAAAACATCAACACTTCTGATGAGTTATCGCGTTCCTGCAAATACTCGGTATGCCCCGGAAAGCTGAATTGCTCGTTCTGGATGTTATCTTTATTAATCGGCGCTGTTACCAGGGCATCAATCTGCCCGGCTATCAGGTCGTCGGTGGCGCGTTGCAGCGACAGGAAAGCATATTTGCCACCGGTTTCGTTGGCTGCGCCCAATTCCAGTTTCACATCCTCTTCCCAGCAATTAATCATATTTGCTTTTTTGTGATGCGCGCTGGCGGCACTGTCAATTACGTTAAAGTTTAAATCGTGTACCTGCACCGTGCGGCGGTGAAAAGATGCCACTTTGGTATGGCCGTAAACAATAGGCGTACAATAATCAAATATCCGGGTATCGGCCAGCGTTTTAATAATAACTTCTAAACCGATGCCGTTAACATCACCTACACTGATACCTATTTTTATCTTCTCACTCATAATACCATTTTACAATGCGTGGTTTTAGTGATGATGCAGCAAATATTATTTCAATAAAAGGAAACAAAACCTGCCTTATCCATAAACCACTAATTAGTTAGCGATTTGCAAATAAACCATTTTCGGGAATAATGTTTACTATGCCTGCGCAAATATCACTTAATTTGCAAAAATTTGTGCAGAAGAGATGTCGTTAGTCAGAGCCAAAAAACATTTGGGCCAGCATTTTTTAACCGATAAAAATATTGCGGCCAAGATTGTAGATAGCCTTCGTCCGGATAACCGGTACACCCAGGTACTGGAGGTAGGCCCCGGCATGGGTATACTGTCCGACTTTTTACTGCAAAAAACAGAATACCAAACGTACCTGATTGACATTGACACCGAGTCGTATCTGTTTTTACAAAAAAAATACCCGCAACTGGCCGAGCGCCTAATTAATGCTGATTTTCTGGAGATGAATTTCAGCAGTGTATTTAGCGGTCCGTTTGCTATTATAGGTAACTTCCCGTACAATATATCATCGCAAATATTATTTAAAGTGTTGGATAGCCGGCAGCAGGTAGTTGAGGTGGTTGGTATGTTTCAGAAAGAAGTGGCCGAACGCTGCACCGCTAAAGCAGGCAGTAAAGAATATGGTATTTTGAGCGTGTTTTTACAGGCCTACTATAAAGTAGAATACCTGTTTACTGTAAAAGCAGGTGTGTTTAACCCGCCGCCCAAAGTATTGTCGGCTGTCATCCGCCTTACGCGGAACGAGGTGGAACAGCTCCCCTGCGACGAGAAACTGTTTTGGCAAGTAGTTAAAGCCGGTTTTAACCAGCGCCGCAAAACTTTGCGTAATGCACTATCGGCTTTAATTAATAAAGAAGCTATGGCCAGTGAGCCTATGCTGGATTTGCGGGCCGAGCGTTTAACGGTAAATGACTTTGTTGCACTGACGAATAAGATTACTGAAAGCCGATAGTTAAACATAGCATTAAAGCTGATTTTTACTCATCATCGTGTTCTCACTAAACCTTGATGCTTTTTATATTATGAGCTTAAGAGAATTATTGTATTACATATTCTACCTCGCTTGTTTTGCATCAGCTATTATTACAGGAATAGTATTTGGATTTAGAGGAGATAGCCACACACCGCCAATACCGTTTGGTATTGAAGTTTTGGCCTTACCTATCGGCTTAGTGCTTTATATGGCAGACAAAAAATTCTCCAACCCAACTAAAGTTAACAAAATTGGTATTACATTAAATGCGGTTGTGCTGGTTCTTGTAATCATTTCAGCACTTGCGGGTTAATTATCTAATTGTATCTAATTTATCACTATGTTTCGTAAAAACATCCTCATTGTTGACGACCTGCATCCTATCTTTATCGAACAGGTAGAAGCTTTGGGTTATACCTGCGATTATCAACCCACCATTAAATTAGAAGAGGCTTTGGCCATTCTGCCGCAATATGAGGGTTTGGTTATCCGGTCTAAATTCCAGGTAACGGCCGAGATTATTGATACGGCTGCCAGCCTGCGTTTTATTGCCCGGGCAGGTGCGGGTATGGATAATATTGACGAAGCTTATGCTATACAAAAAGGCATCATCCTGATTAATGCTCCCGAAGGCAATAGGGATGCTGTGGGCGAACATGCCATAGGCCTGCTGCTATCACTCATGAACAATTTAAACCGTGGCGATGCCGAGGTGCGTAACGGTTTATGGCAGCGCGAAGCTAACCGGGGACATGAGCTAAAAGGACGCACGGTAGGTATTATTGGTTACGGGCATATGGGGCAAAGCTTTGCCCGTAAGCTGAAAGGCTTTGAGGTAAATGTGATAGCTTACGATAAATACAAAACCGGCTTTAGCGACGATTATGTCCGCGAGGTAAGTATGGAAGAGATTGTTAAGCATAGTGATGTGCTGAGCCTGCACATACCACTCACGCCCGAAACCAATGGGCTGGTTAGTGATGAGTACCTGTTTCATTTTAAGAAGCCTATTTTTTTACTGAATACCGCACGCGGTCAGGTAGTAAAAACGCAGGCCGTGCTGAATGGCATCAGGCAGGGTAAAATATTGGGTGCGGGGCTGGACGTACTGGAAACCGAAAAGTTTCCGGCACTGGCACAACAACCCTGGTTTGAGGAGTTGAAAAACAGCGGTAAAGTAATTTTAAGTCCGCATGTGGCCGGATGGACTTTTGAGTCGTACCGGAAGATTAGCGAGGTAATGGCCGCCAAAATAAAAAATTTGGATATTCAAACTTAAATATCCTATCTTCGTTTTTATACCAAGCAAGACTATGCAAGCTTAAGGGCTCACATAGTCTTGTTTGTTTTTAATGGCTGTCGCGTCCTTCTTACAACCATAGGAAGGGCGGTTTTTTTTGATAGCTAATGAATCAAAACATCTATTTAAAATTTGTGTGTTTATGGCAGAAGTTGCATACTATACCAAAGAGGGTTTAGAAAAATTAAAAGAAGAATTACAACAGTTAAAAACTTCAGGACGTGCCCAGATAGCTAAAGCGATTGCTGAGGCGCGCGATAAAGGCGACCTTTCGGAGAACGCCGAATATGATGCCGCTAAAGAGGCCCAGGGCTTGCACGAAACTAAGATTGCCAAACTCGAAGAAACCTTAGCTAACGCCCGCATCCTGGACGAGTCTAAAATGGACACATCGAAAGTACTGGCTTTATCTAAAGTAAAAATCAAGAATACCAAAAACGGCGCTACCATGACTTACCAGTTGGTATCTGAAAGCGAAGCTGACCTGAAAGCCGGTAAGATTTCGGTAAGCTCACCTATTGCCAAGGGTTTATTGGGTAAAAAAGTAGGCGAAAAAACCGAGATTATGGTTCCTGCCGGTAAAATGGAATTTGAAGTTTTAGAAATCAGCCGGTAATTGATTTGAGTTAATAAGTTATTGAGTTATTAGGTTGATTTTGAAAACAATTACTTACTCAATAACTTATTAACTCAATAACTAATCTACCTTCACTCCTATGTCAAGCATATTTTCGAAAATAGTAGCAGGCGAAATACCGGCGTATAAAGTAGCTGAAAGCATTGATTTTTTAGCCTTTTTAGATATCAACCCTCTGGCCGAAGGCCATGTATTGGTCATCCCTAAAAAAGAAGTAGATTATTTATTTGATTTGGATGATGAGCTGTATACCTGCTTACAAATGTTTGCCAAAATTGTAGCTACCGCCATGAAACAGGTAATACCCTGCAAACGCATAGGTGTAGCCGTAATTGGCCTGGAAGTCCCGCACACCCACATCCACCTCATCCCAATGAACGAGGTAAGCGACCTGAATTTCTCGCGCCCCAAACTTACCTTCACCGCCGAGCAATTTGAGGCAACTGCCGAAAAGATTAAAGAAGCGTTGAGGGAAGAATAAGTGTTAGAGTAAAGAATATAGAATCAGGAATCAAGACATTTAAACAGAAAGGAATTGCAGAAGCAATAACTTTAGGTCAAAATTAATCCAGCCTGATACTTGTAGAAGCTCAGTCTTGGCTCTTGGCTCTTGGTTCTTGGTTCTGAAGTCCTGACTCTTGATTCTTGATTCTTAACTCTTGACTCTTCCCCCCTACCACTCTCTTGTTATTTTCCTTCACAAAAGATTCCCAGCCTGAGTAGCTGATTTTGCTGCCACGGCCGGTGGTTATTTTCTGGAAACTATGACAAACGGCTACGGCCAGTCCGTCGGTAGCATCTAAAAATTCGGGCGTTTCTTTAAAATTGAGTAAGCGTTGCAGCATGGCAGCTACTTGTTCTTTAGTAGCATTACCGTTACCGGTGATAGCCTGCTTTATTTTACGCGGCGAATACTCATTAACTGGTATGTTACGGGACAGTGCAGCAGCAATAGCCGTACCCTGCGCCCTGCCCAGTTTCAGCATCACCTGTATGTTTTTGCCGTAAAAGGGAGCTTCGATAGCTAAAGTATCCGGGTTGTAGCCATCAATGAGGGCAATGGTTTTTTCGAAGATACGCTGTAATTTCAGCATGTGGTCATCGGTGCCGCCGGGTATTTTAACCACACCAAGGCTTAATAATTCCAGTTTAGAACCGGTTTCTTTAACCACCCCATAGCCCATTACGGCAGTTCCGGGGTCAATTCCTAATATAATACGTTCCTTGAGCGGCTGTTGCAATTTCACAAATACAAAGATAGGCTTTACTTAAGCACCGCTTTGTAATATCTCCAAATAATCGGCCCGACTCATAAATCGGCCTCCCATGCTTTCCAAATGTTCGGTGTGCATCTGGCAGTCAATCAACCGGTATTTTTCCTGCTGGCATAAATAAATCAGCGCCGCTTTAGATGCATTGCTTACCCGGCTAAACATACTCTCGCCACAAAACACATGGCCGGCGTGTACACCATACAATCCACCCACCAGTTCGCTTTGCTGCCAAACCTCGTAAGAGTGTGCGTAGCCCGCCTGGTGTAATTGTATATAAGCCTGCTGCATATCTTCGGTAATCCAGGTACCATCCTGCCCCTCACGCGGCATTTGCGAGCAGGCTTTGATAACCTGTTCAAATGCCTGATTTTTGGTGATACTGAACCGACCGGAGCGTAACACCTGTTTCATGCTTTTGCTGATTTTGATTTGGTGGGGATAAAGCACAAAACGCTCATGCGGCGAGTACCACAAAATAGGCGTATCATCGCTATACCATGGGAAGATACCATGCTGGTAGGCTAACCGCAAACGATTAACCGATAAATCTCCGCCTACGGCCAGTAATCCGTCAGACTCGGCCAGTTCAGGATTCGGAAAAACCAGCCGGTCATCCAGTCTAAAAATCATGGTTCAAAGATAAAGGTATTCGTAATCCCAAGCGCAGTGAAAAAGCAATGCCATCCGTTAAACAGATGGCATCAGGTTACTTAGTAAGCTATAATAAGTAAACAGTGTTAAACACTTTCTTTTTGCAGCAAAGCAGGTATCGTTTTGAGTATCAGCCTTACATCATTTACCAGGCTATGATTTTCGGCATATACGTTATCCAACATTAATCGCTCTTCTTCGCTCATATCTCCTTTACCGCGTTTTTCTACCTGCCAAAGGCCTGTAATACCGGCCGGTGCATGAAAACGCATTGCATATTTATCGGTAGTTAGTTTTTCGGCCTCATACAGCGGCAACGGGCGGTTACCAACGATGCTCATATCGCCTATAAAAACATTCCATAACTGCGGTAACTCATCAATACTGGTGTTACGGATAAAATTGCCTATGCGGGTAATACGCGGGTCGTTTTTAATTTTAAAGAAGGCCGAACCTGCGCTTGTTTTTTTAGTATCCATGTACTCGCGCTCGCACCAGTGCACTTCGTCGGCATACAGCGGAAACTGACATTTACCGGCAGAGGTACAATCGGCACACAAGAACGAAGTGTTTTCAATCACCTGTTTTTCTTCAGGCGCCTTTTTAGCAGCAGCATCGGTATCGTATTGGTTCAGGTGTTTCAAATCCTTTAAACGCTGGTCGGCGTTTACATACATCGACCTGAATTTGTAAAACTTAAACACCTGGTAACCGGTGCCTACACGCAACGAGTAATAAAAAGCCGGCCCTTTAGATTCCAGTTTAATGGCCAGGTAAATAATCAGGAACAGTGGAGACAGCATCAACAAAGCCATACCCGAAAAGAACATATCGAATATCCGTTTGCCCGAAGGCACTTTATACAAGGCCTGTGCACGCTTACCTGCCGACTTGCGGATAGACTGCCAATGCTCTACCAAGAAGTTTACGCGTGACTCGATATTCCTGGTCTCTACCGGTAAACAAAACACATCGGCTACACCGGCAGTCAGCGCCAGGTCGCGTAGGTTATCGTTAAAATGGTTTACAATTAAAAAGAACGGCACATCAGGCATCTGGTTCTTTTTCAGGGTATCCAACAAGGTAACACCCGATGATGCCAAAACTTCATCCTGCGATATGATGGCCACAATGTTTAAGTCCAAATCTTGCCAGGACGCAAATAACTGCATGCCGTTTTTAAAATGCATCAGCTGCTTGTCCTGAAAATCGCATTGATTGATAGACATGGTCAGCTCATCGTTGAAGCTAATCAATGCAATAACACCACGATTGGTAGAAACAGGATTCATCATATTATTTATACGGCTACTGGTTTACCAATTCTGCGCAGTATGGCCCGGATGCGGGCTTCCAGTTCGGCAGGATTAAATGGTTTTACAATAAAATCGTCGGCACCGCGGTTTAAACAGCGGATTCGAACCTCCGAGCTATCCTCGCCCGAAACAATAATTACCGGGATAGATTTAAAAAAATCGCTGCTGCTGATTTGCTGAACAAAATCCAATCCGCTCAGGTTAGGGGTATTTAAATCTGATATCACCAGATCGGGGATATTTCCGTTTTGTAAAAAGGTAAGTGCATCAAGGGCCGAGGGGCAAATCTCAATTTCATAGGCTTTACCTAAAAACCTTTTCATGATGAGCTGCATGTAATTATCGTCTTCAATAATCAGTATCTTGGTTTGCCCTGAGTTCGAAAATCCCATAGTATTGGCTTGAATAATTTTAGTATTGTTTGTGCTTAATCGACTGTTAGGGGTAGGCAGCATAGTTGTATATATGCATCCTGTTACGCCTTTTTGGGTTAAAATGTTATGCTTTATAGCGCAGAGCTATGAAATAAATACCCTTTTAAAGCGCTTTATGGTACCTTTCCACAACCCGCCGTCTATTTGTATGCGGCGATCGGTGGTCCATACAATAGCCACCGGATTATCTACCCGATACATATGACCGAAATTTTTATTTTTAAGTTTAAGTGCCAGAAAGCCGTCTTCGTTGGTACCCGGCGGATGATTGAAGCCATCCACCTGCAACCCTTCGGCACGCCTGAAACCCGAGTTAAAACCGTATACGTTTACAGCCTCATTTTTAAAGTACTTATTGTACAACCGGGTAAAATCAGACAAATACTCGTAAAAAAAGTAAGTAAACCTACCCGTTTTACCTACCGGAATAAATGAAAACCGCCCGTAGGTGATAGCCACCTTACGGTCTTCGGCTGCCAGGGGTTTAATCATTTCCTCAATCCAGTGTTTAGGATAAATGGTATCAGCGTCGGCATTGAGTATGTACTTGCCTTTAGCTTGCGCCAGCCCTGCGTTGCGTGCCGGTGTAATACCCTGCGTGGTTTCGAGTATGCAGGTTACCCCGCAAGCTTTTACCAGCGCTTCGGTAGCGTCTTTGGAGTTATTGTTAACCACAATAATTTCAACCGACCACCGGGTTTCGTTACTGCACAATGAAGCCAGCGTTTGTACAATGGTGGCCTCTTCGTTGTAGGCCGGCATTACGATAGATACATCGGGGTTACCCTTGTACAATTTTTGATAGGCCTTTTTTACCTGCTCAGGGTCTTGCTTGTGGTAGTAGTAATTACCGATATAAGCAGGTATAGCAATGGGTCTCATATAACGAATGGATGGTTTATTACGCCGTATTATCAATAGTGTTAATTAGTAACAGGCAACGAGTGACATATAGCCCGCATTTTGCCTGTTTTTATACCTTATACGTAAGATTTAAAATAAGTTCCAATTTTTTATTTATTGATTGCAAGCTGGTTAACCAATCAGGGTTACCCTGCCGGGCATTTACAAATAATGCCTACTTTTACGGCCTATGAAAAAGCAGCAACCTACTATTCTGGTAGTAAATGATGATGGCATTACGGCACCTGGCATTAAAGTTCTGATTGAGGCGATGCAGCAACTGGGTCGCGTGGTGGTGGTAGCACCTGACAGCCCGCAATCGGGTATGGGGCATGCTATTACCATTGGCAAACCACTGCGTTTGGACGCCATTGATTTATATAAAGGCGTAGAAATGTATAAGTGCTCGGGCACGCCGGTTGATTGTGTTAAGCTGGCTGTAAACCGGGTATTTAAAGGCCAAAAACCTGATTTATGCGTATCGGGTATTAATCATGGCTTAAATAACTCTATCAATGTACTGTATTCGGGAACGATGTCGGCAGCGGTTGAAGGCGCTATTGAGAGTATACCGGCCATAGGATTTTCGTTAGATGATTACACCCAGCAAGCCGATTTTGCCCCCTGCATTGCGTACGTCAAAAAAATTGCTGCCCAGGTATTAGAACACGGCTTACCTGAAGGCACCTTGCTTAATGTTAACTTTCCTAAAGGAGACGCTTTGAAGGGTATTAAAATTTGCAGGCAGGCTCAAGGCAAGTGGGCCGAAGAATTTGATGAGCGCCTTGACCCCTACCAGCGGCCGTATTACTGGTTAACCGGTCTGTTTCAGTTAAACGACCAGGGCGAAGATACGGATGTGTGGGCTTTGGATAATAACTACGTTTCGGTAGTTCCGGTACAGTTTGACATGACAGCACACCACGCCATTTCCGCACTAAACAACTGGAAACTTTAATTGAACAACAACGGGCGTTGTTTAATCTACCTCCTGGTAACCGCCCACCATTTGACTGCCGTCTTTAATCAAAAAGCTGTTAAACTCTTGGTTTAATTCGGTGCAGCTTTGTTTTAACATCTGGATGATGAGTTTACCGGCATCATCCATTTCGCTGGCATCGAGTATGTCTACCAAGCCCATGATGTTGGCTAATGGTCTGCGCAGTAAATGCGATTGCTTATAGGCTACATCGCGCAATGTTGAAGTTAAAAAGCTAATATGGTCTTGCCTCGATTCAAAATCGGTAATATCATACCCTACACCTACAAAGCCGTCTATACTGTCATCAGCTAATACGTTGGCTTTAAAATCCCAATGCGTAATAATGTATCCACCTTTGCCATTGAGCTTGCGCAGCGTTACCTGGAAACATTGTTCGGGATTAGCTAAGCATTTTAAACTGGTTTGATAAGCCAAATCGTGGTCGTCAGGGTGCAAAGCTGCTGATGAAGGCCTGCTGGCTTTGTCTTTATAAAAGCCGGCATACTTGTCTAAAAAATAATCATTGATGTAGGCATAATCTCCTTGATTATCAACCAATACCAAATAATAGGTCCGGGATGTTTTAAATAAATCAACAATGTGTTGAAATGTACTTACAGGAGATTGAGTCATCATACAGTTACCAATTGCTTAATAGCTTGCCGGGCTTTGATTAGCAGATTATAAGTATGGTATCAATTATAATTATACCCCGGTAACTCACTTTAACGTAAGAAAACTACAAGTTGTTTGCTGTAAGGGGGCAATTACCGCCGGCACCTACTGTATACTGTTCAAAGACAGGTCTATACCTTGTGCTGCCCCCTCAATTTTACAGATGAGCGGAAAATTGGGATTGTTGAGTACCCAAAGCTTGGTTTTACCTTTTTCGCTCACGGCATAAAACGTATCAACCTCTTTACCATCCAACTGGTACCCCGGCGCGCCTTCCTCAACTTTAAATGTTAAGCCGTTCAGTTCAAAGCTTTTTTTATCTTTCAGGTTATTGAAGGTGTCTTTAGATAAAAAGGCCAGCGTTTCATTGTCTTTAAGCTTGGTTACCTCATCAAAACCGGGTTCGCGGAGGGCCATCTTAGTACCGCTTTGTATAGCTTTGGCCGATATCTCAAACGTGCCTGTTCCTAATCCATTAATCATCCATTTAATCCTTAGCGGTGCATTTAAGTCTGTAATGGTGAGAACGGCTGGCAACGCCTGCCCAAAGGCACGGGCATAAGCGGTGTAGCTAATTACGGTACCATTTTTAATTTGCGGTACCATTTTTTGCGCAATCGACGTATAAGCCAACAGAACAAAAGCTATAAATGGAAATATCTTTTTCATAAACTTTAAATCACTTTTTTTTGATAATTGATAAAAATAACATAATAACATCGCCTGTTATTGTAAATTTGAAAATTATGCAGCTTAAAAATTCCATCCTGACGGGTTTGTTGATAGGCTTGCTGCTACCGGCAGCGGCCTGGGTGTTATTTGCCAGGCTCTACCCTGACACCGTTATTTTAAACAAACCTGCCATCCCCTACCTGGTAGCTATCGGGCTTAACCTTTTTGTGGTTAAGCTTTGCTTTCAGCGCAATGCCGATAATACCGGTAAAGGGGTAATGCTGGCTACGTTTGCCAGCATGTTAGCTATGGTATTTATTTTAAAGGTACGTATTTCATGAGATATTATCTGGTAGCCGGAGAGGCATCAG
>CAXYKR010000356.1:0-2858 GCA_964277815.1 uncultured Mucilaginibacter sp. | reverse complement strand
CTTCGTTGCCATCGCCGTTAAAGTCGGCCTTTAAAAATGCAGGTTTTACCTTTTGTAAAAGCTCGTACCGGTTTTGGAGTTTTTGCCAATTAAACGAACTGATAAAACATTGAGGGATGTGTTTTTGAGCATAGCTTGGCCAAGACAGGCTTAATATAACAAATAAGACTATCGGGAACCGGCATTGTGTGAAGGATAGGTTTTGCATTTTCAATTCTTTTTGCCTCCAAATGTAATCATCCCGCCGTCCCAAACAACACTTAAAACATTTCTTTAACCAGTATACTGTCTTTTTGCAGCTGTATCAAAAGCGGGTGATTGGGCGAGGTGCCGTTGGTGTAATAGCCCCAGTGCAAAACCGTGTCTTTACCGCCATGGATAACCTTGGTGGTATAATGTCCGTCTTGTTTCAGCTTCAGGGTAAAGCAAAGCGTTGTGTCTTTCTGGCTGCTTGGTAGCAGGTTTACCGTTTTAAAAGGTACGGAATCGGTAATGGTAAATTTCACCGTTGCCGGTTCCGCACTGTCGTTTTTAAAGATTACCCGAGTTTCAAAATTGCAATCATTACCGCGGTTGCCGCAGGCAGGGAGCAAGCAAAGGCAGGTAAGGCTAAGCAGGTTTAGTTTCATGGTGATTGGATGCACGGAGAGGGGAATTGTTACCCGCAACCATCGCACAAATATCACCGGGTTAGTATGGCCTTGGGTCTGTAGTGATGCTAACCTTACCATGGGCAAAGGTGCCTTGCAGGGCATAGCTTTCTACAACAAGATCGTCATTTTCCAAAATCTGAAACGTGCCCGATACAACGGTGATAAATAAATCATTAATAATCAGTTTTTGTACTAGGCCTGATATTACCTGGCAGGTATATAAGTCATTAGCGCGATAGGTTTGCTCACGGGTAGCATGGAAATCCACATCAATAAAGAGCGGTAAGCGGTCGCTCATGCCCTCGGCAGAGGTAAATTTAACATGTTTGGCCCCGTCCATTTGGGCGGTTGCCTCTACTACTACGGTCCGGTCAATGTCCAGGCTTTTAAAATACAGTTTGCCGTTAAGTCTGACGTTGGGTACTATGCGCATGTGGAATTTTGGAATTAAAAATTTAATTAGATGAAGAAACTAAACAGTAGGTAAATTTAAATAATGGCAATAGTACCTTGCGCGATAGGCCAGCGCGTAAGGCTGCCGCTTTTGTTTAAAACCTAATTCTGCATCCGTCGGAGGAAAATAGTTAAAAAAGTGCGGCACAGACCTCCCACGGCCTGCCGGCGTTGGTAGGATAATTAATCTGAAAGAGCGATTAAATATCTGTACCTCGCAATCGCGGCTAATATCAAATTGTATTTTGAATATCGCGCAAAATTGCCGTTTTACCTCTACACTAGTAAAATAGATAATTTTTAGATTATTGAAGTCTTTAATGAGAATTTCCAACTCTTTGTTGTGCTTAGGGTCGGTTAAGCCACTATCAAGCGGAGAATAGTCTTTCCTGCACGTTTCTTTAAATACGTCGCTGATAAGAATTTTATTGTTATTAAGAAGCTTGATGGCTTCTTCGGTATTTCTCGGCGCAGGCTCGTTGAAACAAGAAGCTAATAAATCCCAGAAGAAGTTTTCGCTACTGCCGTAAAAGTATTTAAACTTTGCATACTGCTGCCAGTTGACTCTCATTTGTTTTCCCGCTGGCTGTTTTGGTTCAGAGTTAGTTATAGGGTATATCGGAAATGTGCCTACTACAAGCTTAGTATATTTATGACGGTCAGTCACTGCAATTTTTTCGGTTTGTAGGTTTAAATAAGGATGGGTTTCGAGTTCGTTATCTGGCATAGTTCGTTTTTTTATGCGCAATAATAACAGACGCATTGACAACTAATGTCAAACAGCTTTTTTCGGTCTGAAAACGTTGTTAGATTGCAGCGGGGCATCGGTTTGGTAAAGGGCGACGGTGGCTTGCAGGCGGTCTTGCACCATTTGCTGCAGCACGGGCGGCTCCAGTACTTTTACGTTGCTCATCCACTGAAAAATCCATCCAACCAGTTCGCGGTTAATGCCGCAGGTCAGGCTCATGAACCAGTTGCCGTTGTGTTGCTGCATAAATTTTTGAGTGGGGTGCCATTGATGCTTTTCGACGAAACTGCCCGTCATGGCCGAAAATTCTAACCGGATGTCATACACCTCGTCGTCTATGTTTTCGGTAACGCCAAAGCGTTTTTGCATTTGTTGCTCAAAGGCCTGGCGCAAGGCCGAGTGGTCAAACTTAACGTCAGTTGTCTCAAAGCCGGCAATTTGCTCAATCGCTAATATTAAAAGTTTTCCTGTTTCTTCTAACAAGCCACATAAGTGGATGCAGCCCCTGTGGTTGAGTATCTGTACAGGTAGCAGTGTTTGCGGCAGCTTTACCGACTCAGGCAGCCCGGTATGGTCGAAGTTGATAGCTTTAATGACAATTTTCTGCCGGTTGTCTATCGCCCAAAGGCACCGGTTTAAATGGTCATGATAACTCCGGGTGTAAGGTGCCTCGTAAAAATGACTGCTACCGATGCTTGGCAAACCGGCGCTTGCTTTAAGTTCGAACCTGCTTTTACTGTTCTGCTCGTAAAATAGTTGTTCGATATAGTTAATTTCGGCTTGCTGGGCCTTCAGGATGCTGAGCGGTGCAAAGTTTTTGAGCAGATAAAAGGTGTTAATAGTGCTTAACTTTAGCGGTTCTTTGGATGATTTATCATATACAATTTTCCACTTCAGTTGATTTTTATCTCCGGATACTGCCTGCAAATATTCGCCATCAAATATGGGCTTACCTTCCATAGTTTTCAGGTCACGGTGAAGCGACCTTCCCGACAGGTTTATGC
>CAXYKR010000355.1:0-3705 GCA_964277815.1 uncultured Mucilaginibacter sp. | reverse complement strand
CCGGATGAAACTGGCCGAGCTTTACCTCCAAATTAACTACTTGGAAAGCGCAACGGAACTGATTGACGAAATTAAACGATCTAAAATTACACTTTCGGAACCACAGGTTAAGCTGCAATTATTGCTGTTGTATGCGTCTTATAACAAAGCTGTTGGTAACAAAGACGAGTCGATAAGGTTATATGAAAAATTTGTTGACGACCAATATGCCCTTCGGCGCAGCCAGGTAAAGCTGATGAATACGGATTACGGTAAAGAGTTTGATTTGCTCGACCGCCGTTACGCCCTGGCCCAGTTAGAACGGGAAAACCAAGCGAAAACCATTTATTTAATTGCCGCCACGCTTATCTGTCTACTATCCGTTGTCATCCTATACCAACTGTACCGCAGTCGTAAACAAACCAGTCGCGATGCCGAATTTGTAATTAATTATAACCGGCGGTTGGAGGTTGCCTTAGAGGCGTTGGAAAGCAGTGCTGAAGAAAACGACCGCTTACAACGCATCATGGCTCATGATTTAAAAAATCCGTTGGGTGTGATTTACGGCATGAGCATATTGATGCTTGACGAACCCGGATTGAATGAGGAAATGCTTGAGATGCTGGAGATTGTCAAAGACTCGAGCGAGAAAATGAACAGCTTGATTATTGATTTGCTGACCACTAAGGTAGACAAACAGCAGCAGGCTGCCATTAACCAGTCGGTAGATTTGAAAGAGTTGCTGAAAGAGAGTGTGGCCTTGCTACGTTACCGGGCCCGCGAAAAACAACAACGCATAACTTTCGAGAGCAGCGACACCTGCCAGGTAATAGCTAACCGCGAACGCATCTGGCGTGTAGTCAATAACCTGATTGTAAACGCTATCAAATTTAGTCCGGCCAACTCGCGCATCAAGGTAAAGATAGAGCAAACAGAACAGATAGTGACTGTTCGGGTGAAAGACGAGGGGATTGGCATCCCTCCCGAATTGCACAAGAAGGTATTTGACTTAACCTCAGAAGCCAAGCGCAAAGGCACTGCTGGCGAAGACAGTTACGGCCTGGGCTTATACACCTCGCGCCAGATTATCGAAGCTCATGGCGGACTTATATGGTTTGACAGCGCTACTGGCGAGGGCACAACTTTTTACTTCACGTTGCCTTGCGTAACGGCTTAATTTCATTCAGTTTAAAACACATACTCTTAATTTGAATAGACATTTAAGAAAGTGATTAAGATATTTTCTATTTAAAACTAAATTAACAAGCAATCATTATCTACAGTAAAGTTAACTGAAGCGAAATTTTGTTAGGCAAACAAACCAAGTAACGCTTCATTGTACATACTTAACTGTTACTGATGATGAAAAATTATCTATTTACCTTGATGGCTGGTTGCGCCATTTTAGCTACCTCTTGTAAGCGTGATGACGAAAGTAGCGGTGAGCCAACTGCTAACAACCCGCTTTCGGTAGAAACCAATGCACCCAACACCAATTACAAACCGGCCTTCACCGGCCAAACGCGGGTAAATGCTGTACGAACGTCGACCTCGTTAAATATCCGTGTTGTTACTTCAGGTTTAACCAGTCCTTGGGGTATTGTGGCTTTGCCTGATGGCCGGTTTTTAATTACTCAGAAAGCAGGTACAATGCGCATCGTCAGCGCCTCGGGCCAGGTGAGCGGAAACATCGGTGGCATACCAGCGGTAAATGCCGGCGGTCAAGGTGGTTTGCTGGGATTGTGTATCGATCCAGCCTTTGCCACTAACCGTATGGTATACTGGGTATTTTCCGAAAATCGTTCTGATGGCAACCTAACTTCGGTAGCTAAAGGCCGGCTCGCTGATAACGAAAGCACTGTAGAGAATGCAACGGTAATTTACCGGGCCACCCCGGCTTACAACGGCACCCTGCATTACGGTGGCCGTATATTATTTGACCGTACAGGTAATTTAATAGTAAGCACCGGTGAGCGGTCTGATTTGGCCACCCGCCCGTTGGCGCAGTCGTTAAGTGCCGCGCTGGGTAAGGTGATACGCATTACCACCAGCGGACAAGCGGCGCCAGGCAATCCTACTATTGGCCAGGCTACCGGCAGGCCGGAAATTTATTCTTTAGGCCATCGTAACCCCCAAGGCCTGGCCCTGCACCCAACTACCGGCGATTTATGGCAAGGCGAACACGGTCCGCGCGGAGGCGATGAAATAAACCTGATTAAGCCGGGAGCCAATTACGGCTGGCCGACCATTACTTATAGTATTGAGTATAGCGGCCAAACAATCGGCGCCGGCATACAACAGCAAAGCGGCCTCGAGCAACCAGTTTACTATTGGGACCCGGTTATTTCGCCAAGCGGCATGACATTTTACAAAGGCAACCGCATCCCCGAATGGGAAAACAACTTATTTATCGGTGCTTTAAGCGGACAGCACATCGTACGCCTGACTATCGCCAACGGCAGAGTAACAGGCGAAGAAAGGCTACTGGCGAGTGAAGGACAACGTTTTAGAGATATTACCCAAGGGATGGATAACGCATTATACGCCATTACCGATGGCGGCAGGTTATATCGTATTGACCGCAATTAAATTCAGACACAGGTTCACCTTGTTCGTTGTATCCAAACCAACAAAAACGCCTGCCCCATTTTACCGGAGCAGGCGTTTTCCTATTAGAAGAAATGTCTGATTTATTTTACACCTACAATAGTTACGTTGTCTAAACGGTAACCAACAGTGTTGGTAGCGGTTGAGCCGATAAACTCAATCGAGTTGATAGCTTTAGGAGTGATTCCGCTCAATTCGATAGTCGAAAACTCATTTGTTTTGCCAAAAGTACGGCTTGGCACATTGATGCTTACGCCGTTTACTTTAACACCAATTACGTTAGCATCAGCACCTGTAAGTGCGTTGGTAGCTAAATCATACTTAAGCTTTAAAGACGAATAACCACTTACCGGTATGTTATCGATTTTCAAATCAACGTCTTTGGTAGCCGGCAACCAAACGTGGATATTGTCTGGCAGTGTGCTGATAGTACGCAAGTCGGCATTGTTGAAGCTTTCGGTAAAAGTGAAAGATGGGTTAGACCAGCCGGTGTAAGCAGCAATTTTAGGTCTGGCAGTGCTACTGATAGCTCCGGTACCAAAGGTTTCAGTATATAACACAGTCTCAACACCGGTTGGAGGAGTTGTTGTGCTTGCATCCTGAGCTACAGTGTAGCTACCTGAAGGTACGGTAGTCCAATCGGTAATGGTTGCTTTTAGTGCAACTGCTACCGGAACTGGTGCGGTACCGTTTCTTAACTCAATATCAAAAGTATAACGTTTACCGGCATCAAATTTAGTGTTGGCGGGTAAGGTCAGTGTAAATTTACCTGAAGGCAAGGTGAAAGTAACTACTTTACCGCTGGCATCAGCAACAGGTAGCACGATAGCCTCTACTAAGGTTGAGCCTGTTTGTGCAGTAACTTTGGCAGCCAAATCAGCAGATTGTGATGGGTTAGCTAAAGTACCGGTAGCTAAATCAAAATCAGCTTTAGTGTTTACGCTGTTTAAGGCGGCAGTTAAGCCGGTCAGGTCAGATACACCGTAACCATTTTTTACAGTAAACTCAATTTTCGCTAATTGATGAGCGAAAGAAAGATTAGCTACTGTACTGGTTTTGCTCAGGCCGGTTGCATTATTAGAATACATCAGGTCAATAGCAGGCTGATTGCTTTGGCTG
>CAXYKR010000354.1:0-2987 GCA_964277815.1 uncultured Mucilaginibacter sp. | reverse complement strand
AAAAATGGCTGGTGGCGGTTGATGGCAACTACGTACATTTTGATACTTACAAAGCTTTGGCTTTCGATTATGCCAGCAACACTAATGTTCTACAGGATACTTACTCTCCACGTAATTATAAGAATGCGGTGAGTTTGCGTGCGGGTGTACAATACCAGGCGTCTAACCAGCTGATGCTGCGTGCCGGTGGTGGTTATGCCACAACCCCGGTTAGAGATGGCTATGTAACCCCTGAGGTACCTGATGCCAATCGCGGATTTTATACCGCCGGTCTGAGTTACCTGGTGAATAAGCATTTCGATATCGACCTTTCTTTCGAGTATGAGCATCTGGCCAGCCGTACCCAAACCAACATTGAGTCGCAGCTATCCGGAACGTTTAAAAGCAATGTTTATATCCCCGGTGTAGCCTTAGTTTATCACTGGTAATCAATTAATAAGAAACTTTTTTAGTAAATTGTACCCGTTTTTATAACTACAAAATGAAATTAAATAACTGTAAAAATATTTTACTGTCGGGCTTGTTGCTTTTAGCAGCGTGTAAACCGAAGGTTGATGTTGCTCCGGCCAGCAATGGTGGGGTCGACTTTTCGGCTTACATTGCGGTGGGTGATTCGCAAACTGCAGGTTATGCCGACGGCGGCTTATACCGCACCGGTCAGCTTAACTCTTTCCCTAACATCATTGCTGACCAGTTAAAAGCAGTAGGTGGCGGTAATTTCAGTCAGCCTTTGTTTAGCGAAGCGCAAGCCAGCGGAACCGGTTACCGGAAAATTGATAAGTTTAACGCCGATGGTACACCCTCAATAGTTGATGTACCTGCTACGGCGGTAAGAAGCGCTAACCCGGTATTGTTTACCAAGTATACCGGCGATAACAGCAATTACGGTATTCCGGGTATTAAAGTAATTCATACCGCTATTGCGGGTTACGGTAACCTTAATCCGTATTTTGAGCGTTTGCAAACCGCGTCATATCCTTTGGCAAATACTACTTACCTGGATTATATTACGGCTAAGCCTTATACCTTTTTTACCTGCTGGTTAGGTAATAATGATGCATTGAGCAACGCTACAGCAGGTGGTGTAAACGAAACTTTGACAGATAAAAGCCAGTTCGCGGCGGCCTATTCTGCCGTGATGGAAAAATTAACAGCGAGTGGCAAAAAAGGGGCGGTAGCTACCGTGCCTGATGTGAGCGCCATTCCGTTCTTTAATACTATCACTATACCTGTTCTGTTAGCAGGTGTGCAAAAGGTAGCTCCAACAGTGACTACGCTTTATGTAAGTGCCCGCAAAACATCTGATGCCGGTACCACTACCTACGAAACCCGCGCAGCTACTACCGCCGACTTAATTACCTTAACCTTCCCGACCAGTAAAATGGGGGTAAACGGTTATGGTGTGTCGCCGCTAAATCCTATCGAAAATCAATATGTGCTGGATGCTAACGAAGTAACGCTGGTGCGCGATTACGTAAATGCCTATAACCAATCCATCACCTCATTGGCTAATGCCAAAGGCTTGGCTTTGTTCGATGCTTACACTTTCCTGAACAACGTGAAGCAAAAAGGATTATTAATCAACGGCGTTAACTTAAGCGCTATTTACATCAGCGGAGGTTTGTTTTCGTTAGATGGTGTGCACTTAACGCCAAAAGGTTATGCCATTATCGCCAATGAGTTTATTAAGGCTACCAATGCTAAATACGACTCTAACGTTCCGCAGGCAGATATTAACAAATACAACAGCGTTATTTTCCCATAACACAAATTGTAATCACTATAAACAGCAAGGGCTGCGTTTTGTCATCAAACGCAGCCCTTGCTGTTTATAAAAAAAATTGATGGATAACTTATTTATTAATTTCCGTCCATAGCAAATCTTTCAAGGCATCCAGTCCTTGTTGGGCTACCGACGATATAAATGCCGTTGGCAAGCCTGCAGGTAACTCTGCTTTCATTTCCTGCTGTAGTTCATCATCCAGCAGGTCCGATTTGGTTATGGCCAGCACTCTTGGTTTGTGTACCAGTTCGGGGTTGTATTCCTGCAGTTCGTTTAACAGTATTTCATACTCTTGTTTAATGCTGCGGTTGGTATCGGCCGGAATCATAAACAACAATACCGAGTTACGCTCAATATGGCGTAAAAATCTGAAGCCTAATCCTTTGCCTTTTGATGCGCCCTCTATAATTCCCGGAATGTCGGCCATCACAAACGATTTGTTGTTGCGATAAGCCACAATGCCCAAATTAGGCACAATCGTAGTAAAAGCATAGTCAGCAATCTCAGGTTTAGCAGCTGATACAACCGACAGAAGAGTAGATTTACCGGCGTTCGGGAAACCCACCAGACCTACATCGGCCAAAAGTTTTAGCTCGAGCACGTTCCAGTGTTCCTGGCCAGCTTCTCCGGGTTGTGCAAAACGCGGTGTTTGCTGGGTAGATGATTTAAAGTGCCAGTTGCCTAAACCACCCCGGCCGCCCGGCGTTAATATCTTGGTTTCGCCGTCTTTGGTAATCTCAAATATGACTTCACCAGTCTCCGCATCCTTTGCAATGGTACCCAGAGGCACTTCCAGAATTTCATCACGACCGGTTTTACCCGACCGTAATGCGCTACCGCCACTTTCGCCATCACCAGCGATGATGTGCTTGCGATATTTCAGGTGAAGTAAAGTCCATAACTGGGCATTGCCTTTTACAAAAACGTGACCACCACGGCCACCATCGCCACCGTCAGGGCCGCCTTTGGCGGTATGCTTGTCGCGATGAAGGTGTGCAGAGCCTGCTCCGCCTTTGCCCGACCGGCAACATATTTTTACATAATCAACAAAGTTGGAACCTTGGCTCATGAGTTGTTTTAGTTGGTAGTGAATGAGTCGGTTGAGCGACGTGACTAATTGTAATCAATTCAATAACCTCACATATCGAATGCTCGGTCTTTAAACAGCAATTTCGGATTTAAACAGTTCCATAGTGGCTGTTTA
>CAXYKR010000353.1:0-9752 GCA_964277815.1 uncultured Mucilaginibacter sp. | reverse complement strand
CCTGACGGTCACCATTGGCAGCTGTTCTGATGCTATCGCGGGTTTTTGCCTGTGTGGTGTAAACAGCCAAAACTTTAGCCGTCTGGTCATCAGTTAATTTGTACTCAGTTTGCAAGTTTTTGGCTTGCTCTTCAGGAGTTCTTTGCATTCTTCCCTGGGCAAAACTTGCTGCGCTGATTCCTAACACGAAGCAGCACATCATTAAAATCTTTTTCATCATTTAAAGTTTGTTTTAGTTTTTGATAAAGATATTAGCTACAGGTTTAGTCGCAACCTTGTAACTTAATTGTTGCTTTGTAATTTGGAAATAGATTTTTGCATTTCGGCCATCATACTGGTCAAATTTTCCATGCTTGGCTCGGGCATAGGTGTTGGCAACTGGGTTGACAAGTAAGCCTTGGCTTTCCATATTTCCAGGATGTCATCAGCGCTAATGTCGTACGGTTCGTAGGCCGGGTTGTCCGACATCAACTTCAGTTTTTTATTGTCACGGTACTTATTACCTATACGTTTATATACTACGCCCTCAGTTTTAGATAACACCACATAAGTTTCGCCCGGCTTAACATCATTCCAGTTTTCCACATACTCACCTATAATAACTGTACCTGATACTAAAGGAAGCATGGAGTCGCCTTTAATCTCGAATGCACGGAAGGTACCTTGTTTAAACATCGGTAAATAAAACTTAGGCAGCTGCGCCACGTATTCCGGGTCGGCATAGCCGTTTAGATAGCCGGCGCTTGCTTTCATCGGCACCATTTCAATATTTTCATTATCCTCCTTATCTACCGAAATACTCAGTATACGCAGGTTAGCCGGATTGCCTTTGGGCTTAGGCGCCCATTTCTCATTAATGGTTTCATTGATGAAATCATCAACGCTAATCTCAAAATATAATGCTATTTTTTTTAGCAAATCGTATTTTGGATCTGCCCGGTCCTCTTCGTAAGCGCCTACTAAAGAGCGTTTTATACCTATCTCGTCGGCAAATTGCTGCTGGGTTAAGCCTTTCTTTTTGCGGAGGAATTTAATATTTGATGAAATTATTGACATAAAATTTGGATTTACTAAATTTGTTAGTAAATTTATGCTCATAAAATTAGTAACAAATTTTTAACCAGCAAAATTTATTATCAGATGAAGCACTATATTTATATCATTACCGACAGAAACCGTACAAATCTGCATGTAGGCTTGTGTACCGATCTGATTAAAACCATGCAGTTTTACAGCGAGATGCCTACCTTGTTTTATGATAAGGCACAACAGCTAAGCCGGTTGGTATATTTTGAAGAGATAAATAACGAAGAGCAGGCTATGGAGCGCTTTAAATTTATGAGTAGCTTTACCCGTGCGCAAAAAGAAAAAATGATCAGGTCTGTAAATGCAGATTGGATAGACCTGACCATCGGATTAACAGCAGAACACCGCATGCGTGTACGTCCGTATTTCAGGCCGTCACTGTCTACTGCAAAGCGTTCGCTTACTTTTTAATAAACTTAAGCGCGCCGGAGTTCATGCAGAAGCGTTTGCCGCCACGGTCTTCCGGGCCGTCGTCAAACACATGGCCCAGGTGTAAGCCGGTGCTTCTTTCTACTACTTCGGTACGGCTCATACCATAACTGTTATCTTGTATCACAGCAATTTTGCTGTTGCTTACCGGTTTGGTAAAGCTTGGCCAGCCTGTACCGCTGTCAAATTTATCATCCGACGAAAATAACACTTCGCCGGTAGCTGCGCTTACGTAAACGCCTTTTTCGTGGTTGTTCCAGTACGCATTATGGAACGGCGGCTCGGTGCCTTTTTCAACCATAATATGGTATTGATTGGCGTTTAGTTCTTTTTTCCACTCGGCAGCAGGTTTGCTTTTTTCGCCTTTTACCTGTTTATTTTGCCCGTTGCTGTTTTCGCACCCAAACAGTGCCGAAAAGGCTACGGCACACATCATCATCACTAAGCTTTTCATATAAAATATATACGAATTTTAAGTATACGCGGTTTTTAAGATTCAGACTTATAACGCTTTGGTTTTAGGTATCAAGGGCTGGGTTATCAAGTGCATCAGCCCGTTGCTTTGCTCAATATCAAACCGGCTTACTACGCTCTGTCCGCCGGTTTCGTCGTACAAAACGATGTTTCGGTTACTGTCTATTCTAACTGTTAGTTTACTGCCTGAAAGGGTAAGGAATTGAGCCTCGCCTTTGCCATCCTTAATTAGCTTAGCTATTTCCTTAGCATTGTAGTGGCCGGGCACTACATGATAACTCAAAATATTAATCAGTTCGTATTTGTGGGCGGGTTTGAGCAAGGTGTCCAGCCGCATGCCTAATTTCTGAACGATAGCTGTATCTGCAGGGGCAAACATGGTAAGCGGACCACGGCTTTTTAAAGTCCCAACCATACTAGCCGCGCGGATGATATCTAACAGTTTTGCATGATCGGTTGAGGCCGTGAGGTTTTCGAAAAAGTCTTTGGCGGTATTCATTGCCGTGCCATTCACCATCGTGATTTTACCCTTATCAATCTGCGACCTTACCGAGTCTTGATAAGATGAGCCCCGCGGCGGATTAACTTGCGCTGAAGCACAAGTTATACTCATCAAAAAAAATAGATATAGCAGCGTAACTTTGTTCATAACTAACAGATATAACCTTTAAAATTTGACCATGTTTTATTTAAGCAAAAAAGCGGCTCTGGTGCCGCTTTTTGCTTAAATATTTTGATTACCAACCTGGGGTAAAGTTTAAACCGAACACCGGTTTTTTAACATCAGTGCGGTTAAATGGTATGGCGTAATAAGGTTCTAAAATTAAAGCACCAAACAAGTTTACCCGCAATGATACACCTGCACTTAATGCCGGTACGCGCTGGTTGTTGTTGTAAGTAGCTACCAGTACGGGTTTGCCTTGGTCGTCCAATACCGGTTTGCCCGTATTATCTACTTGTTGTTGATAGCCTAACAAATCTGGACTTTTCTGAAACTTGATTTGATTGCCCCGATTCCAGGCCAAACCGGCATCAAAAAATAGGTTCAATTCTGAAAATAAAAACTTGGATTTGATAGCCGATAGTTTCTCAGGACCGGTAAACGGTAAGCGAATCTCAAAATTGGCTACAGCTACCCGCGAACCCGAAAGCTGGCTGATGGTAAAGCCGTTTGAAGATGCATTGGTATTGTTGCCATAAAATGTCTGGCTCTCGTAACCGCGAATCAAGAACGGATAACCGATGTAGTAAGGATACAAGCCGGTATCTTCACCAAAACGGCCGAATGCATTAAACCTGGCGGCAAAAGTAACCGGTTTGAGACGTGCGTATTTCCGTAAATCGATAGTGGGCGAGAAGAATCGGTAAGAACCAAAATCGTATTCGGCCTGTAAACGATACCGGAAACCGCTCAATGGTGAGGCAATACCGAAAAATGAATTATCGCCAATCAGCGCAGCACTTACTTGCATTAAATTGATAGGGCGCAGTATACCCACATTATTATAAGGGTCGTTGTTATATTCATCGTTAGAGATACGCCTCCTTTTAAAATCCAGGAATTGATAGTTGGAGTCGTAGATACTGCTGTACCGGGTAACCATGTAGGAGTTACGTGATGCGCCGGCGCCGAATTCGGCCCGTGTAACTTTAGAGAATGGATATGAAGTAAATACCGACAACTGGTCCTGGAAGATACGGATGATGTCATAGCGTTCTTCTATAGCGTTTTCCGTCATCGTTTTGCCGTTCACCGAGTAATCGTAAGTGGTAGGCACAACATTGTAAGTAGCCAGCTGATAGGGGATGTGCGATAAGCCACCGCCAAAGTTCCAACGGCCTTTCTGCTGAATGTAAAATACCTGCCCCGCAAAATCATAAATTTCGCCATTAACCGATGCACCGGCATAAATCTGGTTGCGGCCTAAAATATCGCTGAAAACGCCTTGTATACCGCTTGATAAGCCGGCACCGTAACTGCCTGCTCCGATGCCTACGCCTACACCTACGCCACTGCTGGCCAGGTAGTCCAGTTTAAATTGCGGACGGTAGGGGATATTCTGAATAGAATCTGCCGGGATACGCTGGTAAGACAGGAAGTTGTTGAGGTTAGAATTAATTAAATCTACACCTACAGCCTTGGGTGGCGGCAGCAAAGCGGCGTCAAAATTGGTTGCCGTGCCACTGACCACCTGCGGTTTAAACTCAGAAGCCTTGGCATTGTATAAAGCATACTTTTGCGACCGGTAATAAGAGTAAATAATATCATCATGTGCCGAAACGCTCAGTGCCGGCGAAAACTCAGTGATGCCCGATATACCGGTAAATAACTCAGTCATTTGCTCAACTGTACCGGTGTTTTTGTTGTAGCGGTACAAGTTACGGAAACCGTCGCGGTTAGATAAAAAGTAAATCTGCGTACCATCAGCCGAATACTGCGGATTCATGTTGTTGGCGCCATCAAAAACCTTGATGTCGGTTACCTTGCCGGTGGCCAAATCAAGCTCCGCTAAATTGAAGGTGATGGTTTGAGCCGTAGTGGCATCATAAGTGGTGCGGTCGCTCGTAAAAACAATACGCTTGCCATCGCGCGAAAAGCTGGGCTGGTAATCGGAGTACTTATCGTTAGTAAGCTGGGTAACCTGTTTGGTGGTAAAGTTGTACAAGTATAAGTCGCTGTTACCGTTAGACAGGCCCTGAAAGGCAATCTGATTACCATCGGGCGACCATGTCAAATTGCCGAATTGTTCGGCATTACCCATGGCAATGTTGCTGATGACCCTGCCGCTCGGGATGGATACCACCAGCATGCGGTTGCGCCCCCCACTAAAAATACTGAACGCAAACTTTTTGCTGTCTGGCGACCAAGCACCGGCCGACTCGATAAAGTTAAACTCGTCGATGTGGGTGTTAGACGTTTTGCTGGTGAGCCGCCTGATGATTTTACCGGTTTTGGCATCAGCGAGGAATAGATCAATCGAAAACAAATCTTTTTCGGACAGGAAAGAAATGTACTTGCCATCCGGACTTACGGCCGGCGCCACATTCATCTCGCCCGAGTTTTTATTGTCAACGATGCGATGGCCGGGCGGAATCTGCGAGGTGTCTTTCAGGTAAGGCTTGTAGGTGTTGATGATGGAATTTTTCCAGAGATTGGAAAGTGTTTTGTCATCATAACCAAAAGTGCGGCGTATGCCGTATTCCAATCCGTAACGCGCCGTGTTTTTAAAGAATGGGACGATAATCGTATCACCATAAGTAGAGCCTAAGTAAGACCAAAAAGCCTCGCCATAACGGTAAGGGAAATACTTGCCGCTCTCGGTTAGGTCGCGTATGGTAGGGATGTCTTTGTTCAGATAAGCATCGCGCATCCACATGGCGGTGTAGGCATCGCGTTTACCTAACGACAGGTATTCGGCCATACCCTCAATCATCCACAACGGTAAATTGTTGATATTGCCTAAACCTGAGCTATCACTACCTAACAACATATGGTACTGAAAGGCGTGTACCAACTCGTGTCCTAATACGTGTCGGGTAGTTTGGTTAGTTTCCATTACAGGCATCACTACCCGGTTTTTTAAGCCTTCGGTAACACCACCTGTACCCACACCAATCTCGCCATCAATAGCAGTAGTTTGCTGAAAATCCGGATGGTCAGCATATAAAATGATTGGATTCGGACGCTTGAATGTATCGCGAAAAACCTGTTGATGCAGGGTATACCATAGCTCACTTTCCTGCGCAAAGCGCTTAAGCAGGCTATCGTTTCGCATGTAGTAGTAAATCTCGAAGTGGGGTGTTTTATAAACCTTAAACTTGAGATTTTTATACCGCACCTTATTTTGGCCAAAATATTGAGCCTGTGCCGTATTATTAATGAAACAAGCACTGATGAGAATGACCAGCAGAATAAAAAGTAGTTGGGTTTTACTTTTTATAAAGTAAAATTTAGTCATATAAGTGATTATAGCTGTTTACGTTAAATGTATCAATTTACCGGTACAATGTAATGGCCCGCGCATTTAATTATTGTTGCCCGTGGTATCCGGCGGGGCTACTACGGCGCCGCTGCTATCGGCAGCAGGAGCGGTAAGGCTGTCGGCTACGGCACCGGTATCAACCCGGATACGTGGCGACTCGCACATGTATGGCTTGGTAATTTTAACCCATGGCTTAGGGAAAGGCCCATAAGTATAGCCTGATTTAGGGTCGGCGTAAACTTTTTCCATAAACGCACCGAAAATAGGTAAGGCCGTATGCGAGCCTTCGCCGGTGGCCGAGGTGGTAAAGTGTACACTGCGGTCGTCAGCGCCCACCCAAATGCCTGTAATCAGGTCTTTGGTAATACCCATATACCAGCCGTCTACATAGTCGGACGAGGTGCCGGTTTTGCCACCAATCTGGTTACTGGCTTTTTTCCATAAACCGGGGTATTCCCATAAAGCTTGCGAGGTGCCGCCCGGTTCTTCCATGCCGCCTCTAAACATATACAGCATCAGCCATGCCGTTTCTTCGCTAATTACCGGGGTCGACTTTAATTCGAAATCAGCCAGCACACTGCCACTATGGTCGGTAATGCGGGTTACCAATAAAGGGTCGATGCGCTGCCCTTTATTCAGAAATGTACTGTAAGCCCGCACCATTTCATACACCGACACGTCGTTTGAACCTAAGGATACCGACGGTACGGCCTTTAACGGACTTTCAATACCGCATTTATGCGCGTATTCTACTATTTTATCCCAGCCTACGGCCTCGGTAATTTGAGCCGTAATCGAGTTAACTGATTTACCCATGGCCCAGCGCAATGACATCTCGCGGTAAGAGAAATTAAAATCGGCATTGTTCGGTGACCAAACTTCTTTTTTGCCATCCTCATCATAGGTAATAGACACCGGCTTGTCGGTAAATTTGTCGCAAGGCGAATAGCCGTTATCAAGCGCGGTCAGGTAAGCAAATGGTTTAAAGGTCGACCCGGCCTGGCGCTTGGCCTGGTTAACGTGGTCGTAATTAAAATACTTATGGTTGATGCCGCCTACCCAAACTTTGATTTTTCCGGTTACCGGTTCAATGGTCATCATACCGGTATTCAGTATTTTGGCATAGTACTTAATCGAGTCGATACTCGAAAAGGTGGTGTCCTGTTCGCCATTCCAGGTAAACACCTTCATGCGTTTAGGCTTATTAAAATATTCCTGTATTTGCATGGTGTCGCCTTTGTACTTTTTGTCGAGCATGTCGTAAATAGGCAGGCGCTGCTCGGCCTTCAGTACAAAATCAACAATCTCTTTTCCTTTCGAATCGCGCCATGGGTTTTTACCGCGCCAAAGGTTGTTGAAGCGTTTTTGCAGCATCTTCATTTTTTCGGTTACGGCTTCTTCGGCGTACTGCTGCAGTTTCGAATCAATGGTGGTGTATATTTTCAAACCATCCTCGTACAAATCATAATCGTTGGCTTTTAACCATTTATCCAGCCATTTTTCAACGGCGCGGCGCAGGTACGAGTCTCCCTGACCTTCTTCTTCCACATGGCTTAAATCCAGCGTTAGCGGTTGTTTTACGTTATATTCGTAATCGGGCTTTTTCAGATAGCCGTATTTCTCCATCTGGCTTAACACCACATTGCGGCGCTCAACCGACTTTTCTGGGTTACGGATAGGATTGTAAGTCGATGTCGCCTTCAGCATACCAATCAGGGTTGCAGCTTCGGCAGGTGTAACCGCATCCGGATTTTTGTTGAAGTATTTTAGGGTAGCCGTTTTAATACCGAATGAGTTGTTGCCAAAAGGCACGGTATTAAAATACATCGTCAGTATTTGCTGCTTGTTGTATACGTGCTCAATTTTAAAGGCAGTTAACCACTCCTTAAACTTATAAGCTATAGTACGTATTACCGGGATATGCCTGATAAAACCCTGTGCCTTACGCTTACGGGTTTGGAAAAGGTTTTTGGCGAGCTGCTGCGTGATAGTACTGCCGCCACGTTTATCGCCCTTTGCGGTAGAGATTAAACTACTAAAAAAGCCATAATAATCTACCCCATGATGTTTAAAAAAACGCACATCCTCGGTTGCTACCAGCGCATTGATGAGGTTGGGGGATAGGTCTTTGTACTTGATAGGGGAGCGGTTCTCTTTATAAAATCTGGCCAGGAGCTTGCCGTCGGCTGTAAACACTTCGGAGGATACCGATTGCGTCGGGCTTTTGATGTCTTTCATATCGGGCGAGTAGCCAAATATGCCAAACAGGTTAAGCTCTATAGAACAGAAGAAAATGATAACGAAGTAAATGAATATGACAAGGTAACGCAGAATAGGATTGCGGATACGTTTAAACATTGGCTGTTGTTGTAAGTTATATAGTTAACTTTTAGCTGCAAAATAGCATTAACGTAAAAAAGGCAGCTAAATTTTAAGTCAACATCCTGCAAATCTATTTTATCTATGCAACAAATAGTCAAGAAATTTAAAATTACCGGTGACAAGAAGATATCATTAAAAGATTTTGACACCAATGATGCCGAAGGATACCAAAAAGAAGATGCCGTCGGCATTTTAGAAGACCTGATAGCCGAAACCGCCGAACTACAAAACAAGCTTTACGCAGCCAATCAACAAAGCCTGCTCATCATCTTCCAGGCCATGGATGCGGCAGGTAAAGATAGCGCTATTAAGCACACTATGTCGGGCATTAATCCGCAAGGATGCCAAGTGTATAGCTTTAAGCAGCCCAGTGCCGAAGATTATGACCATGACTTTTTATGGAGACATTATAAGGCGCTACCCGAACGAGGCCGCATCGGCATCCACAACCGGTCGCACTACGAAAATGTACTGGTGACCCGCGTGCATCCCAGCTTTATTATGAAAGAAAACCTACCGGGCATCACCAGCGAAAAGGACATTGACGACAAATTCTGGCAGCAGCGCTTTAAAAGCATCCGGCATTTCGAAAAACATTTGTCGGACAATGGTACCGTCATCATCAAATTCTTTTTACACCTCTCAAAAAAAGAACAGAAAGAACGTTTTTTGAAAAGGATTGAGGACTCATCCAAAAACTGGAAGTTTTCGGCTGCGGATATAGAAGAACGCCAACGCTGGGATGATTACCAGCAGGCTTACGAAGAGGCTATCAATGCCACTTCGACTCCCGAATCGCCATGGTACGTGATTCCGGCCGACCGCAAATGGTTTGCGCGTATTGCCATCTCCACTATTATTGTCGAAACATTGAAAGATTTAAAACTTCAATACCCGGTACTGAAGCCCGGTGATGCCGATAAGCTCACCGAAGTTAAGCGGATGCTGGAAGAGGAATAGCATTCAAATAAACAGCCCCGGCAAATCATTAAAGATTGCCGGGGCTGTTTATCTAAAACTCATATTATGATTAATTACTTCACCAGTTTTTCAGCCCTGAACACGTTATCCGCCGCTTGCAAAATCTTGCCTTTTAGCTTAGGGTTGTAATTAGGATGGGCTTGCAAAAAAGTTCGCACATCTTGCGCTGCTTCGGGAATCTGGTAACTACCCAAAGTGGCCGACAACCACGACTGCGGAAAAAATATATCACCAGTTTTCTGTATTTCTTCTGCCAGGGCCAGGCTTTGAGGTATATATTTTACCGAGGTGCTTTGCCGTAGCGGATGGTGTAAATAATAAAGCGCCGAAAGTACCCAGGCTTCTTTTTGCCGGTTTTTACGGTCGGCCAGGCTGGCAAAAAAGTTATCGCGCTCTTGCAGATTGCCGGATAGGGCA
>CAXYKR010000352.1:0-27021 GCA_964277815.1 uncultured Mucilaginibacter sp. | reverse complement strand
CATTTTTTGCACTTTGGCAGATGCTTCTTTGCGGATGACCAATCCTGAATTACGTAGAATCAGAATCGGAAAATCAATATCGTAAAAATCGAAGTTTGCTTTGAGTTGCAGCCAGTAAACTATCTCGGCACCGCCGCCAATATAAGCCAGGTTAGGCAAAATATATTCCTGGTACATGGGGCGCATCACTACGTTGGGGCTGAAGCGTTCAGGGTGCTCATCAATTTCCTTTTCGAGTTCTTGCCGGGTAAAGCGAATATCGGAATTGAGTACCTCAAAGTTTTCACCCTCCTGTACAATGCGCTCGCGCAGGTTATCGGTCAAGTAAAAAAAGTTAATCTCGCGCGGGTTAACTTGGGTATGTACCCCCAGGTTTTGCAGTAACTCGCTGCTGGCCGTAATATGCTTAAAGCTGTTTTGCTCTGTAATGTCCCGTTTAATAATGCCTACAAACTCTTGCTTCAATCGGCTGTCATCAGCATCAATTACTACCAAACCATATTGACCGAATAAGGCATTTACCAGGTAGCGGGTAGCATCAGCCAGCGTTTGATGCGAGCCATAAGCGGTCTCTACAATTTGGGCCAGTTCGGGTGCATGGTTGTCCAAACCCAAAATACCTTTGTACTGGTTAAGGCACTCGCGAAAGGTTTTGATGGCTAAACGTCCAGTGGCGCCGCTTACCGGCTCGTTCCACTGTATTTTTTTTTGACCGATGTTGGTATAATTAATCTCGGCAAAATCATGATCTTCTGAGGCCATCCAATACATCGGTACAAACTTTTTATCCGGAAAGGCCGCTTCCAGTTCACGGCAAAGCTTAATGGAAGTTACAATCTTGTATAAAAAGTATAATGGACCAGTAAATATGTTAAGCTGGTGCCCTGTGGTTATAGTAAAGGTATTGTCGTCTTTCAGTAAACCAATGTTTGCCTGCACTGTGCTGAGCTGCGGCATTTCGGGGTTGCCCGGTTTGCTGTATTGCTCGGTAAGTACCTGCGCTAGTAAGTTGCGGTTAGCGGTAACCTTTTTGTTTTCTAAAAGCTCAGCAAAGCCTTTTAGGGTAGGGCGATAGCTGTAAAAAGATTTCAGCTCGGGTGCGTCGTCTAAATAGTCGGTTAACGTTTTAGAAAAGTAGCCGGTTTGTTGATAATCAATACAGGTAGCGTCCATGGCTTCAAAAGTAGAAGCATTATTTAAAATGCCCCGGTTTGCATATGTTATTTTACAATTTGTCCATAAAGGTCGAAGTCCTCAGCACTATCAATCTTTACGTTAACAAAACTGCCTACAGTAGCATATTGTTGGGTGGCATCAATTAAAACTTCGTTGTCTACCTCGGGCGAGTCAAACTCGGTACGGCCGGTGAGGTAACCATTATCAATTTTATCAATCAGTACTTTGTAGGTATGGCCAACTTTCTCCTGATTTTTTTCATACGAGATGCCTTGTTGCAGTTCCATAATGGCATCTACACGGTCTTGCTTGGTTTCTTCAGGCACGTCATCAACCAGCGTATGTGCATGCGTTTTTTCTTCGTGCGAGTAAGTGAAACAGCCCAGGCGGTCAAATCGGGTATCTTCAACCCAGTTGTACATTTCTTCAAAATCCTGCACCGTTTCGCCCGGATAACCGGTAATTAGCGTAGTACGCAGTGCAATGCCGGGTACCTTATCACGGATGCTGTTCACTAAATCAATAGTTTTTTGCTTGGTAATGCCACGACGCATTGATTTCAGCATATTGTCGCTGATGTGCTGCAAAGGCATATCAAGGTACTTGCAAATATTGCTGCGTTCGTTCATCGCATCCAATATTTCCATCGGGAAGCCGGACGGGTAAGCATATTGTAAGCGTATCCACTCAATGCCCTCTACGTCGCTTAAGCGGCGTAATAATTCGTCCAGGTTGCGCTTGCCGTATAAATCTAAGCCGTAATAGGTTAAATCCTGGGCAATCAGTATCAGTTCACGGGTACCTTGTTTGGCTAGGTTTTTAGCCTGCGCTACCAGTTGTTCCATCGGAGTGCTGGCGTGTTTGCCACGCATCAGCGGGATAGCACAAAACGAACATGGACGGTTACAACCCTCGGCTATTTTAAAATAAGCAAAATGCGATGGGGTAGTAAGCAAACGCTCGCCTAATAATTCGTACTTATAGTTAGCGCCAATACTTTGTAAAACGTTCTGTAAATCGTTGGTGCCAAAATAGCCATCAACATTAGAAATCTCGGCTTCCAACTCAGGCTTATAGCGTTCAGACAAACATCCGGTTACGATAACTTTACCTACTTTGCCCTGCTCTTTCAACTCGCTGTACTGCAGAATAGTGTCTATCGATTCCTGCTTAGCATTATCAATAAAACCGCAGGTATTGATGACGATAATGTCATTCTGACCAACGTTTTCGGCCTCATGCACTACATCAAAGGCCTGCCCTTTAAGCTGACCCATCAAAACTTCCGAATCGTATATATTTTTAGAGCAGCCTAAGGTAACCACATTAACGCGTGGCTTTAAAACTTTTACCGGCTGTTTAATTGTCTTTGTATTCATTTATGCGCTTATCGTCTTCACTGTATCCTGGCTACCAAACAAGGGTGCTTGGTGCCTATGTGTTTAAATAAAATTAGTTAGTATCTCTAAAGTCAAAGCAACCAATTGCAAATAATTACTTTTTGAACAGACTGTCTACAAATGCTTTTCGGTCAAAAAGTTGCAGGTCGTTCATGCCTTCGCCTACACCGATGTATTTTACCGGGATTTTAAACTGGTCGGATATACCGATTACCACGCCGCCTTTAGCGGTACCGTCAAGTTTAGTTAATGCTAAAGCGTTTACGGCAGTAGCTTCGGTAAACTGTTTGCATTGTTCAATAGCGTTTTGACCCGTTGAAGCATCCAGTACCAGCAAAATTTCGTGTGGTGCACCCGGAATTACCTTTTGCATCACATTTTTAATCTTGGTAAGCTCGTTCATCAAACCTACCTTATTATGCAAGCGGCCGGCAGTATCAATAATGGCTACATCCTCGTTGTTAGAAACAGCCGAACGCAAAGTATCATACGCTACCGAAGCCGGGTCTGAACCCATGGCCTGGGCTACCACGCGCACGCCTACACGCTCGCCCCAAAGCTGTATCTGGTCAACCGCTGCCGCCCTAAAGGTATCTGCAGCGCCCAGTACCACTTTGTTGCCTGCCTGTTTAAGCTGATGCGCCAGTTTACCAATGGTCGTAGTTTTACCCACACCATTAACGCCCACTACCATAATTACATAAGGCTTGTGGTTGCCGTATTCAAAATTCTGAAAATCGTTGCTGTTGTTTTCGGCCAGTAGTTGCTGTACTTCGTCGCGCAATAAGTTGTTAAGCTCAGAGGTGCTTACATATTTGTCGCGGGCTACACGGGCTTGTATACGTTCAATAATTTTAAGCGTAGTGGTTACACCCACATCTGAGGTTACCAGCACTTCTTCCAAATCATCCAGCACATCGTCATCAACGGTTGATTTACCGGCAATAACTTTGGTGATTTTTGAAAAAAAGCTGTCTTTGGTTTTTTCCAGGCCGGTATCAAGCGCCTCCTGTTGTTGCGGTGTACTTTCTTTTTTCTTAAAAAAATCGAATAATCCCATATAGCGTGGTGTGCAATGCTTAAGCCGTGCAATAATGCAAATATACGCAAAATGCCCCTAACCCTTTAAGTCAGAAGATTTTGTTAACGCCGAACGTTTAATTATGAATATCGAATGATAAAGCACTGCTTCAAAGCATGCTTTTGGTATACAAAAAAAGCCCTCTTGCAAAACAAGACGGCTTTTATATCTTTAGTTAAAAGATGAATTAATTAGGCTTTTGCCTCGTTAATTGCGTCTTTAACATGGTCGTTATGTACCATTTGCTCTTTAAATGAATAAGCACCAGTTTTGGTTGACTTAACCATGGTAATTACTTTTGAGTATTCTTTACCTTTGCCGGTTTTCAGGGTTGCAACTACTTTCTTTGCCATATCTTGTTAATGTTTGAGTGAGTGGATGAGTGAATGGAGTGTGCAACAAATTATCTGCTCAACCCAATCAGCAAATCAACTAACTGAATTACTTAATTTCTTTATGAACGGTTACTTTACGTAATACTGGGTTGAATTTTTTCAACTCTAAACGCTCAGTAGTGTTTTTCTTGTTCTTGGTGGTAATGTAACGAGACATGCCTGGCATACCGCTCTCTTTATGCTCGGTGCACTCTAAAATTACCTGAACTCTATTGCCTTTCTTTGCCATCTTATATTGGTGTTAGGGGTTATTGAGTTATTAGGTTACTGAGTTATTGAGGTGTTTAAAACAACTTAATCAACCAATAACTTAATCAACCAATAACAATCTACTATATGTATCCTTTTTTTACAAATTTATTGATGCAAGCAGTGATACCATTTTTGCTGATGGTTTTAACTGCCGAAGTAGATACCTTTAAAGTGATCCATTTATCTTCTTCAGGTATATAAAACTTCTTGATTTTTAAGTTAGGATAAAACTTACGGTTAGTCTTAACGTTCGAGTTAGAAACGTTATGGCCGTTCATCGGGCTTTTTCCTGTTAAATCACAAATTCTTGACATGACAAAACTTTTTAATGTGTCTTTTTCTAAAAGAGTTTGCAAATATCAGGAAATTAAGTCAATAAGTCAATACTGTTTGCAAATATTTTTTATTGTGCACCTGTATATCGAATCGTCATAGTAGCAGTAGTCAAAAATACGGCATAACGTGTAAAAATCCTATCATAGAGCTATAAACCCTTTATAGTAAAATCCTATCTTGCGAAACCAATTTTTATCTTGTTATGAAAATCACTTCATTTGAGCAGTATCAGCAAATATACCAGCAAAGTGTAACACAACCCGAGCAGTTCTGGAAAGACGTAGCCGGCACTTTTCAGTGGCGCAAACCCTGGAATACTACACTGGAATGGAATTTTACCGACCCTGACATTAAATGGTTTAAAGGCGCCAAGCTTAATATTACCGAAAATTGTTTAGACCGCCACCTGGCCGAAAACGGTGACCGTCCGGCCATCATCTGGGAACCTAACGACCCTACCGAAGCACACCGCGTGCTTACCTATAAACAGCTGCACGATAAAGTTTGCCAGTTTGCCAACGTTTTAAAAAATAATGGTGCTAAAAAAGGCGACCGTATATGTATATATATGCCTATGGTGCCTGAGCTGGCGATAGCGGTGTTGGCTTGTGCGCGTATTGGTGCTGTACACTCAGTTATTTTTGGTGGCTTCTCAGCGCAATCGATTGCCGACCGTATTCAGGATGCGCAATGTAATGTGGTGATTACGGCTGATGGTGGTTTCCGTGGCGCTAAAGATTTGCCGCTTAAATCGGTAATTGATGATGCGCTGGTGCAATGCACATCGGTAAAAAGGGTAATTGTATTAACTCGCAGCCGTACAGCCGTAAGTATGATTAAAGGCCGTGACGTATGGTGGGAAGACGAAATTAAAAAAGTAGAAACCCAGGGTAACCCTGATTGCCCGGCCGAAGAAATGGATGCTGAGGATATGTTGTTCATCCTTTACACATCAGGTTCTACCGGTAAGCCTAAAGGGGTAGTGCATACCTGCGGCGGTTACATGGTATACACGGGTTATACTTTCGAAACTGCATTTCAGTATCAGCAGGGCGAAGTATATTTTTGTACGGCTGATATAGGCTGGATTACCGGTCACTCCTATATTATTTACGGACCACTTTCACAAGGCGCAACGGCGTTGATGTTTGAGGGCGTGCCTACCTGGCCTGATGCCGGCCGGTTGTGGGAGATTGTGCAGAAGTTTAAGGTCAACATCCTTTATACGGCGCCTACCGCCATCCGTTCGCTAATGAGCTTTGGTACTGATATCGTTAAAAAATATGACCTGAGCTCGTTGACTAAATTGGGTTCGGTAGGGGAGCCCTTAAACGAGGAAGCCTGGCATTGGTTTGATGAGCAGATTGGTCATGGTAAATGCCCTATTGTAGATACCTGGTGGCAAACCGAAACCGGTGGTTTCATGATATCGCCGGTAGCCAACGTTACACCGCTTAAGCCTGGTTATGCCAGCTTGCCTTTGCCGGGCATCCAGCCCATTTTGGTTGACGAAAATGGTAAGGAGATTGAAGGCAATGGCGTAAGCGGTAACTTGTGTATCAAATTCCCGTGGCCGGGCATGCTGCGCACCACGTATGGCGACCACGAGCGTTGTCGCCAGACTTATTTTTCGACCTATGCTAACCTGTACTTTACCGGCGACGGTTGTTTGCGAGACGAGGACGGTTATTACCGTATTACCGGTCGGGTTGATGACGTACTGAACGTATCGGGCCACCGCATCGGTACTGCCGAGGTTGAAAATGCCATCAATATGCACTCCAGCGTGGTAGAATCGGCCGTGGTGGGTTACCCGCACGATATTAAAGGGCAGGGGGTTTATGCGTTTGTGATTAGTCCGGGACGCCACGAGGAAGACGACCTGACTCGCAAGGATATCCTGATGACGGTAAGCCGTATTATTGGCCCTATTGCCAAGCCCGATAAAATACAGTTTGTAAGTGGTTTGCCTAAAACCCGTTCGGGCAAAATTATGCGCCGCATACTGCGTAAAATTGCCGAAGGCGATACCGCTAACCTGGGCGACACCAGTACCTTGCTCGACCCAGGTGTGATAGACGAGATTAAAGCAGGTGCGTTGTAAGTCTCCGGTTTAGCTTACTCATCCATGAATTTTTAACGGCTGTTGTTTGTCTGGTTCATCAGGCAAACAACAGCCGTTTTGCGTTGGTGCAAGCCGCACATTCCAATCATGCGGTGATTTGCCCGCCATCCGGTCATCGTGCAAGCAAAAAAATTCTATCTTTGACCGATTATTCTGAATAATGAAAATTTCGTATAACTGGCTTAAAGAGTTTATAAAAACTGATAAGTCGCCCGAAGATATATCGCAAATATTAACCGGCATTGGCCTCGAGGTGGAGAGCCTGGAGAAAGTACAAGCCGTACCCGGCGGCCTGGAAGGCCTGGTGATTGGTTATGTGAAAGATGCACAACAGCATCCTAATGCCGACCGTCTGCGCGTAACTAAAGTTGATGTTGGCAGTGCCGAAGATTTACAAATTGTTTGCGGTGCGCCCAACGTGGCCGCCGGTCAAAAAGTGGTGGTTGCCACCGTGGGTACAACCGTGCATCCAAACCAGGGCGAGCCTTTTAAAATCAATAAATCGAAAATAAGGGGCGAGGTTTCTGAAGGTATGATTTGTGCCGAAGATGAGATTGGCCTGGGTGAATCGCATGCCGGTATTATGGTATTGGATGCTGACGCCGTGGTAGGTACACCTGCCAAAACTTATTTTAAGCTGAATGATGATTACCTGTTCGAGATTGGTTTAACGCCTAACCGCGCTGATGCCGCCTCGCATTTAGGTACTGCACGCGACATTGCCGCCTTTTTAAAAACCGAAATCAACAGACCGGGCGTTTCTGCCTTTAAGGTAGACAACACCAGCCGTACTATCCCGGTTACCGTAGAAGCAGAGGCGGCTTGTCCGCGTTATGCCAGCTTAACCGTTAGTGGAGTTAAAGTACAAGACTCACCGCAGTGGTTAAAAGAGCGTTTGGCTGTAATTGGCGTGCGCAGTATTAATAACGTGGTTGATGTGACCAACTATGTTTTGCACGAGTTAGGTCAGCCCTTGCATGCCTTTGATGCGGATGCCATTAGCGGTAACCAGGTGGTGGTAAAAACCTATGCTCAAGATACCACCTTTGTTACTCTGGACGAAGTTGAACGTAAGTTATCTGCCGATGATTTGATGATTGGCAACGCCGAAGGCCCGATGTGTATTGCAGGGGTGTTTGGTGGAGCAAGTTCGGGTGTAAAAGAATCTACGACTAATATATTTTTGGAAAGCGCTTATTTTAATCCGGTATCGGTACGTAAAACTTCTAAACGCCATGGTTTAAAAACAGATGCTTCTTTCCGTTTTGAGCGGGGTGTTGACCCTAACATCACCGTCTATGCCTTGAAGCGTGCCGCGCTTTTAATTCAGGAGGTTGCCGGTGGTGTGGTTTCTTCTGAGATATCTGACATTTATCCTTCGCCGGTGCAGCCATTCAGCGTAGAGGTTACTTACCGTAACATCGACCGCTTAATTGGTAAAGCCATTGGGCAGGATAATGTTAAAGCTATCATCAAAGCGCTGGACATTGAAATAGTTAATGAGAGTGCTGAAGGCTTGTCATTATTGGTGCCGCCTTACCGTGTGGATGTAACCCGCGAGGTTGATGTGATTGAAGAGGTGCTGCGTATTTACGGTTATAACAATATCGAAATCCCGACGCAGATACGTGCTTCTTTAAATAATTCGGAAAGACCTGAGAAGAATACTGTACAAAATACAATTGCCGATTTACTGAGCAGTAATGGTTTTAATGAAATACTGTCTAATTCATTAACCAGTTCATCATATGCCGATAGCCTAGACAACGCGGTGAAGCTGCTTAACCCGTTGAGCAGCGATTTGGATATTATGCGCCAAACATTGCTGTATTCGGGTTTAGAGGCTATTGCTTATAACCAAAACCGTCGTCAGGCCGATTTAAAGTTTTACGAGTTTGGTAAAGCTTATTTCTTTGAGGATAGCAAATACACCGAAACCCAGCGCCTGGCTGTATTCATTACCGGTGCCTCAGCACAAGAGCAATGGAACCAGAAAGCCACACCGGTATCTTTCTATCATTTAAAGGCTTTGGTGGATGGTTTACTGTCGCGCTTAGGTATTACTGATTACACTACCGATGAGGTAACTACATCAGAACTGAAGTACGGCCTGCAATACAATTTTAAGGGCGGTAAAACACTGGTTAAATTTGGTTCGGTACTTCCGGCCGCGCTTAAAAAGGCGGGCGTAGAAAAAGAAGTATTTTATGCCGACTTTAATTTTGACACCTTGCTTAATCTGGTGCGTAAAAATAAAGTGGTGTATAAAGAAATTTCCAAGTTCCCGTCTGTACGCCGCGATTTATCGATGCTGGTAGATACGCAGGTAACTTTCGGTCAGTTAAAACAGATTGCTCATAAAACCGAGCGTAAGTTGCTGACGGATGTCAATGTGTTTGATATTTACCAGGGCGATAAGCTGCCGGTAGGTAAAAAATCATACGCACTGAGCTTTATATTACAGGATGAGGAAAAAACATTAACTGATAAGGCAATTGATGCTATTATGCAAAAACTTATCTATAATTTTGGAAAAGAGGCAGGAGCCGAGATAAGAAAGTAATGAACGGTTGGGTGAATAGCCATAATAATGTGAGTGCTTGTCGGCAAAGCGGCCTTTGTGCTGTTTTGCGGGGTGTTGCATTTAACGTGGTGTTTTATCCGCTTGTTTATCAGGCCTGTCACTCGTTCACCAATTTATAAAAATGCCGTCAGTAACTGATCAGTTAAGTATAGTAGTTGAAAAAACAGAGCGCCTGATTGCGCTTTGCCAGGCTTTGCAGGAAGAAAACGATTTGCTGAAGCTTGAAAATCAATCATTGGGTGTGGCCTTAAGCACCAGCCAAAATAAAAACAGCGATCTGGAAGAAAAGCTTCGTGTATTGAAACTGGCCAAATCATTTTCCGACACAAATGAGAAAAGCCTTGACATGAAGCAAAAAATTAACGAATTTGTGCGGGAAATAGATAAGTGTATTGTGTTGCTAAAAAAGTAACACTGTAAAGTGAACAAGCTCAAATGGGAGAAATCTCCGTAAAAATAAATATTGCCGACCGCGTTTATCCCTTAAAGATCGATACGGAAGAGGAAGAAATTATACGTCGGGCAGCAAAACTGATTAACGACCGCATTAAGGAATATCAAGAGAATTATGCGGTAAAAGATAAGCAGGATTTGCTTTCAATGTGTGTGTTGCACTATGCCACCGCATCATTAAAAGCAGAACGTAAGGTAACGGTTGAAGATACTACCGTGGCCGAAAAAGCTTATCAGTTAGATCATATGCTCACCGAGTTTTTTAACAAGCAATAGTCGTTCTTTATACAATTATAGAGCACATTAAATTTAACCGTAGTTAAATTACAAGTTTCACTGGCAAGCATTAGCTGTGCTTGGTAGCTGTTAACAAGTATTTTATTTGTTATACGTTGCTGGCATTGGCTTTATTACATGATACTTTTAATTTAGTTGCGGTTTTTTATTATAAACAATTATGAACATTTTAGAAATCATCATCGGCCTGTTGGTCGGAGCCATTATCGGCTTCGCTGTGGGGCGTTACCTGCTCAATAAGTTGTTTAAGGAGCGGGATATAGCAGCTCAGAACAAAGCGAAGAAGATACTGAAGGACGCCGAAAACAATGCCGAAATCCTAAAAAAGAACAAACAATTAGAAGCTAAAGAGCGGTTTTTACAACTGAAAGCTGAACACGAGCAGGAAGTAAACGCTAAAAACAACGCCATCAACCAGCGCGAGAACTCGATTAAGCAGAAAGAGCAATCGCTTAACCAAAAGCTGGAGAACGCAAACCGTAAAGACCACGAGTTAGACAGCGTTCGTAAAAACTTAGAGAAACAGACCGAAGTATTGCACAAAAAGCAGGAAGAGGTTGAGCACTTAAAACAGCAACATTTACAACAGCTGGAAAGCATTGCCGGCCTTACTGCCGAAGAAGCTAAAAACCAACTGGTAGATAACCTGCGCGAAGAGGCTCGCACCAAGGCCATGATGCAAATTAAAGATATTGTTGATGAGGCGAAGTTAACCGCTACCAAAGAAGCCAAAAAAGTAGTTATCCAAACCATACAACGTACCGCTACCGAAAGCGCTATCGAAAACACGGTATCTATCTTCAATATTGAAAATGATGAGATTAAAGGCCGGATTATTGGTCGCGAAGGTCGTAACATCCGAGCGTTGGAAGCAGCAACCGGTATTGAGATTATTGTTGACGATACCCCGGAAGCTATCATCCTTTCAGGCTTTGACCCGGTTCGTCGGGAGATTGCCCGTTTAGCTATGCACCGCCTGGTAACCGACGGCCGTATACACCCGGCACGTATTGAGGAGGTGGTAGCTAAAACCCGTAAACAGATTGAAGAAGAAATTGTCGAAATTGGTGAGCGTACCGTTATCGATTTAGGTATACACGGTTTACATCCGGAGTTAATCAGGATGGTTGGCCGTATGCGTTACCGTTCGTCGTACGGGCAAAACCTGTTGCAGCACTCGCGCGAGGTGGCTAACTTCTGTGCTACCATGGCGGCAGAGTTAGGCTTAAACGTAAAATTGGCCAAACGCGCCGGCTTACTACACGATATTGGTAAAGTACCTGATGATAACCCTGAACTGCCGCACGCTATTTTAGGTATGCAGCTGGCCGAAAAGTATAAAGAACATCCGGAAGTATGTAACGCCATCGGTGCCCACCACGACGAGATTGAGATGACCTCGATGATTTCGCCTATCATCCAGGCTTGCGATGCCATATCGGGCGCTCGTCCGGGTGCACGCCGCGAGGTGGTGGAGAGCTACATCAAACGTTTAAAAGAACTGGAAGAGTTAGCTTTATCATACCCTGGCGTTGAAAAAACATTTGCTATTCAGGCTGGTCGTGAGTTGCGCGTAGTGGTAGAAAGCGAAAAAATCAGCGATGCACAATCTGAAGTATTGGCGGCTGATATTTCGAACCGTATACAAACCGAAATGACCTATCCGGGCCAGATTAAGGTAACGGTTATCCGCGAAACACGTTCGGTAGCTTTTGCTAAGTAATTTTAAGATATAATGTATTTTTGCAAGCGACAAGGGCAGCCTTGTCGCTTTTTTTAATTTATACAACCGATGAAACCCAAAGAAGAGCTGCGACCAGTAGAGCGCCAGTTTGATAACTACAGCAAAGCCGTAAGCCTGTTGCCTAACAAAAGTCTACTGTATGCTGCAATAATACTTACCGTATTTGGTTTAATGCTTTTTGCCTGGGCGTTACCCTTCCCACATCTGGGCTTTTTGGGCCAATACAATGGTTATGTTAACTGGGCCTCTTTTTTAATTGCAGGGTTAATCTACTATTATCTCCGTTTATCGCCCACGGTATCTTACCTGTTGCTGTTTATTCTTTTTGCGTTCTCGTATATTATCATTCAACTCGAGCAACGTTTAACGGCTGGTGGTTTGCTACTGACAGGCTTAGGTGTTTTAGTCGTTGGCTTGGCAGGACAGCTGGCCATTTATAGTAAATTAAACGACGTACCTACGTTCCGGATGATTGTACAGGCACCGCTTTGGTTAATGGTAAGTACCTTGAAAAAATTAAAATTAAGATATTAATTTTTTGTTGGCTTAATGTGAAGGCTTCTTCCTCTTATAAAACCTACTCATTCTAATTTTTTGACAAATATTAAAAAGTTATAAGAAAATTTCATTTAAGCTGTAAATGTGTCAAAATATTACAGTTGTTAATGATTAATTAATAATTATCGTATAAAGCCTTAATCCCGGTGTAACGTTATGCTAATACTGTGCTAATAGCTTTGCGGCAACAAACAAACGCACGTGAATAAATTAGCTATCCTTTTAGCAAGCTCCCTGCTTGTTATATTTCTTGCTGCCTTTTGTATGCCTGTATGGGCGCAAAGCGGCGGCAAATTATCCGGCAAAGTAACCGACCAAAAAACCGGTGAGGCATTGATTGGCGCCGCAGTTACTATAGAAGGCTCGACCCGCGGAACTGCCACTAATGTAAATGGAGAATATGTAATTACTGATGTTCCGGCCGGTACACATAGTATTTTAATTAAATACATAAGTTATCAAAATAAGCAGGTATCAGAAATACAAATTAAAGCTGGACAGGTTACCGTACTTAACATTGTACTGAATGAGGCGGCGACCCGGCAATTGGCAGCCGTTACTGTAAAAGCTACCTTTAAGCAAGAATCGGTAAATTCGCTCTACTCCAAGCAAAAAAATAATGCTGCCATTACGGACGGTATTACTGCCGAAGCTATCAGACGTTCTCCCGACCGTAGTGCATCGGATGTATTACGCCGTGTGAGCGGTGCAACTGTACAGGATAATAAATTTGTGGTGGTTCGTGGTTTGAGTGACCGCTATAACACGGCACAATTAGATGGTAGCAGCCTGCCAAGTACCGAGCCTAACCGCAAAGCGTTTTCGTTTGACATTGTGCCATCAAACCTTATTGATAACCTGGTTATCAATAAAACAGCTTTGCCTAATCTTCCGGGTGATTTTGCCGGTGGTGCGGTGCAAATTAATACCAAAGATATCCCGGACGAAAACTTTGCAACCATAAGCGCCGGTTTAGGATACAATACCAACACCACGTTTAAAAACTTTCAGAGCGGCTATCGTAATACTTTAGATTATTTGGGTTTTGATAATGGTTCAAGAACGTTGCCGTCTGGTTTTCCGTCAACTAATCGCATCAACAGCGGTACTTTGACTCAAGAGCAGCAAACCGTGGCATTGCGCTCTTTAAATCCTAATTACCGGATTTATAATTCTAATGCGTTCGCCAATCAAAATTACCAGATATCAGTGGGCCGTGTTAAAGACATCGGTAAAAGCGGAAACCGTTTCGGTGCCATTGTAGCGTTAACTTATCGTAACACGCTGCAAACTATCCCCGACCTTAATATTGATTACCATGTTTATGAGTACACCGACCAGAAATACCGTTTCTCAACCAGCATTGGTGCTTTAGCCAATTTTGCCTATAGCTTCGGGAAGAATAAAATTACATTCAAAAACATCTACAACCGAAACTTTGACGACCAGTATCTATACCGCGTAGGTTTAGACCGTAGTACAGGATACTTAAACCGATACACTGCATTTGACCTGATTGAGAAAGGGCTTTTCAAAACTACGCTGCAAGGTGACCACAGCTTTGGCGAAAAAGGAGCCAAGCTTACCTGGGTAGGCAGTTACAGCAACATTACCAACAACCAGCCCGACCAACGTAAAGCGAATTACGCCCTGGCAGGCTCGGCTTATGAGGCAACTATTGGCACTTTGGGTAAACAGAATGCCCGCTATTTTTCGGACTTGAACGAAAACGTAGTGAATGGTGGTGTGGATTACTCGGTGCCGGTAACCATGTTTAAAGAGAAAGGAACTTTTAAAGCCGGTTTGGCATCCAGCTACCGCGACCGGAGCTTTTCGCCACGCTTTATTGGCCCTGTATTGAATACCAGTGCACCATTAGATATCAGGTTATTACCATTAGACCGCATCTTTTTACGCAGTGTAATTAACCAAAACTATTATAACCTGCAGGATATTACTTTGGCCGATGACCCTTATACGGCTCACAGCTACACCAATGCCGGTTACGCCATGCTTGACAATAAATTGAGCAACAAGCTCCGTTTGGTTTGGGGTTTAAGGATAGAGAAATTTGACTTGGACTTAACCACTGCAGGCGGTAAAAAAGCAACGTTAAATAATTTTGACTTTTTACCGTCGGCCAACGCTACTTATGCGGTTACACCGAAAGCCAACTTCAGGCTTTCGTACTCGCGTACGGTAGCCCGTCCGGAATTGCGTGAACTGGCCTTGTCTACCTATTTTGATTATGAACTGATTGCCACAGTGCAAGGTAATCCGGATTTGAAACGTACACAGATACATAATTTCGACTTACGTTACGAGTTTTATCCGTCGGCCGGTCAGATTATGTCAGTGTCTGCATTTTATAAAAACTTCAAAAATGCTATCGAGTCTTATTTCGATGATAAACTGTCCACACCCAACATTACTTATTTCAACTCTCAACAAGCTAATAATTATGGTTTGGAGTTTGAGTTTAGAAAAAATCTTGATTTTATTGCCAGCAACTTAAAATACACCACGCTGTATACCAACGTTGCCCTGGTTAAGTCTACTGTTAAAGATCCCCGCTTAGATTTATCTGAACCGGATGGCAAACGGCCAATGGTAGGGCAGGCTCCTTATGTCATCAATGGCGGCTTACTGCAAACTTTTGATAACAATAAATTTAGTATTAATTTATTATACAACCGTGTTGGTCCGCGTATTTTCAGGGCTGGCGGTACCGTATTCCCATCGGTTTATGAAAACGCGCGCGATGTGTTAGACCTGCAGTTAGGTTACCGCGTATTTAAAAACAAAGGTGAGTTTAAATTAAACTGTAGCGATTTATTTAACCAAAACACGCTTTTTTACTTCAAAGAGGGTAAACCAACTTACTCGCTGTCCGAAGGTTCAACCTATAACAAATACCGGTTAGGTTCTTCGTTTACCCTGTCGTATACCCACAATTTTAGATAAGCAATGGTAATAGTATGGTAAATGCTATTTAACGTTTAGTTTATATGTTTTTAATTTATTTGTCCAAACACACAAATCCAAAATCAAGTATGAAAAAGAGTTTAATTTACTTATTTTCTATTGCATTGTTAGCATTCTCGTTTGCTTCATGTAGCAAAAACGACATCGAAGACACGGGAGACGGTAGTACATCGTCTGGCAATGTAGTAGAAGTTACAGGTGACATTTCTGCAAGCACCACTTGGAGTGCCGATAAAATTTATCTGCTGAAAGGCTTTGTTTACGTTACTAACGGAGCAACGCTTACAATCCAGCCAGGAACTATTATCAAAGGCGAAAAATCATCAAAAGGTACCTTGGTTATCACACGCGGTGCAAAAATTAACGCTACCGGTACAGTTGATAAGCCAATTGTATTTACTTCTGCCGTTGCTGCCGGTGGCCGTTCAAGCGGTGATTGGGGTGGTTTAATTTTATTAGGCAGAGCGCCAATTAATCCTTCAGGTGGTGTTGCTACTATCGAGGGTGGTTTAGATGCCAAAGGCGATGCTGCAAAATATATCCAGTACGGTGGTACTGATGCTGCTGATAACTCTGGTACATTAAAATATGTACGTGTTGAGTATGCTGGTATTCCATTCTCGCCAGATAACGAGATTAATGGTATCACTTTCGGTGGTGTAGGTTCGGGTACTACGATTGATTATGTAGAAGTTTACCGTTCGGGCGACGACTCTTTCGAGTGGTTTGGCGGTACAGTTACTGCAAAACACTTACTTTCTATCGGTGCTGTTGATGACGATTTTGATACCGACTTCGGTTTCGCCGGTAAAGTTCAGTTTGGTTTAGCTCAGCGTGCCCAGGTAGTTGCCGATTTTTCTGGCTCAAACGGTTTTGAGTCTGATAATGACGCAACAGGTTCTAATAATACGCCTCAAACAAGTGCCGTATTCTCCAACATGACTATCGTTGGTCCACTGATTAACGTTACTGCAAACGGTGGTAGCTTGTCTAACATCAATGCTAACTTCCAGCATGCAGCGCAAATTCGCCGTAACTCATCTATCAGCATTGCTAACTCTATCTTCACTAATTATTTCGAAGGTATTTATTTTGATGACGGTACTGTTGTTACAGCTAAAGCAACTTCTGCCAATTATTTAGCTGGTCGCAGCGTATTTACTGACAACCTTATTTTCAACTGTAACGCAAAAGGTAACGAGATAAAAGGTCAGAATAAAGGCGACTTTGAAACTCAATTACGTGCTGCCAATACATTTAACTCTGCTTTAGGTGTTGGTGATTTGTTAACCGACGCTTTAAAATATGGCTCAGACTTTAAAGCTTCTGGTAATGCCAATGCTGGTACACCAAACTTTACTGTAAAATCTGGTTCTGTTGCCGCTTCTGGTGCTGCATTTACCAACGCAAAATATACTGATTCTTTCTTTGAAAGAGTTGCTTACAAAGGTGCGTTTGGTACAGATAACTGGGCTGCTAACTGGGCTCATTTCGACCCACAAGGCTTAGCTTACACTACACCTGGTGCTGTAAAATAAAGCAACATCATTTCATAAAAAATGGCTGCTTAACTCATTAGGCAGCCATTTTTTATTGGTACAAGATTATAATCTACAAGTTGCGCCCAATCTTATCCAACACATCCTTCGGCACCTTTTCCAAATCCAGAACCAAGAAGCCATCCAGGCAGTCGGCAAACTTAGGGTCGATGTTAAAGCCAATAATTTTGGCGTTTAAGGCGATGTATTGCCTTAACAGCACTGGCACCTTGATGTGATGGGTTTCTATTTCTGAAATCAGGTTATCCAGTTTCTTGAAATTTTCTTCACCAGCCATTAACGCTTCTGCATCAATGCTCGAAAAATCAACCTTAAACTGTTTGCGAGGTCTTACATACTGCGCGAGCTCCTCGTCAAAATGATGCTTGGTGATATAATCAACAATCAGCGATTTAGAAAATTTAGAAAAAGTATTGCTGATACTTACCGGGCCTATCAGGTAACGGTAACGCGGGTTGTCTATCAAAAACTTTAAAATACCTTTCCATAATAAAAACAGCGGAAGCGCTTTTTGCTGATATTCTTTGCGTATCCAGGAGCGGCCCAACTCTAAACTGGTTTTTAAAATATCGCTGAACTGTGGCTTAATTTTAAACAGGTTGGCGGTGTAAAAACCCTTTTTACCAAAGCTCTCAAAAATCTCGTCGCCCATACCAATGCGGTAAGCGCCCACAATCATGCTGGTTTTGGTATCCCATATAAACAGGTGATGATAATAAATATCATACTCATCCAGGTCGGTACTGTTATTGGTACCTTCGCCAACCTCGCGGAAGGTTACCTCGCGCAAACGGCCAATCTCACGGATAATGCACGGGATTAAAGCGGTAGGGGCTATAAAAACCTCGTAGTTTTTTTCGGTCCATACCCGGTAATGTTCCCTGAGTGGCTCCAGTTCGTGCTCCATCATCTGGGCGGCTGTAGGGGCAACAATCTCCTTCGACTGTTTTTTAATTTTGAAGAGGTTGCGTGGGTTAAATAGCCGTTTCTCGTCCTCCAGTCCGGCACCTAAGGCATAGGTTTTAGCGCGCAAAAAGTTAAGTAGCTGTGTAGTGTTATTGGCGTTTGGTATATCTGCAACCTGTATAGGTTTACCAATACGTAGCTTAATGGTGTGCCCCTGTTTGTTAAATAACTCCGAAGGCAGTTTGGCCGTGCGCAAGGTAGGGTGTATAAGGCTTAGCAAATTAAACAGCAAGCCATTATTGCCATGAAAATAAATGGGTACTACCGGTACTTTGGCTTTGGCAATCAGCTTGCCTACTACCGGGTGCCACATACGGTCGGTTACCTGCTTGGTGTCTAATTTATAAGTTGATACTTCGCCCGCCGGGAAAATACCTATCGGCGTGCCTTGATGCAGCAGTTCAAAGGTCGACTTGATACCACTGATGCTTGAGGAGTGGTCAATATTTTCGAAAGGGTTAACGGCAATAAAGTAATCGGCCAGGTTAGGTATTTTTTTGAGCAGAAAATTGGCCATTAGCTTGGCATCAGGCCGCACCATGCACAAAATCTTCAATAAAATCATCCCTTCAATGCCGCCATAAGGGTGGTTGGCAATGGCAATAAAGGCGCCATCCGTGGGTATGTTTTTAAGTTCGCTCTCGTCAAAATCGATAGTAACACCGCAGCCTTTTAAAATGGCATCCACAAACTCGGGGCCTTGCTTGGGTTGTGCCTGGGCAAATAAATCGTTAACCTGGTTAATTTTCATTAACTCCATGAGCAATGCTGCCAGGCCCGGCATCTTCAACTTATCCAGTTTGGTAGCCTTGGCAAACTCATCGGTGGTTATAATCTTCATAGATAAAAGTATCCGGGTAAATTTTTATAAATTTAGCTAATTTAGCAATGCCTAAGCTATTCCGTTGAAGCCAGCCATTAAAAATTACTTCACTTTAACTAAATCCGACTGGAATGGGTTGGTTGTACTGGTGCTGCTCATCATTGCTGTACTATTTGCACCGCAGGTTTATGATTATTATCATCCGCCTAAAGCTGTAAACTTTTACAAACTAAACAAAGCCGTAGCGCAGCTAAAGGCGGCCGGCATCACCGGGCAAGGGCCTTTAGATGATGAACCCGACGCTCCGGAAAAGCCCCGCAAGCTATTTGCTTTTAACCCTAATCACTTACCCGAGCAGCAGTGGCAAAAACTGGGACTGAGCGACAGGCAAATCAAGGGTATTAAAAATTACGAAGCCAAAGGCGGCCGGTTTCATACCAAGGCTGATGTGAAAAAGATGTACACCCTAACGGATGCCGATTACAAACAGCTGGCGCCTTACATCCAGTTGCCGCCGGGAGATACTGACCCTGATGCAAAGCCTGCGATGATTGTAGAACTGAACACCGTTGATTCGGCCACCTTAACGCAGCTTAAGGGAATTGGCCCTGCCTTTGCCCGGCGAATTATTCAGTACCGGAACCGTTTGGGTGGTTTTCATGCTAAAAAGCAGCTTAAAGAGGTGTACGGTTTGGATGATACCCATTACCGCGACATACAAAACCAGTTCACCATCAACCGCAACAAAATCAAAAAGCTCGACGTGAATGCGGTAGAATACGAAGATTTAAAAGATTTTCCGTACCTGAGTTACAAGCAAATGAACGCGCTGATACAATACCGCAAGCAGCACGGCAATTACGAAACGTTTGAGGAGCTACATAACGTAGCCATACTGGACGATGCTACCTTGCACCAGATAAAGCCTTATTTTAAAGTGCTTAAGTAGCATCTCCTTAATTCCGTTCTCCAGCTAAGCGACAGGTTGGTTAACTCAAAATTAAATATATTCTATTTTCAAAAACCGTTCGTTCCCTTCTTTCGTAACTATGTGCAGTAACCGCTTATTTACGCGGCTTTGGCAAATACATTAGTTATGACCGTTAACCAACGCATCAATGACCAGCGTACGGCTATGAGCCGTGTGTTCAGGTGCGTGGGGTTGTTGTTGCTCATGATATTTATTGGCCGTGTTGCTTTGGTCACAGCTTACGGTTACGCCGGTGTGCCAAAGCTTAATGCTACTACATTATCGGGCAATGCCGAAGGACAGGACGACGAAAAGAAGGATGAGAGTAAATACACCGAAAAGCAATTTAAGTGCGTAGTTCAAGATAGTTATGTACTATTAGTCCCTGTATTCACCTTTTTAAGTAAGCCCTTTTTCAATATCGTAATTGGTTTTACGGTTTCCCATGCTCTTGCGGTACTCACACCGCCACCCAATTGCTAATCTTGCTTTTCCGCTTAATTATTTAACGCTTGTATTAAGGCGTTTCTATTTACTGTACAAACTATTTTACTTATGAAACCATTAAAAACTTTTATCCCAAAGGTAACTGCCTTGTGTGCGTTAGCCTTTTTGTTTTCAGCAACCTCTTGTAAAAAAGACCGTCATAATGACGAACCAAGCGACCCTATATACATCGCACCTAATGTTAATGTGTATGCTTTAAGGCAGGATAACCGACTGCTTGCTTTTAATGCCCGGTCGGGTGCGGAGGTTAGCGCGCAGGTGAGCATTACCGGTATGCAAACCGGCGAAACTATGCTGGCTATTGATTTCAGGCCGGCAACAGGGCAATTGTATGGCGTAAGTAGCGGCAGCCGTATCTATGTGATCAACCCCACCACGGGTGTGGCCAGGGCCATTAATAGTACACCGTTTTCGCCGGCTATCAATGGTACAGCAGTTGGTTTTGATTTTAACCCAACGGTTGACCGTATACGCCTGGTAACATCAAACGGCCAAAACCTGCGGCTTAATCCCGAAACCGGTTTAGTAGTTTTTACCGACGGTGCCTTGAATGGTGCGACCGGTGTGAAAATATCATCAGCCGCTTACACCGAAAACTATGCCGGTGCAACTACCACCATTTTGTATGATATTGACGGTGCTACCCAAAAACTCTACAAACAAGACCCGCCTAACGACGGTAAACTGGTGGAAGTTGGCAGCCTGGGCGTACAGGCTACCGAGGTAGCCGACTTTGATATTAGTCCTGATAACCGCGCTGCACTGGCACCTATAACGGTAGGTGGGCAACAAGGCTTATATGTAATTGACCTAACCAATGGTAAAGCTTACAAAACGGCCACTTTCAACAATAAAATGTTAAGCCTGGCTATACCAACTAACCCGGTAGCCTATGCGGTGAGTTTAAATAATGAGTTGATGATTTTTAACCCGTTTGCTCCAACTCCGGTGGTAAAAGCCATTACCGGCTTACAAACCAACGAGTCGGTGGTGGGTATCGATTTTAGACCAGCAAATGGGCAGTTATATGCTTTGGGCAGCACCAGCCGTTTGTATACTATCAACACTTCATCGGGTGCAGCGGCTGTGGTTGGCGGTGTGTTCAGCACGGCCTTGTCCGGCACTGCTTTCGGGTTTGATTTTAATCCAACAGTAGACCGTATACGGGTGGTAAGTAACACCGGTCAAAATTTACGCTTAAATCCTAACGATGGTACCGTAGCCGCGGTAGACGGTGCACTTACAGCTGCCAATAATACCATTACGGGTGCCGCTTATACTAATAACTTTGCCGGCGCGACAACCACGGTATTGTATGATATCAACTCGCAAAATGGCCGCTTATACCGCCAGGACCCACCTAATGATGGCACGCTGGTAGAAGTTGGCTCGCTGGGTATAACTATTGACGCTGCAAATGGCTTTGATATTGTTGGCTCCAACAATACCGGCTACGCTATGCTAACTGTGGGCGGGACTACCCGTTTGTATGCGATTAACTTGCAAAATGGTTCAGTTTCGGCCGGTCCTACGTTTACGCAGGGTATCCGTGGCTTTGCAATGGGTTTAGGTTTCTAAATATCCATCCTGATAATACAAAAGCCGGTTTGTTTATGGCAAACCGGCTTTCGTTGTTTATGACAAACGGTAATTAAAACCTCTTTTGTGATGATTCGCGCACAATCAGTTCAGCTTCTACTTCTCTAACGGTATACTCGTAAACCGGGCGTTTACTTTCGATGGTATTAATTAACAACTCGGTTGCCAGTTGCCCCATCATAAAGGCAGGTTGGCGCACCACGGTTAGCGGCGGATCGAAAGATTCGGCTACGTCCGAGTTGGTAAAACCGGCCAGGGCCACATGTTCAGGTATACGGTAGCCTAATTTTTTAAGCACTGGTATGCAACGGGTAGTAAGGCGGTCGCTGGTGGTAAAAATGGCTTGTGGTCGTTCGGGCATGTTCATCAGTTCGCCAATGGCTGTTTCCAGTTCATCTATCAGCATACCGCCGTGGTAACAGTATTTAATATATTCGGGTGGCAAAGCAAGCTGGTGCTTTTCTAACGCTGCCTTAAAACCCTCAAAACGTTCGCGGCTGATGAATAAATTATCGGTGTTGGTAACGTACGCAATTTTAGTAAAACCCTGGTTAATGAGTAGTTCCGTAGCATCAAATGCACCTTTGTAATTATTGATTTTTACCTGGTGAGTATGAATATTAGGTGCAATCCGGTCAAAAAATACAATCGGAAATCCTTTATCTAACAGGTACTTGTATTCTGATAAATCCGTAGTCTCGGCCGATAACGAAATCAGTAGCCCATCTACATGACGCGACATCAAGTGCTGTATGTTAGCCGCTTCACGTGCCGCCGACTCATGAGTTTGGGTGATGATAACATGATACCCTGAGTTATAGGCAATAGACTCGATACCATTAATAGCCTGAGAGAAGTAATTGTTGGCTACCTCGCACACCACCACGCCAATCGACCGGCTTTTTTGCTCTTTTAAGCTTAGCGCAATCGGGTTGGGGCGATAATTAACTTTTTCGGCATACTCCACTACCAGTTTTTTGGTTTCGGCACCGATTTCATAACTCCCGTTTAAGGCTCTCGAAACTGTAGAGGTAGAGAGCCCTAATGCCTTAGCTATATCTTTTATGGTGTAGGCTTTAAACATAGTCGGTTTTTAAAAGTAGACTTATAATTTGTAAAAACCTATTTAATTATCGTAAAAGGAAGTTTCAACGTCGGATTTACTGCAATCGTTTCCGGGAACGATTGCATGTTTTTTTGTACCCTGTACGCTTTGTTTATTAAATCTTAGTCTCTAATCTTGCGTAACCGATTGCAAAACCAACCAGTTTTATAAACCACTGGGCAATCTTCAATAACCAATTATATTTTTCCGTCGTTCGCTTTTCAAGTTTTTAAAGGGAGAAACTAAATGCTGTTATGGCTTGATGTTCATGCATTTTGCTGTACGCGGTATTTAACCGACAACACACTGCAACCAATTAAATTATGTATAAACAATTACTTCAAATCTTCATGTTTTTACTGCTTTCGGGTACGGCATGGGCGCAAACCCGTCCGGTAACAGGTAAAGTGGTAGACAAAAGCGGCGAGCCTCTGATAGGGGTAAGCTTGCTGGTAAAGGGAACCTCTATTGGGGCCAGTACCGATGTAAATGGTAGTTATAAAATTAATGTACCCGAAACCGGTAACCCGGTACTATTGGTACGCTACATTGGTTACAAAAACCAGGAAGTTGTGGTAAAAAACCGTACCCAAATAGATATTACCATGCAGGGCGATGATGCCAGTCAGCTCAACGAGGTAGTGGTAGTAGGCTATGAGTCAGTACGCCGCCGCGACTTGTCCGGGTCGGTATCGTCGGTAGGGGCCAAGCAGTTGAAAGACATTCCGCTCTCCAACGCGGCCGAAGCCTTAACCGGTAAACTGGCCGGTGTACAGGTAACTACTACCGAGGGCGCACCGGGTGCCGATGTAGTTATCCGTGTAAGGGGCGGTAGCTCTATCACCCAGGATAACTCGCCGATTTATATTGTTGATGGTATACAGGTAGAAAATGCGCTTAACGTCATCTCTCCGCAGGATATTGCCTCGGTTGATGTGTTGAAAGATGCATCCACTACGGCCATTTATGGTGCACGTGGCGCTAACGGTGTGGTTATCATCACTACTAAAGGCGGCCGCTCGGGTAAAACAGTGGTAGCTTATAATGGCTCTTTGGGCTTCCGTAAGCTATCTAAAACCATGGACGTACTCAACCCATATGATTACGTGGTATGGCAGTACGAAAGGTCGCGCTCAAGCCAAACCGACCGCGATAACTTTGCCAAACAGTATGGCAGCACCTTTGATACTTTGCAGGTGTACAAAAACTATCCGTTCCTGAACTGGCAGGAGCAAGTGTTTGGGCGTACAGCCGCTTTTCAGCAGCATAACGTTTCTATTAGCGGTGGTGATGCCAAAACTACGTTCAATCTAAGTTTAACAGCCAACAACGAGGCTGGTATTCAACTGCAATCAGGCTTTAAGCGTTACTTAACCAATTTTAGGCTCGACCATCAGGCTTCGAGCAAACTCAAGGTAGGTGTTACCATGCGTTATACCGACCAGGTAATTCGCGGTGCAGGCACTACCAATACCGGTACCCGTACCACCAACCGCTTACGCCATACCATCGTGTATCGCCCGCTCGATTTACCTACCGTTCCGACTTCTGATACTTTTGATGAGGATTATTATCTAAACTCCAACCAAATACAAAACCCGGTCATCTTAACCCAGGCCGAGTATCGCCGGGCGCCATCTACAGACCTTAACTTAAGCGGCTATCTGAATTTTCAAATCACCAAAAATTTGAGCTTCAGAAGTACTGGTGGTTTTGATAATGCCAATTTAAGGCAAGAGCTGTTTTATAGTAAAATTACGCCTACGGCCCGCAACTTTGCTTCGCTGCCTTTGGCGTCTATTGCTACGCAACAAAATATTACTATCAACAACAGTAACACGCTGCAGTACATTAACAATGGCATTGCCAAGCATCATGATATCAGCGTGTTGTTAGGTCAGGAAATTTACGAGTACCGCAGCAGTGCAGGTACTGTAGAAACCCGTTATTTCCCGGCAGACATAACTCCGCAGGGTGCATTAGCCAACATGAGCCTGGGTTCGCCGCCTTCGGGTTCGGTACAGCCACGGCCAACTACTACCATTGCGCCGCCTAACCGTATTTTCTCGCTATTTGGCCGGGTGAGTTATGCTTATGATAAAAACCTGTTGGCATCGGTAACCGTACGTGGCGACCGTTCGTCAAAATTCGCACCCGAAAATGGCCTGTTGGTGTTCCCGTCAGGAACGTTGGCTTACCGTTTTTCTGAGGCTGGTTTCATGAAAAAGCTGTCTTTCATTAACGATGCCAAAATCAGGGTGGGGTATGGTGTTGCCGGTAATAACCGTATCGGCGATTTGCTATACCTGCAGTTGTATAACGCAACAGGCGAGTATGCACTTAACCATACCATTTTACCGGGTTTTACCACTGCAGCATTGGCTAATCCTAACCTGCGTTGGGAGCGTAATATCTCTAAAAACATCGGCCTGGATTTATCTTTCCTGAAAGACAGGTTGCAGTTTACAGCCGACTTTTACAATAACACCGGTAAAGATTTATTGCTGTTGGCAGCTATTCCGCAAACTACCGGTTACAGCAGTGGTCAGTTACAAAACATTGGTTCAACCTCTAATAAAGGTATAGAGCTGCAGTTGAACGGTACACCAATCCGCGGTAAAAACTTTACCTGGACCAGCAACTTCAACGTCGCCTTTAACCGCAACAAAGTATTAAGCTTGGGCACGGTAACCCAGCAAACCCGCAGTTCGGGCTGGCAAGGGTCTGACGGTGCCGACGACTTTATTGTGCAGGTAGGCAAGCCGGTAGGCCAGATGTACGGCTTTGTAACCGACGGTTATTATAAAGTCGAAGACTTTAATTATGCCAATGGCGTATATACTTTGAAACCAGGTGTACCAAGTAATATTTCCGTTTTTGGTGCACCGCAACCGGGTACTATCAAATTAAAAGATATTGATGGTGATGGACAGGTGACCTTGGATAAAGACCGTACTATCATCGGTAACGCTAACTCTAAGTTTACCGGCGGCTGGAATAATCAGTTTGCTTACAAAAACTTTGATATGAGCGTGTTTGTGAACTTTGTTTACGGTAACGATGTGTATAACGCCAATAAGCTGGAGTGGACAGACGGCAGTTTCCTGAACCTGAACATGCTGAATGTGATGAAAGACCGTTTCACCAATATCAACAGCGCCGGTGTAGTAGTTACCGACCCGGCAGAATTAAGTGCGTTGAATGCAAATGCTAAGATATGGTCGCCGGTGCGTAACCAACGTTTTTACCTACATTCATATGCGGTAGAGAACGGCTCTTTCTTGCGTATCAATAACGTAACCTTAGGTTATACCATGCCTAAAAAACTGGTTAACCGCATAGGTATTTCTAATGCACGTTTCTATGCTACGGTGAACAACCTGGCCGTGGTAACCAGCTACACCGGTTACGACCCTGAAATCAGTACTCGCCGCAGCGACCCGTTAACTCAAGGTGTTGATTTTGCAGGCTATCCGCGTGCCCGCCTGTACACTTTCGGAACAAACATTACCTTCTAAAAAAACAGTACTTAAACCAGAGAAAGAGATGAAATTCTATAATAAGACATTAATTGCTGTTGCCGCTTTTGTAGGCGCTGTATCGTACAGTGGCTGTAAAAAATTTACCGAGGTTGAACCGCAATCACAATATAGCCTCGACCAGGCATTTTCAAACGTATCAAACGCTACTACTGCTTTAATTGGTGTTTATGATGAGCTTTCGGGCGATAATGGCTATGGCATCCGTATCAGCCTGTATTACCCTTATGATTCTGACGAAGGTATTGTAAGCGGGTCTATTGATAACGGTCGCAGGGGTATTGGCCGTTACCAGTTACAAACATCTAATACCGAATTAACCAACCCATTTAACCAGTTATACCGTGGTGTAGAGAAGGCTAATTTGTGTATTGACCAGATACCGCAAATGACTGCCTACAACAGCGGCTCTGATGCGGATAAAAAGGAGTTACGCCGTTTATATGGCGTGGCGCGACAGGCCGGTGGCGCTGGCCGCCCCGATCGAGCGCGCCGCGCTTGCCAGGGCGCGGTCTGCGGGGGACGATGCAGGCATGCTCGCGGCGCTTCTGGCCCTCGCGTCCAATG
>CAXYKR010000351.1:0-4447 GCA_964277815.1 uncultured Mucilaginibacter sp. | reverse complement strand
TTTTGGCAGCGGCGTGCTGGCATTTCTACTGTTATTGTTAGGCGCATTGATTGGCGGCATTGTCTACAGCATTCGCAAAAATAAACCGGCATTAAATCTGGCCTTGGTATGCATCACTTTTATATATTTTGGATACGGCTCTTTTGCCATGATACCTATACGTGCCCATGCCGGAACCAACTTAAACAATACCCATCCTGATAATGCCTTCATTTTACAGCGCTATCTCAACCGCGAACAATACATTGCCCCACCGTTAGTGTACGGTCCATATTTTGACGCCCGCCCTATCGACCAGCAAGATGGTGCTACCATTTACCGTAAGGGTAAGCAACTGTACGAGGTGGCTGGCAAAAAGCAAGACCTAACTTATGACCATAATACGCTGCTGCCGCGCATTTACAGCAGCGAGGCCGGTGATGTTAGCTTTTATAAACAATGGTTGCAATTGAGCGAAGGTCAGGCACCTGTGTTTAAAGACAACCTTAACTTTTTGCTCAGCTGGCAGGTGTATCAAATGTATTTCCGCTACTTTTTGTGGAACTTTGTGGGCCGTTACAACGACCAGGACGGGCAAATCAGCACAACCGACTTAAACGGTAACTGGACATCGGGCTGGTTTGATAGTAACAAGCATCTGCCCGATGTCATCAAGCAAAGTAATACTTACACCCCGTTGTATGCGCTACCGCTCATCATCGGTTTATGTGGGATGTTTTACCACTTCAAACGCAGTAAACAGGATGCCGGTATTATTGCCTTGCTGTTCTTTTTTACGGGGATAGCTATTGTATTGTATGTTAACCAGCCCTCGGTACAACCGCGCGAACGTGACTACTCTTATGTAGGTTCATTTTATGCCTTTGCCATTTGGATTGGTTTAGGGGTTATAGGACTGATTAAACTTGCTCAAACCCGAATCAAAACGCAGTACCTGTCGCCAGCTATCATTGTAGTTTGCCTGTTAGCCGGCCCGGTGCTGATGGCCAAACAGGAATGGGGCGCTCATGACCGATCGACTAAACTTACGGCTCATGATATGGCAAGCAACTATTTAAATTCTTGCGCCCCTAACGCTATCTTGTTTACCTACGGCGACAACGATACCTACCCGTTGTGGTATGCGCAAGAGGTGGAAGGTATACGCCCAGATATCCGTTTGGTAAACCTCAACTTATTGGGTATGGACTGGTACATCAAACAAATGAAATATCCTATTAACAAAGCAGCCGCGCTGCCGGTTACGATGGATGACGACTTGTACAAAGCCTGCGTTCGTGATTATTTGTCTTATCATGATGCCAAAATTCCAGACTCTGTTGAACTGAGAGAAATTTTTGAATTTATCACCTCGGATAACAAAGAGACCAAGGTGACTTACGAAAATGGCTCGACCAGTAATTATCTGCCCACCAAAAATTTCAAGCTCAGCATTGATGCCGATGAGGTAACTAAGAATAATGTTTTACCTGCCGATATGCGCAATCGTGTTGCAAAAACTATGGAGTGGCAATACCCGGCTGATTATGTTACCAAAGACCAACTGGCGTTGATAGACATCCTGCTGCATAACCAATGGAAACGTCCTATATATTTTACCAACGGGGCGCCTAACGAAAACGTGATTGGCTTACGCCCTTACTTATATAACGAATGCTTTACTTATCGGTTGCTACCCGTAAAAAAAGACACCGCAAACCAGCAACCAGCTACCCAAACCAATACCCTGGTGATGTACCATAACGTGATGGATAAGTTTAAGTGGGGGAACATGAAACACGCCCGTTTTCTGGACCAGCAGTCTACCTCGTTGTTTTATCCGTTTATCGCCAATACATTTTTTAATCTGAGCCGAAACTTAGCGGTCGAGAACCACCCTGATTTGGCCATTAAAGCGCTGCACAAATACGACCAGGTGATGCCCGACATCTATCCTAATGCAGATGTTGCCGTCAGGAAATTTTACCTGGCCGACACGGCCTGTAACTTGAAAGAATACCGGCTGGCCAACAAGATGCTCGGTAGTATAGACCGGTATCTTAAAGACCAACTGGACTACAACTACCACTGCCTACAAACCAATGCAGATACCCTAAACCCGTATGATGTACAAGTGAGCCTTTCTTTATTGAACGAAATGGCTGCATTGACTACCCGGCATCAACAACTCGCCGTTAGCACCCAAGTTCAAAAGCATCTAACAGAATATCAAAACAAGTTTGCCTCCGTTCTTCAACAACCATAAACCTTATCCAACAGCAAGGGCCTGCAGTACGTCTACAGGCCCTGTTTATTTTATTGGCATGAGCTATTATTACCAGCCAATGCCGTAATCCTCGCCATGGTTACTGGAACCTCCCCATAAACTCCCGTGCTTCCAGTCAAAATAAATAGCATTGATAGGGCCGCTGGTACGGTCGGCAAAGCTTAAATCGTATCCCATTTTTTTGAGGGCGTCGCGTACCTCTTCTTTGGTATTACTATTTAACAGAATTTGTCCTGGCTTTGGTTCGCGGTCGGACGTCTTACTACCACCTAAGGACAGCCATAATTGGTTCGTGTTAAAATTGGCGGCTTCCGTTGCCTTTTGTACTGTCATCCCGAATTCCACCACATTTAAGAAAAACTGCAACAGATTCTGGTCCTGCGTATCGCCGCCTTGTACCGCGGCCGACAGGAACGGTTTGCCATCTTTCAAAAACATCGAAGGCGAAAGCGTAACACGGGGCCGTTTGCCCGGTGCAACTACGTTAAAAGGATTCAGGGCGGAGTCGAGCACAAAGCTTTGCATACGCTGACTCATGCCGATGCCCGTATTGCCTGCAATACAAGCCGGCAGCCAGCCGCCGCTTGGCGTTACCGACACTACCCAACCTTCTTTATCTGCCGCTTCAATAGATGTTGTTCCTCGCCATAGCCTGTCTTGATATAAGTCTTTGGGTGTGTTGTTACCCAAGTCGTGCTTGGGCGCGAAATTGCGTTTGGTGGTATCCATCTCAAAACCGCGCTGCTTGAGCAGATTAATATAAGGATTAGATTTTCCTTCAAACGGGTAAGGGTCGCCGGGACCAATTTTAGGGTCGTTTTTATCTGGATTGATAAGCAGCGAACGTTGTTTAGCGTAAGCTTTACTCAGCAACCCTTTAATAGGCTCCTGCGGACTGGCATATGGGTCGCCATAATAAAAGTCGCGGTCGGCAAACGAAAGGTTCATTGCCTGATACACGGTATGAATATATTGTGTACTGTTATACCCCATACGTTTCAGGTCAAAGTTTTCCAAAATGTTAAGGGCTTGCAGCATCACCGGGCCTTGCGTCCACTGCTGTACCTTATAAACATCAACACCCTTGTAGTTAGTTTGCAACGGTTCTTCTTCCAACGGTTTCCAACGGGCTAAATCCTGCATGGTAATTAAACAACCTTGTTCCCGGCAGCCGCGTACAAATTCTCTGGCAATGTCGCCTTTGTAAAAGCGGTCATAGGCAGCCATCAGTGCATCCTTGCGGCTTTTTCCTTTTTGCCTGGCTGCCTTTTCGGCTTCTACCATTTTGGTAAGCGTGACTAGTAAATCTTTCTGCGCAAATATTTCGCCGGCCTCCGGAGCCTCGCGACTTGCGCCCGGATGGGTGAGCAGCACCTTCTTGCTATAAGGCCACTGTTTAATTTTATCCTTTTCTCTTTCGATAGTGTTAGCAGCTTGTGCTTCTATAGCGTAACCCGCAGCCATGTGCATGGCGGGTGCCAACACTTGCTGCAAACTCATGGTACCAAAATTAGCCAACATGTAAATCAGTCCACCCGGCGTGCCCGGTGTGGTAGCAGCTAACGGACCGTACTCTGGCGGAAAATTGTAACCCTTACTTTTGAAAAACGCTACAGTTGCTCCTGTCGGCGCTACACCCATGGCGTTGATGGCAATTACTTTTTTTGTTTTAGGATTGTAGATAAGTACCTGCGTTTCTCCTCCCCAGCTCAAGGTATCCCACATGGTACAAGTAGCAGCCAGCATTGCGCAGGCCGCATCAACAGCATTACCTCCCTGCTGAAATATCATAGCGCCCGCCGTTGCCGCCATCGGCTTACCGGTGATGGCCATCCAGCTACTGCCATAAAGCATAGGCTTTTGCGTAGGTTGCGCTTTTAAAGAAAATGTTAAAATGATGAATGATAAAAACAGACAAGCTTGTTTCATCTCACTAATATAAACAAAGCAAGTCTATATTGATTATAAGACCGCTTCGCGGACACATTAACAGACCGTTTCCTACCGATAAAAGTCCTTGCGCTTCAGCACCCAATACAAGCCTTTAACGTTAACTGCATATACTGGCAAAACGAATATCAAAATAATTTCCTCGATCAAATCCAAAGCGGTCAGGGCAACCGTTATAAAAAACAAAGGTACCAAAGGACCATTAAAGAAGAAAAAAGACAATAAGAAGGC
>CAXYKR010000350.1:0-4101 GCA_964277815.1 uncultured Mucilaginibacter sp. | reverse complement strand
GTACTTTTTTGCCGCTATCGGATACAAAGTATTCCGGGTTGTTTTTAAATAAATGCGGTTGGTTGGCACTCAGAAAAAAAACATCATTGGCTGCAAACGTGTGCATACTCGTTCCTGCCACTAAGGTCCCCTCTCCTTCCTGTATCCAGGTAAGCTGCGCTTCGTTATGCCGGTGTAAATACGGATAAAAATGCGGAAGCTGCTCCTCCTGAACAATCACAGACTTATCGTGTGTAACTGGTAAAGTAAATTGCAAAGCTTTCATCGTTCGGTTAATATATGGTAGTATAAATATACCGGATATTAACCGATATTTCCATATAATAACTCAAAATGGGTAAAATACGACAATTGATGGTTAAAATAGTGTAAAACAAAACATCGACGCGTGTTAAGCAGACGCAAAATACAGCCGTTAAGAGTTAATAACGGCATTATTAACCCGACGTTGTTAACCGTACCTTTACGCTCGTTCATTGCGTTAATGAAACACATTGCCTTGTCGTGACAACTGTTTTATTGATAAAAGGGCAAATTTGCAGTCAATAACAGCTGATGCTGCATTAGCTAATAAATATTAAATATGACATACCAGGAAAAACTTGCCGGAATACGCCAGGCCATGAAGAGAGACCGCGTAGATGCTTACCTCATTGCCTCGGCCGACCCACACATCAGCGAATATGTGCCCGAGCGTTATAAATGCCTGGCTTTTACTTCGGGCTTTACCGGCTCGGCCGGTACACTGCTCATCACCCAGGAACATGCACAACTTTGGGCCGATTTCAGATATTTTGTACAAGCCGACGAGCAACTGGCCGGCTCGGGTTTTGAACTGGTAAAATTAAAAGTACAGCACGCACCGGAGTATATTGAGTGGCTGGGCCGCGAGTTCCCTGCGGGCACCACCATTGGCTTTGATGCTAACATTATTCCGGTTCAGCTATGCGATTTGTTGTTTGAGAAATTACTGCCCAAATCATTCAAATTCCAAACGGCAGATTATCTTGATAACTTATGGGACGCGCGTCCGGAATTGCCTACGGCCCCCGCTCTCTTAATCAGTGCCGAAGATGCGGGTGCCTCGGTAGCTCAAAAGCTGGACGCCGTGCGTACCCGCCTTCAAGAACAGAATGTTACCCATAATTTAGTTTCGGCGCTTGATGATGTGGCCTGGTTGTTCAACTTACGTGGCAACGATGTGTCTTACAACCCGGTTGTACTGGCATTTGCTTTAGTTAGTGCCGATAAAGCTACTTTGTTTATACAGCCCAATAAGCTAAACCAAAGCGAAGTAGCTTATTTGAAACAGAATGGCGTTGAGACATTACCCTACGACAGTTTACAGCAGCAACTGCAGGCAATACCTGGTTCGGCCAGGGTTTTGATTGACCCGAAGAAAACCTCGTATGCGGTTTTGAAGCATTTTAACAACCAAACTACTATTGAACGCGGTCCGGCGCCCAGCACTTATCTTAAAGCTATTAAAAACAGTACTGAGATAGCCAATACCCGCACGGCCATGATTAAAGATGGCGTGGCCTTGACCCGCTTTTTTAAGTGGATTGAAGAAAACATTAGCTGCACAGAAATTACCGAACTATCGGCTGCCGACCAACTGGAGGCTTTTAGAGCTGAGCAAGACGGTTTTATGGGCAAAAGTTTTAATACCATTGGCGGCTATGGCCCTCATGGTGCCCTGCCGCATTATGCCGCTACGCCCGCAAGTAACAGCACCCTGCAAAACAAGGGCTTATACCTGGTTGATTCGGGCGGCCAGTATGCCTATGGCACTACCGACGTTACCCGCGTGATACCGATGGGCGAATTAACCGAGGAAGAACGCATCGACTATACACTGGTATTGAAAGCCATGATTGATGGCTCGATGGCCCGCTTCCCGAAAGGTACCTGCGGTTACCAGATTGATGCTATTACCCGCCAGCCACTTTGGGAACATGCCATTAATTACGGCCATGGCACCGGCCACGGCGTGGGTTATTTTTTAAATGTACACGAAGGCCCGCAAACACTTAACCCAACCAATGTGCCTGTAAGCATCGATTTAGGAATGATTACTTCCATCGAGCCCGGCATTTATCGCCCCGGCAAACATGGTGTGCGTATTGAAAACCTGGTGCTTACCGTTACTGATACCATAAACGAGTTTGGTGAGTTTTATGCCTTCGAAACCCTTACCCTGGCGTTGATAGATACCAGTCCGATTAAATTTAAATTGCTGGAAAGCCGGCACATCAAATGGATTGCCGCATATAACCAAACGGTGTTAGAAAAGCTTGGTCCTCATTTAGCTGCCGAAGAATTGCAATGGTTACAGCAAAAATGCGGAATGTCTGATATGGCATCGGCATCATAGCATTAAGTTTTATTTTCTAATAATGTGATAACCAAACTAAGTGCTTTCTGCCTGAGAGCCCTTAGTTTGGTTTCATAATAAGCTTTACCACTAAATTACCCCCAATATCAAATCTCTAAGTGCTGGCCGAAATCTTATTTATACAGCTCGTTTTTAAATCTTTTAGCCAACACTCCGGTTGCCTGCTCCGGGTCAATATCTCCAATAATAACTCCAGCCCTACCGTAAGTTTCATGTATAATGCAACGCCCTGAAGGGTCAATCAATGCACTCGCCGACTCAGGATATAGTGAGGCGTAATTGACACTGGCAAAGTAAATGGTATTTTCTAATGCTCTCATCATCATCGCTTTTTCGTAGTAGGGGTTATTTTTATTGCCCCATTCCGTCAACTGCACACCACCCGTGTTGCTACCGCCAAAATGAGGATGAAATACCACGTGAGCACCCTGTTGTGCCGCCCATCGTACCGATTCGGGATACCGAAAGCCTTCATGACAAATAGTGATTCCAAACTTGACGTCGTTAACCTCAAATATGGAACGCTCTATGCCCGGCATCCAGATATCATCTTCGGATGGGTCTAATTGATTTTTGGTTTGATAACCTAATATCTTACCTTCTGCGGAAATGACATAAGCCAAGTTAACTAGTTTCGAATTGAGATACCAATCCATCGGAATGATGATGGCTATCTTGTTTTTGCGCGCAATTTTGCATACTTCATCTAACGCAGTTTGCAACGACTCCATTGTACGGTCGGTTTGAGGATAGCCCATCCCCGGATACCCCGGGAGGTACGACTCTGGAAAGCAGATAATCTCGGCTTGCTTGCCGGCAGCCTCTGCAACCATGGATTCAAGAGCTATTAAACCATCACTGATATTTTTTGGAATCGGCGGAGATGCTAAAGCTATTTTCATTGAATAAAATCAGGTAATCGAGTCCGACTAATTTACGTTGACTAAAATGTAAATAAGCAGAAAGAGCCAGATATTTTAAACCTGGCCCTTTCTACTTATCACGAAATAATAATTTTACCTGTTCCTGTCTGGTGGGTCAACATTCATTAGGTGCTTTACAAAAAAGTCGCGCAGTTTACGGCGACCGTAAGGGCCGCCATCACTATGCCCCATGCCTGGCACCGTTAACAAATCAAAATCCTTATTGGCTTTAATTAAAGCATCCACCATCCGGTAGGTAGATTCGGGAGGCACATTAGTATCGGCCTCGCCTACAATTAACAATAGGTGTCCTTTAAGCTTATGAGCGTTGGTTACATTAGATTGCTCAGCATAATGCGGGCCTACCGGGTAACCCATCCATTGCTCGTTCCACCATTTTTTGTCTACCCGGTTATCGTGGCAACCACAGGCAGATACTGCACAATCGTAAAACTCAGGATGTGATAGCAGTGCCCCAGTCGAACTTTGTCCGCCTGCAGAGGTACCGAATATGCCTACCCTGTCGGTGTCAACGTAAGGATATTTTTGCGCCAGCGCCTTCATCCATAAAATACGGTCGGGAAAACCGGAGTCAGCAATATTTTTCCAGCACACGTCATGAAAAGCTTTGGAGCGGTTAGCGGTGCCCATGCCATCCAGCATCACCACCATAAAGCCCAACTCGGCGATGCTTTGCATTTCGCTCCAGGCACGGAAACTTTTAGGCACAAAAGAATCATGCGGGCCTGCATAAATGTATTCAATAACCGGATATTTTTT
>CAXYKR010000349.1:0-5881 GCA_964277815.1 uncultured Mucilaginibacter sp. | reverse complement strand
ACCGTGGCAACAAAGGCTCTGTAAAAACAAATACCTATCATCAGCAGGCTTATTACCCTGATTGGATTACCACCAATACCTATACGTTAACAGGTACGCTGCTGCCATCCAGCAACATTAACGATACCAACCCGACTTACATCACCAGCAACGCCTTTACATTTGGTTATGCGGATAGCACCCCAGGCGGCGACAAAATGGATATTGCCAATGCGATAGATGCGCAGGGAAACAAAGTTGCATTGAAAGGTATCGACTTTGTGAAAATACAAACCGGCATTGCTTACAACCTGGGCTGGCTCGGCGAACTATCAACCGAAGTAAAAGGCGTAGCCGATTTGAGTTTGGTAAAGTAGTTGCTGCATTTTAAGATATAAAACGACGAAAGGCTGTTCGCGCATGAACAGCCTTTCGTCGTTTTATGATAATTCTTGTTGATATTTTACCGCAAAGTAACGGCACGCGTGCCGAACAGGGCTTTATCTAACGAGAAGCCTCCTGCACCGGCGGCTAACAGCAATACCATAATGCACAAATAAACGGCTGGCAACTCGTATGAGCCGGCACCTTTCGGGTTCACAAACGGGTCGCCCATTTGAGCAGCGTGTACATACACCGCTACCAGCATGGTTATCAGCAATCCTAAACTGGCTAAACGGGTAACAAAGCCTAAAATGAGCGCAATGCCCCCCACAAACTCGGATATGGCCGCCAGGGCCTGAAATACCGACGGGATAGGCGAATCCGGCCCCATCCAGCCCATGGGGTTTTGTATTTTTTCCCAGCCGTGTAAAATGAAAGCATAACCGCACACCAGCCTAATGAGCAGCAACGCAAAATCTACGGAAGCGGGAAAATTATAAGGGGCAAAAAATCTTTTCATGATGTCGGGTTTTATTTGGTAAAGTGGTTGAGCTTCAAACTTAGCAGATATAAGTTAGAGAAACAAATTTAAACTGACAGGCAATAATGATTTGCCCCTCGCTATTTGGCAATGAGCGTTTGATACAAAACCTGGTTAACTTCTTTTAAAAACGGATTGGTATCGTCGGTATCGGGCGTATTGCAGCCGTTGGTGATGGTCACGATGCCAAACTTCTCCTGCGGATGAAAAAACATCGTGCTGTACAACCCGTAAGCCGACCCGGTGTGGCCCATCATTACCTTCCCGGGCAGCAGGTTGGCTTCGGTGTGCAAGGCTAAACCGTAGCCTTCTTTTAACGCCACCGGTGTTTGCATATGCCGCGCGCTTTTTTTGGAGATGATTTTTACGCCTTTGTATTTACCCTGGTACATATGCATGCACATGTAACGGGCTAAGTCAGCTGCCGAAATTTTCATGCCTCCGGTAGGCGATAACACAGGCGTGCTGTAACCCATTACGTATTGGCTCAGCTCTTCGCGGCGGGGTGCATAGGCCAGTGGTTGCGGTGTGTATTGGTGATTGGTTGTATCGTACACATACAAGCTCACGAATTTATCCTGCTTCAGCGAGTCTACGCAGTAGCCGCCATACAAATGCAACGGGTCTAAAATATGATGCTTTACATACTGGTCAAAGCGTTCGCCCGATAGCTTTTCGAGCACGGTGCCTGCCATGTTAAAGTTAAGGTTGCAGTACTGGTAGCCTTTACCCGGCTCGTAACTATTGTAGCATTTGGCGTAATCAGGGTTTTTAGCCGGGTTAATTACATCCAGATTAAAATAGCCCTGGCTATCATTAATGCTTGAGGTATGCGACAGCACCATACGCAGGGTAATCACTGTTTCGGGGTAATTAGGGTTGCGTATGGCAAACCCGACCAGCTTGCCAAAGTCGTCATCCAAGGATATCTTCCCGGCCTCTACCTGTTGCATCAGCGAGGTGGCCGTAAACGATTTGGAGATTGACGCAATCCGGAACACATCATCCGGGGCAATGGGCTGCCGGGTATCCAGGTTTTTAACGCCGAAGGTTTGGTTGTAAATTACCTTGCCGTCTTTTACCACGGCAACCGCCAGGCCTACGGCCTCATACTTCTTCATCAGGGCGGCTATGCCGGCTTCGGCCTGCGCTGTTTGCCCATGGCTTGTCAACGTTATGCTCATTATCAACCAGCAAATTATGAGTGCTATCCAACGGCCTTTGTTCATCAGCGGTTTGTTTTGAAACCCTAACATAATCATTTCCGCTTAAAACTTCCCCTGCCGGTTAATGGTAACGGCACCTCATCCGGCCACACGGCAGTAAAACAATTGAATATTTAAATACTTTTGTTTTACATAAACACTGTACACCATCTGTTATGACCATTAACTATTTTGAGTTTTACAATATACCCGAGTCTTTCCACGTGGATACTGCTGCGCTTAAAAAGCAGTTTTATCAGTTAAGCAAAGAGTACCACCCCGACTTTTATGCCAACGAGGAAGAAGCCAAGCAGCAGGAAATACTGGAAATATCTACCCTGAACAACAAGGCCTACCAAACCCTGAGCGACCCTGCCCGCCGGCTCGAATACATCCTGAAACAGCACGATTTGGTAAACGAAGGCGCCAAGCCGCAACTGCCGGGCGACTTTTTAATGGAGATGATGGACCTCAACGAGCGCCTGATGGAAGCTGATGATGCCCAGCAAGTGGCAGATATACGTGCCGAAGTACTGGATGTGGAAAATAATTTAAACGAACAGCTGCAGGCTTTGACTACTGACTATGAAACACTTAACGACACCGCCAAAGAAGACCGGCTGAATGGCGTGGCAGATATTTACTACAGACAAAAATATTTGTTGCGAATTAAAGAGAGTTTGAATACATTTGCGTCCCGCTTCTGAAGAAGTGGTGAACAACAGGCCCAGATGGCGGAATCGGTAGACGCGCTGGTCTCAAACACCTGTGGCTGCAAGGCCGTGCCGGTTCGACCCCGGCTCTGGGTACCTGAACGGAGATCCGTCAATCGCAAGATTGACGGATTCTTTATTTAAACGCTGGAAACGGCGTTTTTAAACTGCAATACTTCCCGGCTAATCGTTTTGTCGCTCCGACACTACTCCGACATGACAAAACCAAAAGCAAAAATGTTTAGCTTCAGCTCAAACCTGTGGTATGAAAAGCGCCGTATCTCAAAAATAAACGGTGAGGTTTCTCTTTATCTTCAAGTAGTCATTAACGGAAAGCACGACGAATTCAAGTTGATGCTGCGCTGGCCGCATGATCGCATTGATTTAGTTGCCGGTGTTCTCCTGGCCAGAAAGCGCTCCGATCCGGACGTGAATGATTATAATCTCCTTATTGATTTGGAAAGGAGTAAGCACACGGAAATTCTTAAAACTTATCGCCTAAGAAATATTTTAATAGACCTTAAAAAATTTAAAGAAGAGCTTAAAATCTACAACAACAAAGACAGCTTTATAGCATTTATGCATAACCGTTGCTATACAAGGTACAAAGCGAATGACATTGTTAAAAAGACATATCAAAATCATATGTCTACTTTAATGCACATGAAAAACTATGATGAGAAGTGGCTTTTTAAAGATTTAACAATTGATTTTTTAAGCAAATTTAAAAAGTATCTTAAAGAGAAAGGCTATGAGCCCGGGCACATATGGGGAAGAATTAGAGATGTTAAAGCATATTTAGAATTAGCTTCAAAAGAACCAATGCTGTATGTTCACGAAGATATAATTGCATTTTCGAATCCTGAACCCCTTTGGGATACTACTTTTCTTAACAGGGACGAGTTGAGACGTTTGATGATTGTGTACAAAGACAATTATCTAAAAGAGCAGGAGCAGCAAGTTTTGTCTGCCTTTATTTTTACATGCCTAACCAGTTTGCGTATCTCAGACGTCTACCGAGCAAATTCCGGATGGCGGTTATCGAGCAATGTTTTAAGTTTTATTCCCAAAAAAGGTGAGGGCAAGCGTAAAAAGATGCTTCATATACCGCTTATGCCGATGGCAACCTTCTTCATTAAAAGCAGCGGCAATCTTTATTTCGACTTGCCGAGCGAGGTAGAGTACAACCGGATACTTAAAGACTTAGCTATAGCAGCCGACATTAAAAAGAAATTGACAAGCCATGTAGGACGTCACACTTTCGGATTTTTATTCATGACAACTATTGGTAATTTAAAGGCACTTCAGGAAATTTTGGGACATAGCAAAACGGCGACAACAGAACGATACGCGCATTTGGATGAAGAATATAAGCTTGATTCGGTTAAACGCATGCAAACTGATTTTACCGACTTATTTATGCGAAGGGCTTAATGTTACTTTATCTGTATCTGCTTGATAGCTGCATCAGCTTTGAAGCCGGCAACAATATTTGCAAGCTTTGGTACTTGTTCATCCAATACTGGGTTGAGCCATTCTTCTGCGTGCCTGGTACCGTTATTCATTTTGCCGAATGACAGTGGATTAGTTTTCTTCAGCTGACCATCGGGCCCAATCCATTTAGAACCCTTAGAACCGCCCTGGCCACGGCCGGCACCTTTGTGCACCCATACCAGGTAACGTTTAAAATTTAAACTACCACTATCTATCTCTCCATAAGACTGGCGGGTTCGCATTCTAAGGGTATCAAGGCCTTCCCCACTCCTGTCTTTGCTTTGGACAAGCTCCATGTAACGCATTTTGATAAGCCGAAATGTGGTATCAAACCACGATTTTACACCGGCATTTTGTTCTGTAATATTAGGAGTTGGCATCGTATTCAATTTCGACAACTTTATCGTCAGCCTTTTTAAATAATTGGTAAGACATTATCAAACGTTGGGCTTTTATAGATTCCCGCAAAAACTTAAGTTCCCTTACAATATCGCTATTATCACTGGCCGAACTTTGAAAAGTGAACGCAGCGGGCTGGTCGGCCGGACGAGCAGGGGTATCTACACCACTATATCCACCGCGTTCAAAACGACGAACGCCACGGTTAGCTTCCATCATACCCACAAAATTCGAAATCACCGGGTCTTTCAGTTGTTCGCTGCTGATAATGTATTCACTTTTATAATTTTCGCCGGCGATAAAGCTACGGCCGCTCTGGCTGGCAGCAAACAAAGTTGGACTACGAACATAACCTTGCGGCTTTTTATAATCAACTGCCGAGTAACCACCATCCTCAAACTGTGGCGGCTTTTGTTTACCAATCTTAACCACCTCGATAGCTGTAGTAGCTGCCACAACGCCCGCCTGAATAGCGTTAAACGGCCAAGGCAATGTGGCCAAGGCCAACGTTACCGCTAAAGCGCCGTTGATAATTGCCTGAGACTTTTTAGACTCCTGGTCAGCTTTCCAGGCTTTCAACTTGATGTCGGCCTCCTGCTTATCGTACTTACGTTGAATTGCTTGCTTTTGGTCTTCTGTTAAATTTGCGTTGTTTAATTCCCGATCGCGTTTTTTCTCCAGCTTGGATAGCTCAGCATCGGTTTCAGCACGTCTATTCTCCGCACCAATTTCAAAATAGGCATCCGCCATTGCTTTAGTGATGTCATAGCCGGCTTGCAATAAAGCTTTGTTTACCTCCCTTTTCTTTTGAAGCTCATATTGAGCAAGTTCATCAACACGGTTTTTTTCAATCAGCTTTACAGCTTCGTTGTACTCCTCTGTGGTTTTAATCTTGTCAGAATAATCCTTATCAAGTTGAGCTTTTTGTTCAGCAGCCCTTCTGTTGATTGCTAACTCAGCTTCCTTTTTTTCATCCCCTGGCTTGACATTTATTTTAGCGTTTTCGGCCTTCAGTTCGGCAATAGTTTTATTAAGGCGTTTTTCTTCGCGGATTTTTGCATCTACTAACTCAACTGAGCGAGACTCTTCCAGGGCGAACCATTGTTCAAAGGTCGTGGCTCCATCCTGCAGCTCGTCATAAAAAGCATTTATCCGGACAATTTCTT
>CAXYKR010000348.1:0-22357 GCA_964277815.1 uncultured Mucilaginibacter sp. | reverse complement strand
GATTTATTATTTGGTTGTATATTGGAAAACGGGTTATGCCTCCTAAAAACCATGTTTTTCTTGGTATTGCATCATATTCAATAAAAATAGTATCAGGATGGCTTTTTAAGAAGTTGTTGATGTATGCATTGTTTTTGATGGGGTAGTCTGAACCGCTTAAGAGTATTATCCGTTGTCTTTTTTTTAAAGTGTCCTTGATGAACTTAAAGGCATAAAGCGTTGCTTCAACCAATGCAAAGGATCCCCAGTTACTGGTGAATCTATCAGGAGTGAAATGGCAGTTTTTAATACCTTCGACAGCTTGCTTAAAAGGTTCGATATCGCATTTGTTGTCCACATGTATCACAAAGTGGTTATTTTTGTCTGCCAATCTTTTTACTAATTGGCCGAAAAATGCTGGAGAATTGTGAGCTAAGATTACATATATCATTTTGTAGTAAGGCTTAAATAATAGTAGCAATATAATGAGAATCTATTGTAAAGATGCTCATGTATAAATACATAAATATCCAATTTAACTAATGAAAAGCTTAACCATTATTGTTTAATAAGTGTTAAAATGCAAGTGGATGAATATTTAGCGGACTCGATTTTTCGCCTGAGCCATTAACCATTCAAAACTTATACTTGACATAATAATCTTGTTGATTATTTTTATACCTCACCTGATTCCTTAATTTACAAGTATAATATTTAAATGAATGCCGCTGAGAACGACAAATGGTTTTTACACATTAAAAAGATGTTAAAACCGGAAGATATGGATCTTATCACCACCTTTTCATTAACTCCTTATGCTATAGTATTTCTGCTTAATGAATTATTAATCAACAAAAGAACTTCCCTCATCGAATTTGGCTCAGGATTATCAACTATCTTGTTAGCTCAGGCTATCAAAGGAAAAAAGTTGGATGCAACACTACTTAGCATCGAAAATGATGCTTACTGGTTAGATAAAATCAAGGCAAAAGTTAATAAAAATGGATTGAGCTCTATTGTTCAGTTCGTATATGCTCCTGTATTTCCTTTCCCGAAATTAGGAGCCAACAATAAATGGTATGATATAGCTCTTCTTGAAAAAGCTATTTCTACTGATAGCAAATTTGATATGGTATTAGTAGATGGCCCTCCGGCTTATCTGCCTCAGATTGAACTTAGCAGGTATAATGCACTTCCGTTTGTTCGCAAATATCTTACTGATCAGTATAGTGTTTTTTTGGACGATGCGGGTAGGAGAGGCGAGCAGACAGTCTTATCACTTTGGGAGAAAGAATTAGGGATTCATTTTGATGTCTTTAATCATCGTTTAGCGGCTCATTGGAAAGGAAATTATCAAGATACCTTTCCGGGTTGCAAGAGATGCATTACTAATTTAATAAGGTAAGTTATATAACACTCCAACTTAAGCTATTATTAAGTTAGTCAGTTTATAGTTGTGTATGTGGGTATAGAACTTTCGTTGAGCGGTGTATAGTGGGTTAACCTAAACTACAAACATGATTTTTCATGATTTTGATTGTACTTGAAAACGTACTCAAGTTCCGATATAAATAATAGAATGTACTATTTTCAGCTTCAGTATTGAAATACATAATGATCTGATATTAATTACAAAGTTTGAAATAAAGTTTATCATACAAGATGTCAGACAGCTATATATTTTTTAAGTTTTCAATTTGATATAATTCAAATAATTTTCATTTCGTGTCACTGAAATTTTCCCTATTGTTTTAACCACAAAGCACAAACGCCACTTTCTTATAAGAAAATGGCGTTTCACGTGACCCCGGAGAGATTCGAACTCTCGGCCCAATGATTAAGAGTCATTTGCTCTACCAGCTGAGCTACGGAGTCAGGGAGAATAGGGGAGTAGCCATTTAATGCAATCGCTACTCCCTTCAAGAATATGTTACGCTAAGTCGTACATTTCTTCGCGTTGCTTTTGTACGGCATCGCTTTTAATGTAGTCGTCGTAGCTCATCATCTTGTCAATCATGCCGGCCGGTGTGAGTTCAATAATGCGGGTAGCCACGGTTTGGGTAAGCTCATGGTCGCGCGAGGTGAACAGGATGGTGCCTTTAAAATCTTTCATACCGTTGTTCAATGCCGTAATTGATTCCAGGTCGAGGTGGTTGGTAGGCTCATCAAACAACAACAGGTTAGGCTGTTGCAGCATCATGCGGCTAAACATACAACGCATTTTTTCGCCACCCGACAGTACAGTGCTTTTCTTCAACACTTCTTCGCCCGAAAACAGCATGCGGCCCAAAAAGCTGCGGATGAACTGCTCGTCTTTATCGCCCGATGCATACTGGCGCAGCCAGTCTACCAGGTTTAAATCGCTGCCTTTAAAGTACTCGGCATTGTCCATGGGTATATCGGCCGGGTTAATGGTCACACCCCATTTAAAGCTGCCGGTAAAATCAGTATCGCGTCCGGTTAAAATATCGTAAAAAGCGCTGGTAGCTAAACTATTTTGCGATAGTACCGCAACCTTGTCGCCCTTGTTCACCATCAGGTTAATGTTGCTAAACAACACTTCACCGTTAAGCGTTTTGCCCAGGTTTTCAATCTGTAAAATCTGGTCGCCTGCCTCGCGGCTTTGCTGGTTAAACATAATAGCCGGATACTTGCGGTTGGACGGCTTAATCTCATCCAGGTTAATTTTATCCAGGGCTTTTTTACGGCTGGTAGCCTGCTTGGATTTAGAAGCGTTAGCGCTAAAGCGGCTGATGAACTCCTGTAGCTCTTTAACTTTTTCTTCCAGTTTCTTATTCTGGTCCGACCGTTGTTTCAAAGCCAGCTGGCTCGATTGGTACCAGAACGTGTAGTTACCGGTATAGATAGTCATCTTACCAAAGTCAATGTCAACTACGTGGGTACATACGGTATCTAAAAAATGCCTGTCGTGCGATACCACCAGTACAATAGCCTCGTAACCCGCTAAAAAGTCTTCCAGCCAGCTAATGGTATTGATGTCCAAATCGTTGGTAGGCTCATCCAGTAACAAAATATCCGGTTTCCCGAATAAAGCCTGAGCCAATAATACGCGTACCTTTTGAGTACCATCAAGCTCTTTCACCAGTTTATAGTGGGTATCTTCTTTAATACCTAAATTGCTCAGTAAGGTAGCCGCGTTGCTTTCGGCGTTCCAGCCATCCATCTCGGCAAAAAGGTTTTCCAGTTCGCCGGCGCGTTCGCCATCGGCATCAGTAAAATCTTCTTTCAGGTAAATGGCATCCTTTTCTTTCATGGTATTATAAAGTTCTTTGTGCCCCATCAATACCGTTTCAATTACCGGAAACTCGTCAAACTCGTAGTGGTTCTGTTTAAGCACCGCCATACGCTCGCCGGGGGTAAAGCTTACCGAACCGGTGGTAGGGTCAATTTCGCCCGAGAGAATTTTTAGAAAAGTAGATTTTCCGGCACCGTTAGCGCCGATAATGCCATAGCAATTGCCTTGCGTAAATTTAAGATTTACATCTTCGAACAAGGTGCGCTTACCATAGCGTAAGGATAAATTAGAAACTGTAATCATGCCGTTCCTTTAGAAAAATTTTATACAAAAATACGTTAAATAAGCCGTAAATGCTTGGTTTGGCGGTTCATTTATGAATATAAAGACCGAATTTTTACGCTTATCTGATGTGGTTTCAACAAATCCTGATTCGAAAATAATAAACTGAAAAAAGAATTTTTATCAACTTTTAATTTAAAATAAGTTATTGCTGAAAGAAATTGAAAAGTGCTGTTTTAGCGCCAATAAGCGAACTATTGCGTCATAAATCACGTTTTAAATGTATAAAAACGGACTAATTATGATTGCAGTTATTGTAGCTTTAGTAGTTGTAAATATCATTGTGGCATATTACAACAGAGAACAGAAAAAGGTATATTAATATCTGGTATAGCAGGTTTGGTAACTCACCAAACCTTCCTGATATAAAACAATGCCGGGCTTAATTTAATACAAGCCCGGCATTTTATTTTTATTATTGTCCCCACTCAGCAGGGTTTCGGCGCCACTGCTGTAAAAGGTCAATGCTCGAGCTGTTAATGTATTGCTTCTCTTCAGCAAACTTCAGCATGGCGTTATAGTTTGATAAAGTAACAAAGCGGCATTTAGCTTTTTTAAAGTTTTCTTCGGCTATATCAAATCCGTAGCTAAAAATGGCGGCCAGTCCGGCTACTTCATAACCGGCGCTCCGTAAGGCTTCAACGGCCTGCAGGCTGCTCTTTCCGGTCGATATTAAATCTTCTACCACCGCTACACGCTTGCCCGGCATAATTTCGCCTTCAATCAGGTTGCCGGTACCGTGGTCTTTAGGTTTGGCGCGCACGTATACAAAGGGTAAACCCAATTCCTGGGCTACCAAAGCGCCCTGCGGAATGCCGGCTGTAGCTACCCCGGCAATACAACTCACCGAGCCAAATTCTTCCTGAATAACCAGGCTTAATTTTTGACGGATATACGTACGGATAGACGGATAGGAGAGGGTTACGCGATTGTCGCAGTATATGGGCGATTTCCAGCCCGATGCCCATGTAAATGGATTATCGGGTTGTAATTTAATTGCTTTAATTTGCAACAGAAATTCAGCCACCTGCTGTTCAATCTCATTATTATTAAACATGGCACAAAAATACAGAATTTATATCAACCAAAAGGTTATTTTGATTACCGAGTCGGTACCCAAACATCCCGAAAAATACGAACCGCTTGAGCAGCAATCTTTTGATTTGAAAACTTTATATCCTAAAGTGGTAAATAATAATGACCTGTCCTACTATTATGTGCTGTGCGACAACGCCAAAGCGTTTTTAAAACAGGTAATCAAGAGCGTTACGTTGATTGAAGCTGCCGGCGGACTGGTGAAAAATTCGAAAGGTGATTACCTGTTTATTTTCAGAAACGGTAAATGGGATATCCCTAAAGGCAAGCTCGAAAAAGGCGAAAAGCCGCGTACCGGTGCCGTGCGCGAAGTGGAAGAAGAATGCGGAATTTCTATCGGCGAGTGCGGTAAAAAGATTGTGAACACCTACCATGTGTATACCGTTAAAGGCGAGGTGGTATTAAAGAAAACGTACTGGTATAAAATGAAGTATAAAGGCAAGGAAAAACTGAAGCCTCAAATTGAAGAAGGAATTACCGACGTGCGCTGGCTTAATAAAAGGGAGATAAATATGGTAACTGATAATACCTTCCCGTCGATTATGGATGTGTTGCTGAAACGTGATTTGCTTGAAGATATTCCAGCGCCTCTTTCGGAATAAACTGACTTACGTCGCCATTGTGCCGCAGCACTTCGCGCACAATGGTTGAGCTGATGGAGGAATAACCCGGTTTGCTCACAATAAAAATACTTTCAATATCAGGAGCCAGGGCGTGGTTCATCTGCGCTATGGCTTTCTCATACTCAAAATCCGACACGGTACGTATACCCCGTATCATGTAATTAGCATTGATGCTTTTACAAAAATCTACCGTGAGTCCTTCGTAAGCAATAATATGTATTTTGGGCTCGTGTGCAAATACGGCCCTCAGCATTTGCTGGCGTTGCTCAATGCTCAAAAAGCTTTGCTTGGAGCTATTAACACCGATGCCAATGTAAAGCGTATCGAACAAAGTTACCGACCGTTTTACAATATCTACGTGGGCTTTGGTTACAGGGTCAAAAGAGCCGGGGAACAGGGCAATTTTCATAAATGTGTCAATAGCTTTACGCAAAGGTAGATTTTTATACTTTAATCGCCTGTAATAATTGTGCAGCTTTTGCCCGGCTGTAAGAATGTCTTACGCAATAACAATTACATTTATTTATAAACTAAATTTTGGCAACGCCTGTTAATGGTAAACACTTACCAAAAACGTATGGCTATTATCGGCGAACTCATTAAATCTGCAATTGACTTTACTGATAAATTTGTTAAAAATCCAGAACCCCTTGATGCGCAGCAACAGGTTTTAAACCAGTTGCTTACTGAGGCCAAAAACACGGCGTTTGGCAGGCATTACCAATTCGATCGTATTTTAAACAGCCCTAACGTGGCAAGGGCGTTTGCCGAGACCGTACCCGTATTTGATTACGATAGTCTGGCCGAACAATGGTGGCAGCGAGTGGTCGACGGCGAAAATGATGTAACCTGGCCCGGCGAAACACATTACTTAGCCCTAAGCAGCGGCACCACCAGCCATAGCAAAACCATACCGGTTACAGATGATATGCTGGCCGCCATCCGCAGGTCGGGTATGCAGCAGGTAGCTGCACTGGCAAATTTTGATTTGCCGGCCGAGTTTTTTGAAAAACAGATTCTGATGCTGGGCAGCAGCACCAATCTTAAAGATATTAAAGGTCACCTGGCCGGCGAAATCAGTGGTATCAGTGCCAGCAACATTCCGTTCTGGTTTAAGGGTTATTACAAGCCTGGAAAGGAAATTGCCAGCATCAGTGATTTTGATGAGAAGATAAAAGAGATAGCACGGCAGGCGCCTAACTGGGATATCGGTAGCTTATCGGGCATCCCGGCCTGGATCGAGTTGATGCTGAAAGAAATTATCAAACAGCATAATCTCAAAAATATCCATGAGTTATGGTCTAATCTGGCTGTATACACCACGGGCGGCGTAGCGTTCGACCCTTATCGCCGCAGTTTTGAAAAACTGCTGGCTCATCCGCTCATTTATATTGATACTTACCTGGCTTCGGAAGGTTTCCTGGCGATGCAAAAGCGACCGGATACGTCGGCTATGGCTTTGGTGGTAGATAATGGAATTTACTTTGAGTTTGTACCTTTTGAGGAAAAGAATATTACACCGGAAGGTGGCGTGACTCCCAATGCCGAAGTGATTACCCTGGCTGATGTGGAGGAGGGCAAAGAGTATGTATTGCTGATTTCTACCGTATCGGGCGCCTGGCGTTATGTGATTGGCGATACGGTTACCTTTACCAATGTAAGCCGCTACGAAATTAAAATTACCGGTCGTACTAAGCAGTTTTTAAACGTGGCAGGTTCGCAGCTTTCGGTGTTGCAAATGAATAAGGCCATAGAGGTGATGGAAGAAAAATACAATGCAGCCATACAGGAATTTATTGTAGCCACCATACACCGCGGCGATGAACTGATAGACCGTTGGTACATCAGCACCGATAAAGAGGTGGACAACGCTGCATTGGCCCAAGATATAGACCAGCACCTGAAGGACAATAACAAGAATTATGCTGTGGCGCGTACCCGTGCACTTAAAGATGTAGAAGTACAAACGCTGCCGGTAGAAGTATTTCATCAGTGGAGCGAAGAAAATAAAAAGCTGGGCGGTCAGGTAAAAATACCCCGGGTGATGAAGGAAGAGCAGTTTTTAGAATGGGAAGCCTTTGCCAAAGCGCATCAGCATTAGTGCTCGTGCGGGTGTTTCATTTTTTCTACCAGGTCAACAATTTGCTGCGGCGATGGATATAAGCGGCGTATACGTGCCTTGTATTCGGGCGGAATGTCTGAGTTGTTAAGAATAAAATTCTTGGTTTTGATGATGTAATCGCCCAGGCCATGGTTTACCGCGTAGGTATCGGCATTTTGTTCGGCCTGCATCAAAAACTTATCTGAGCATACGTATTTCAACCCAAACCACGCCATGTTTACATTGCTGCGGGTGGTGTAATCTTTAATGTGCCCTAACTCGTGCCCAAACCAGCCAATCAAGATATCCTGCGGTACGTTTTGTATAGGGATAGATTGATGAGTAGTGGCAAACCGCGGATTAATCTTGACCACGTACGTACGGTTATGCTGTCCCCGTAAAAAACTGGATATAACAGGTTGCGACAGCATGATGGATTTGCTGGTGTGCGGGTCAAGCACAAAATCAATCGGGGTATCTTTCAACTCCGGGTAGTGGCTCAATGCAGCTTTAATTTCTTTTTCAACTACTACCGGTATGGTTTTATGCTGGTAGAGTACGTTTAACGGGTTCATACCCGCTATGGCAGCCGGTTTCGACGAAAAATAAACCAGCGCACTAACAAAGGCGGTAACTAGTACAATAACTGCTGCAATAATAAACCAGTATTTCCTGCGCATAATCTGATAACGCATTTGTGCTTTAATAGTTAACCAAAACAAATTTTATTCTCAATTTTGGCGCTGTCGGTTAGGTTATATAACTGCGGTCATAACAAAATTATTTTACAAACATGGAATTACGCACATACGATGGTAAAAGCTTTGAAAAGGTTGACTATAAAGAAAAGGCAGCCAGCGGTCGCGAGTTTCAGGACTGCATCTTTACGCAATGCAACTTTTCGGGCAGTAATTTCTCCGGCAGTAAATTTATCGACTGCACCTTTGCAGGCTGTAATCTGTCGCTCCTTAAATTAGACCAGTCTACACTAAGTAATGTTATTTTTAAAGACTGTAAGATATTAGGTGTGAATTTTCATGAGTGCAGTGCCTTCTTGTTCAGCGTTTCTTTTGACGGTTGTGTACTCGATTTTGCCTCGTTTGCAGGGCGTAAGATGCCCAAAACCAATTTTATCAAATGCTCGCTTAAAGAAACCAGCTTTATGCAGACTATTTTAACCGGCTCCAAATTTGACCAGTGCGATTTGGCGGGAACTATATTTAACCGGACAGATTTAAGCAATTGCAATTTGGTTACCGCTTATAACTATCAGATTGACCCCGAAATCAATAAACTCAATAAAGCCTCCTTTGCCGAGCATGGCTTAGCCGGACTGTTATTTAAGTATGGTATAAAGGTGGTTTAACTTGTATAAAACTATTCTGCCGGGGATTGCTCAGTGTCCTTATCAGGCATAGTAAAAAAAGAAAACGAAGAATGTCCATAACGCCTTTGCTCCGTAAAATTGGGATGATTACTCAAGTTTTGGTTAGACTGATGTTCTACAATTAACAAACCGCCCGGTACCAGTAAATTTTTACTGAATATGATTTTGGGTAACTCCGGTATGCGGTTCAAATCATAAGGCGGGTCGGCAAATATCAGGTCGTACTGTTCAGTTTCCAGCTCCAGGTACTTAAATACATCAGCCTTAAACGTACTGATTTGTGTAAGGCCATGCTGGCGGGCGCAGTCTTTAATGTAATTAACGCAATGTATGCTTCGGTCAACGGCCGTTACACTTTCGGCATAGCGCGATGCAAACTCCAGTGCCAAATTACCGGTGCCGCTAAATAGGTCTAATACCTTAATGTCTTCCAGCTCTACCTGGTTTTGCAGTATGTTAAACAGCGCTTCCTTGGCCAGGTCGGTGGTGGGCCTCACCGGTAAGTTTTTAGGCGGGTTAAGCCGCAAGCCCTTTAAACGTCCGCCAATGATGCGCATAGTGAGAGGGCAGTTAAAGCCAGTAATTGGTGTTGAGGTAAGTGCTCCGGCGCGTTAGCTACAGCAAGGGTGTTCAAAGTGGCACTGCCAAAAATATCTTGCAGCAAATGCTGGTAACGTTCATCGCCGGGTGCAATATCGCCGCTCAGTTTTACGCTTAGCGAGCGTAAGTCAAGTTTTAATTGCTGGCACACAAACACGGCATAATAGGCCAATTCTTCTTCGTGAGTAAATTCAAACGTGTTAAACAGGTTTAATCTGCCTTTTTTAAAGTGAGCAATCTCTACCCGGTCGCCGTTGATGTTCAGGTACAACTCATCAACCGAAGGTTGATTGGCCTCAATGGCTTGTATCCAACCTGATGGGCCAAATACAGCTTGCGTAGCATCAAAACGGTTGATAGCCTGGCTTATGGTTTCTGTTACTTTAAAAACAACATGGTTTAAAGCATCCAGCGGTTGGGCGTAAACTGTATCAGTTGGGGCGACATCCAGGTAACGCGCTACATCTTTTACCTGGCCGGTATTATATAAGCTTTGGGCCACCAGCGTAAAATAGGGAGAACTTATTCCCGTTATTACTTCATGGTAATTAAAGTTTAATACTTCCTGCACTTCGCCCGGTTGGGTAAGTTCGGCCAGGGGGGCCGGCTTGCGCCAAACCATTAATTTGTTGCGGTGCATAATTGCCAGCGAAAAGCCCTGCTCGCCAACCCAGAGCAAAAGTTTATAACTACTTACCTGTAGGTGGCTAAAATCGGGGTCAATATAGTGGTATAGCGAATCGTTCATGAGCAACTATGCAAATCTAACTATTTTTTTATTTTTTTGTTGAGGCTATAAGCCCGGTTTATATCATGCCTGCACAAGAGCAAATAAGCAAATCATTTCAACACCAGCCCACCGGCCAGCAATTTGAGCTGTTTGGGCGCATACATACTTTTTTAAACACCAATAATGGGTACGAGTGCTTTCTGCTAAGAGGGTATGCAGGTACCGGTAAAACTACGGTGTTGAGTGCTTTGGTTAAAGCTTTAAGGTCGTACGGACAAAAGGCGGTTTTACTGGCGCCAACCGGGCGTGCTGCCAAGGTGATTACCGGCTACTCTGGTCGTAAAGCTTTTACCATTCATAAACGCATTTATCGTCGCAAATCGGCCATGAGTATGGATGATTCTTTTACGCTGGCTACCAATAATGCGGAAAATACGCTGTTTATTGTCGATGAGGCATCCATGATATCTGATGAGGCCAACCCCGGCAACCGCGAAACATTGCTTAAAGACCTGATTGACTACGTTTATAATTTTAAAAATTGCAAACTGATGCTGGTCGGCGATACTGCCCAGTTGCCCCCGGTCGGCTCGGCTATTAGTCCGGCGCTGGATGCAAAAATATTGCAGGAGTACTTTGGGTTGCAGGTGTTTAGTTTTGAATTGACGGATGTACTGCGGCAGCAAAAAGACTCCGGTATATTATATAATGTAACTTCAGTGCGGGATATCATCCGCCGCGAAGAAGAAGCGTATCCGCAAATTGTAACCAAGGGGTACAAAGATGTTTACCGTATGAGCGGTGAACGACTGGAAGAAGGACTGAATTATGCTTACAGTAAGTATGGGTTCGACAGTACGCTGGTGATTTGCCGGTCGAACAAAAACGCCAATATGTATAACCAGCAGATACGTAACCGCATATTGATGCGCGAGGAGGAGCTGACAGGCGGCGATCAGATTATGATAGTGCGTAACAATTATTTTTGGTTGCAGGAGCACGAGGAAGACAGTACTGGCTTTATTGCCAATGGCGATATTGCCCGCATCAAAAAAGTACGCCGCACCGAAGAGATGTACGGTTTTAGGTTTGCGGATGTGCAGTTGGAGTTTATTGATTATGCCGAAGACCCGGTAATTGAATGTAAGGTTTTGCTGGAAGCATTGTATTCCGACTCTCCGTCTTTACCGTCCGACGACCAAAAACGGCTGTACCTGGAGGTGATGAAAGATTATGAGCATATTCCCAACCGCCGCGAAAAGTTAAAGGAGCTGAAGCTTAACCCGTATTATAATGCGCTGCAAATCAAATTTGCTTATGCCGTAACCTGTCACAAGGCTCAGGGCGGACAATGGGAGGCCGTATTTGTTGACCAGGGCTATCTAACAGACGAAATGGTGAATACCGATTTTTTACGCTGGTTTTATACCGCCTGTACCCGTGCAACCACCGAATTATTCCTGGTTAATTTTAACGAAAAATTTTACCTGGCGCCTGCTGAGTAAAAACAGAAAAGCATCAATATAAAAGCGTTGTAGAACAAGGGTTTTATATTGATGCTGTGTGCTGATGTGAATTTATAAAATACACCATGCAATCAATAATGAGGCTCTTTTAAGCTGAAGAATACGGCTACTGCTAAGTAAACTAAACTGAATGCAGAAGAAACTGTGGTAACTAATGTTTTCATATTGCTTTTAAGTTTATTATTATGTAATTGTATAGCAATATAAGCTCATTTTTAGGGGTAAGTTTAACGTTAAAATACTTTTGTGAAATTTTTATTTACTACTGCAAAAAAGCCTTCAGCGTTGTAAATAACCACTATTTGCTTTGCTAATTATAATATATTAGCTTTAATTGCCTATTAATTTCAAAAAGAGCTTTTAGTTGTATTTTCGCTGAAGTAAAATATTTTAGAACTAAAAAGCGCGTAAAATCGATGAAAAGGGCATTTTTGTTGATCTTACGTTATGCAGAGGGTGACATCGGGTTAAAAATTCTGTATAAATAATAAGACTGTTTCATGAGTTTATTCGAGACTTATCTGATGATGTCTTTGTTAAGGCTTTTTAAATAAAATGAGCTCCTGCGGCAAACGACCGATAAACACAATTTACTTCTCCAAAAATTCAATTTCCTCAAAACTGAATTTCGTGGGTGAGCGTTATTCGCAGCATAGTTAGATGCAGATAGTTGGTTGACTGAACAAACGGCATGTGAGTTTGAAAGGTAAAGACAAAATGTCGCTCAAAATGTAAACTGGCTGACTTTTTAGCATCTTTTTAGCTGTGGCAAATAGTTTGAATACAATTGTATACCATGAATTTTAACAACTTTACCATCAAAGCCCAGGAAGCTGTACAAAAAGCTTCTGAAATAGCAACCGGTAATCAGCAACAGGCCATTGAAAATGCGCACTTGTTGAAAGGTTTGTTACTGGTTGATGAAAACGTAATCAGCTATTTATTAAAAAAGCTGAACGTTAACATTAGCCGCTTAAACGACATTTTGGATAAGCAGATTGAGTCTTTCCCTAAAGTGAGCGGCAGCAACGTTTATTTATCATCTAACACCAATACTGCGTTGCAAAAAGCGCAGAGTTACTTAAAAGAATTTAAAGACGAGTTTGTATCGGTAGAGCATATCCTGTTAGGTATTTTAGCCGTAAGCGATAAAACCAGCAGCGCCCTTAAAGATTATGGCGTTACCGAAAAAGACTTAAAAGCAGCTATTGTGGCCCTGCGCGGCGATAGCAAGGTAACCGACCAAAATGCCGAGGCTACTTATAATGCATTAAACAAATATGCCCGTAATCTGAACGAGTATGCCGAGTCGGGCAAGCTCGACCCGGTGATAGGCCGCGACGAAGAAATTCGCCGTGTGATACAAATCCTATCGCGCCGTACGAAAAATAATCCGGTGCTGGTAGGTGAACCGGGTGTAGGTAAAACCGCTATTGCCGAGGGTATAGCCTTCCGCATCATCAAAGGCGATGCGCCCGAAAACCTGAAAACCAAAACCGTATACTCATTAGATATGGGTGCGCTGGTAGCCGGTGCCAAATACAAAGGTGAATTTGAAGAGCGCCTGAAAGCGGTAATAAACGAAGTGATTAAAAGCGATGGCGAGATTATTTTGTTCATCGACGAAATACATACGCTGGTAGGTGCCGGTGGGGGCGAAGGTGCCATGGATGCTGCTAACATCCTGAAACCTGCTTTGGCCCGTGGTGAGCTGCGTGCCATTGGTGCTACCACCTTAAACGAGTATCAAAAATATATTGAGAAAGACAAAGCTTTAGAGCGCCGTTTTCAGCGGGTAATGGTAGAAGAGCCGGATGCGGCTGATGCCATCTCTATTTTGCGCGGATTGAAAGAACGCTATGAGGCTCACCATAAAGTGCGTATTAAAGACGAGGCTATTATTGCCTCGGTAGAGATGTCGCAACGTTATATTGCCGACCGCTTTTTACCGGATAAAGCCATTGACCTGATGGATGAGGCCGCTTCTAAACTGCGTTTAGAAATGAACTCGGTACCTGAAGCGGTTGACGAACTGGAGCGCCGCATTATGCAGTTGGAGATTGAGCGTGAAGCCATCAAGCGCGAAAACGACGATTACAAAGTAAAATCGTTGAGCGAGGAAATTGCCAATCTTTCGGCCGAACGCGATTCGCTGCGTGCCAAATGGCAGAGTGAGAAGGATTTGGTAGATGGCATCAACTTAAAAATTGAAGCTATTGAGGCCTACAAACTGGAAGCCGAACAAGCCGAACGTGCCGGTGATTATGGTAAGGTAGCCGAGTTGCGCTATGGCCGTATTCGCGAAGCGCAGGAAGAAGTTGAAAAACTGAAAGCGGCCCTGAAAGAAAACCAAACCGACAGCCGTATGCTGAAAGAGGAGGTTACTGCCGATGATATTGCAGGTGTAGTTTCCCGCTGGACCGGTGTGCCGGTATCTAAAATGATTCAGAGTGAGCGCGAAAAGCTGCTGCACCTGGAAGAAGAACTGCACAAGCGTGTAGCCGGTCAGGAAGAGGCCATCGAGGCTATTAGTGATGCAATACGCCGTAGCCGTGCCGGTTTACAGGATAAACGCCGCCCAATTGGTTCGTTCATCTTTTTAGGCACTACCGGTGTGGGTAAAACCGAGTTGGCTAAAGCACTGGCCGAGTTCTTATTTAACGATGAGCAAAGCATGGTGCGTATTGATATGTCGGAGTACCAGGAACGCCATGCCGTAAGCCGCCTGATTGGTGCGCCTCCGGGCTACGTAGGTTATGATGAAGGTGGTCAGTTAACCGAGGCGGTGCGTCGTAAACCCTACAGCGTAATCCTGCTCGATGAGATTGAGAAAGCGCATCCGGATGTATTTAACATTTTGTTGCAGGTGCTGGATGATGGCCGATTGACTGATAACAAAGGCCGCGTGGTAAACTTTAAAAATACCATCGTGATTATGACCTCAAACATCGGTTCGCACATCATTCAGGAAAACTTCCAGAATTATGATGACGGAGATAAAGAGGAAGTAATGGCCAAAACCAAAAACCAGTTGTTTGAGCTGTTGCAGAAAACCATCCGTCCGGAGTTTCTGAACCGTATTGACGAAATCATCATGTTCACCCCGCTCGGCCGCGACGAGATAGGGGAGATTGTTAAGCTGCAGTTCCGTGGTTTACAAGAAACCCTGAGTGAAATGGGAATACACATGGAAGCTACCGACGAAGCGCTTGACTGGCTGGCCCAGTTGGGTTACGACCCTCAATATGGTGCCCGTCCGCTGAAAAGGGTAATTCAGAAAAAAATTCTGAACGAGCTTTCGAAACAGATACTGGCCGGCAAGGTAGATAAAGACAGCAAAATTAAGCTGGATACCTTTGATAACCAGTTTGTGTTCTTGAACGAGTAAATCTTTGTCCTCCAGTTACGGAGTCCATATATATCCACGGGGAAGTTATCTGCAGGTAACTTCCCCGTTTTTGTTTTGCATTATTGGGATACTACAAGAACAATCAGAAAGATTATTAATATTATTTGGACTATTTCCAAATAGTGTTAAATTTGCTGACAATGAATGGGGTTACCGTGGCTGCCGAAGCAGCAGAAGTTTTTAGCACACGTAAAGGAACAGTTTACCAAAGCGACCGGCAGCGGTGCTGGTATATTGATTTTGCCGACAAACTGGTACGTTTTGATTACCGTGGCTTGTTAAAATTAAAACACTCCATCTATCGCCTGGATATTGAATTACTGCTGTTAGATAACAGCCGTTCGCCCGAGATTGAGATGGTTTTTATTTGTGCCTGTAACCACTGCTACTTTTTAAACCTATCGCAAATCATCGCTTTAAAAGAATTGCTGGAGGGCACATTTGCCATGTTCGAACTTAACCAGATTATACACGACCGCCTGTACAGGTTGGCGATATAAGTAAATCTGAACACATAAAAAAGCCGGCGTCTGCAAAACAGACACCGGCTTTTTAGTTGATGCGAAATCAGTAATTATTCTCCGGCGGTTTCGCTATCGTATTTAATTTTATTAACGTGCTTATCAATTTCCCAACGGCCGGTACCTTCTTCGCCTATCACTTCAAACAGTTCCAGCGCACGACGGGCTTTGTATTCCTCTTCACGCTGTTCTTTCATAAACCAGTTCAAAAATTCGAACGTTACAAAATCCTGCTCTTTTAAACAGTTAGCCGCAATGTTTTTGAAAGATTGGGTAATGGCTACTTCTTGCTCCAAAGCATCCTCAAATACTTCGCGGAAAGTTGCATACTCCTGCTTAATATTATTTACATCCGGAGATATCGCAGTACCGCCCATATCCAACACATACTTAAACAGTTTCAACTGGTGTACGCGCTCTTCTTCCGACTGCTTAAAAAAGTAATCAGACGAGTAATCAAAGCCATTTTGGTTACACCACGAAGCCATAGCCAGGTACATGGCCGATGAATGAGCTTCTTTTTTTATCTGTTGATTTAAAAGTGTTTCAATATCTGCCGATAGCAAACACTTTATGCGCATAATGTCCTTCATGTTATTTTTGTATTACCGTTACGTGATATAGTACAATAATAATGCAAGAAAGTTGTATTCGTAACAATGAGCAGTAATATGAAACTAATCTAATTAACAACATATTACTGTCTGTCAGTTTATTGCTGATGAAGGTTGTTGATTAAGGTTTACGCTACAATACGCATGAATTATCAATCTAAATTCTTAACGCTCGATTATTTAAAGTCGGGTACTCAAACGCAGCAGGAGGTGTACCGGTTGCTAACCGAAAGTGCATTGATGCCTGTTTTAGAGGACTACCATGCGGTGCTGGCCGGCACCGTGCCCTTAGACATCAATGTAAACGGCAGCGATTTGGATATCATTTGTCAGTTTGATAATAAACAGTTGTTTATTGATTTGCTTATTCAGAAGTTTTCTGACTATCCGGGGTTTCAACTATATGAACTGTTGGTACGCGATGAAGAGACAATCATCGCTAATTTTTATTTAGAAAACTGGGAGGTGGAAATATTTGGTCAGGCGGTACCAGTGGTCAGACAAGCTGCTTACCGTCATCTGCTGGCGGAGTACAACTTGTTGCAGCAGCATGGCGACTGGCTTAAACAACAGGTCATCTATTTAAAAAATAACGGATACAAAACTGAACCCGCTTTTGCCCAAGCGCTTAATTTGCCCGGCGACCCTTACGAGGCATTATTTGCTTTTGAAAATAAACAATGCAGGATGCCTTGCGCACCCTGCACACCTAAACAAACAAATATAGGACAGTTTAAATCGAGTTAATTTAATAAGCCGTCTAAAGTAATAGCCGTATAATACAGGCCGCCAATGGTTGGGCCGCCGGCATACTGGATGTAAGCTTTGTTAAATATGTCGGTTCCGCCCACTTTAATGGTGGCTTTAAGTTTAGGCACACGGTAAGTTGCCTGCACATCAAATAAATGGAAGCCCGGTACGTAGCCGTTTACCAGGGGGCTTTCCCATAAAAAGCGTTCCTGCCATTTCCAAACTACGTTGAAGCCTACATTCTTTACAATCTCGCGGTTACCGAAAGATACGTTGGTGGTAAATTCGGGCGTATTAAAGCCGGTTACAAAGATATCGGCTTGCGAGTTAGACCTGATTTTGTTAAAGCTCAGATTGCCCGACACGGTATACTTTTTATAAAAATTATAAGTAAGCCCCACGGCCGAGCCATAGTTACGGTACTTGTTTTTGGCATTGGTGTATACCCGGTACCGGTCTTGGCTGTTACGGTTGGCGTCCAGCATGGCTATTACAGCCGCATCGGTACCCACGGTTTGTCCGCGCGGCACATCTACCTGCACCTGGCCCAAAAAGCCATCGTAGGTATTAGTATAAGCATCAATATCAAAGGTTAATTTATCGTTCAGAAAAATGCTTTTATAACCAAATTCCAGTGAATTAATTTTTTCGGGACGGGCAGCCTGCAGATCTGCTTTTTCTAAGAGGTTGCGGTTTGCCAGGGCGGCTGCATTGCGGTCGGTGCCATTAGCTACTGCTGCGTTTACTGCTGCGTTAAAATTAACACCAGACGCACGGGTGTAGCTGTTTTTTAAATATCCTAATCCTTCGTCGATGCGTGGCAAGCTGCCTACCCGCTTTACTCGGCCATTGTTAACGTATGATAAGGCCTCAAACAAACCGGGAAAACGGTAGCCTAACTGGTAAGTAAAACGGAAGTTATTGTTCCGGTTGGGCGAATATACACCTGCTATTCGTGGGGTATACTTAGGACTAAACTCGGGGTTATAATCATACCGCAACGAGCCGAATATTTTTAGCTTTTCTTCAAAGAAAGTTTTAGTACCCTGTACAAAGCCGCCAAACTTTTTGTAATAGATATTATTGCCAAAGCTGCCATCGGGCAGGGGTTTGCCGCGGTCGGCAATAGGGCGCGAAAAATCGACAAAGCTGTTACCGTCAGGTATTACTTCATAAACGCGAGCGTCGGCTCCAACCAATACATCAATTACCTTAGTATATTTAGATAAATCCCATTGGCCTTCGGCATGATATAGGTGGCTTTTTTGTACTAAGGCAGCACCGCCCGATGCAGGTGCATCCGGGATGGCGCTCGATTTAATGTCCCAGTTGTTGATACTCCGAATTAACGCTTTCTGGTCTTCAAAAGCTTGGGTACCCGGCACCACCCGGCTAGCATCAGCCTGCTGACGCGCATATTGTGTAGCTGCTGCTAAGTTGCCCGATGTTAGCGCACCGCCATTGGCAGCCGCGTAAGCATTCAGCGCATTTTTGTATTTGTTGCCCCAGGTGGTGGCATCACCGCCGGTTGATAAGTCAAGATTATCGGCCAGTGGTTTTACGTTGTACGAGTCGCTTGAGTTTTCGAGCGATACATAAGTACGTATGGTAAAGTTGCTGCCTTTAAGCTCCAGCTTATGGTTTTGTACCACCACATTATCTAACTGTATTTTGTTACCACGCTGAAAAACACCGTCAAGCGTACCCACCCGGTAGGCGTAAGCCAGTTCGGCATGGTCGTTTACGCGGTAATGCAATGCCGCATCAAATTTTAAATTATTTACATTGGGGTTTACCAGGTCGCGTTCATAATAACCGGTACGGGCCACATTTAATGTTTGGTTGGCTTTGCCATCAATCGTTAAGCCGCTTACCGAAACGGTATTACTACCCGCCAGCACGTCGTCGCCATATTTATTCCAGGCATCATAAGCTACGTTGTTGGCGCCGTTCAGGGCCGGGAAATTTGGGTTAGCCGATTTCAGGTTGTTCGGGTTTTGGTCGGTACGGGTATCGGCCAGCCAGTCAGTACCTTTAAAATAACTGAAGTTTACTTTAAACGCCCATTTGTTATTAAAAGCTTTAGCGTAGCGAAGCGCGGTTTCTGTCAGGGCACTGGTACTGCGGCCGGTATTATTGCCAACATGGTTCACGCCGGTGCGTTGGTAAACGCTCAGGCCCTGGTAGGTGAACGGGCTTTTGGTTAACAGGTTAGATAAACCGTTAATGGCATTCATGCCATAAATGGCCGATGCTGCACCCGGGGTAATTTCAACACTGGCAATATCCAGTTCTGTGGGGCCGATAGCATTACCCAGGGGCACGCCTAAAGTAGCAGCCTGCATATCTACATCATCCACCAGTTGCATAAACCGGTAGTTACTCGGGATATTAAAGCCGCGGGTATTAGGTATTTTGAAGGTTAAACTCGAGGTGGTCATTTGTACGCCTTTCACGTTTTCGAGTGCATCGTAAAAGGAGGGAGCAGGCGATTCTTTGATGGCTCGGATATCCAGCTTTTCAATGGCTACCGGCGATTTTAGGATGCTTTCGGGTACACGCGACGCAGTAACTACCACTTCGCGCCCTAATAGGGTTTGGGTATTAAGTTCAATATTTAATTTCGATTCTGCACTGGTTACCACAAATTCCTGCGGCTGAAAACCTACGTAACTGAACACCAGCGTAAACGGAAATTTTAGACGGGTTTTGAGCGAAAAATTACCCTGACCGTTGGTGGTAGTCCCCGCTACAGCGCCCTTAATTGATACGGTTGCGCCGGTAATAGGCTGCTTGGTGCCGGCATCAATTACCTGGCCCGATACCAGAATTAAACTGCTTTCTTGTGCAAAGGCGGTTGCAGTAGCTATAAAAAATACTAACGTAGTGATATAACGAAGCCTTAGCTGTTGAAGGCCTTTTGTAAAAGTTGACATGAAGGTTTAATGAAATAAATGTGACTTGTTGATTAACGCTGGTTTATGGATTAACGGCAGCAACAACAGCAGGCTAAGGAGTATAAATGAACCATAGTTTTATTTAAATAATATAATATCTATAGATTTAGTAGGCAAATATATTATTTTTATTTATATGTTCCTCATTAACTGAAATTTTCATCAATATTTTTGAAGGAAAGAGTACAGTTCATAATAAAGTAAGGTTGAAGCAGAAAAATGAAGGCATAAAAAAAAGCAGGCTTTAACCTGCTTGTGTAACTTGTCTTGCTTAAGCTTTTAATCTGCGGATGCGCGTAGCATTAATGCGCCTACGGTTACATTGGTACGGCTGTCAATAATAATAGCACCACCGTTGGCCTTATTGTCCTGGTAAACATCAAAAGCTAAAGGGTCGGCGGTTTTTAGAATAATGCGGCCGATGTCGTTGAGTTTAAAATCTTCTTCGTATACCTTATCCAAGGTGTTGATGTTAAATTTGTACAACACTTCTTGTATACGGCAGCGGGTCACTTTGCTGTTGTGTTGCACCAGGTAAGTGAGCGAGGTATCTAAAGCGCGTGTATCCATCCAGCATAAATCGGCTTCAATCAGTTGTGATACTTCGGGATGAGCATTGCTGCTTACCAGTATGTCACCACGACTGATATCAATGTTATCCTGCAGGTGTACCGTTACCGATTGGCCGGCCACTGCTTCGTCAAATACTTTGTCCAGTAATTCAATTTTGGTGATGGTAGAACTAAAGCCTGACGGTAAAACCGTGATCTTGTCGTTAACCTTAAAGGTACCGCTGCTTACCCGGCCCGCATAGCCGCGGTAGTCGTGCAGTTCTTCGGTTTGGGGGCGTACCACCCACTGTACCGGTAAACGAGCATGCGAGGCTTTATCATCTACCGGAATTTCAACGGTTTCTAAATGGTCGAGCAGGCTTTTACCAGTATACCAGGCCATGTTGGCCGAACTGTTAACAATGTTATCACCTTTCAGGGCACTTACCGGAATATAGGTGACATTTTTTAAATCGAGTTTGGCTGCCAACGCCTCATATTGCTCAACAATTTGATTAAAGGTGGCTTGGTCATAATCAACCATGTCCATTTTGTTAATGCAAACCACTACCTGCGGCAATGCCAGCAACGACACCAAAAATGAGTGTCGGTTGGTTTGCTCCACTACGCCGCGACGGGCATCAATCAAAATAATAGCTAAATTGGCGTTTGATGCACCGGTAACCATGTTACGGGTGTATTGTATATGGCCGGGCGCATCGGCAATAATAAACTTACGCTTATCAGTCTGAAAATATTTGTAAGCCACATCAATGGTAATCCCCTGCTCGCGTTCGGCTTTAAGGCCGTCGGTCAGAATAGCCAAATCGATGGTACCATCGTCGTTTTTACGGTTAGAGCGGTGCAACGCTTCCAGTTGGTCGGCCAGTATGGCGTCGGTATCATATAGTAAACGGCCAATCAGCGTGCTTTTGCCATCATCAACACTGCCGGCTGTTATAAATTTAAGTATCTCCATTTTGTAATTTTTGATTTAGGATGATTTTAGCTGCAATGATTGCACTGATTTGAGCTTCTTGATTTTGGTATGTTGATTTTTTCCTTCTTTTCCTTTTTCCTCATTTTATAAAGGAAATCATACCTGTCATTTCTTAATCGGTGAAATCATCACAAAATCAGTGACATCACAAATCTCCTAAAAATATCCTCCCTTTTTGCGCTCTTCCATGGCGGCTTCCGATACCTTGTCGTCCATACGGGCACCGCGTTCGCTTATTTTAGAGGCGCTGATTTCGTTAATAATATCGTCAATCAAATAAGCGTCCGATTCCACCGCCGCGGTACAGGTCATGTCGCCTACGGTACGGAAACGCACGTTGCGGCGGGTAATCACGTCTTCCTCATCCATGTTTAGGTACTCCGCGGCAGCCATCAATTGCCCGTTGCGGGTAATACAATCGCGCTCGTGTGCAAAATAGATGCTCGGCAGAGCTATGTTTTCGCGGCGGATGTAGTTCCAAACGTCCAGTTCGGTCCAATTACTGATGGGGAACACTCTGACGTTTTCGCCTTTATGTATTTTGCCGTTATAGATATTCCAAAGCTCGGGGCGCTGACGTTTAGGGTCCCATTGGCCAAATTCATCACGTACCGAAAATATACGTTCTTTGGCACGAGCTTTTTCCTCATCGCGACGAGCACCGCCAATACAAGCGTCAAACTGGTGCGCGGCAATAGTATCTAATAAAGTAACGGTTTGCAGCGCATTACGACTGGCATTTTTGCCTTTTTGCTCTACTACTTTGCCCTGGTCAATAGAATCCTGCACGTGGCCGATAATTAACTTTTCGCCCAATCGGGCAATCATTTCATCACGGTATTGAATTGTTTCCGGAAAGTTGTGCCCGGTATCAATATGCACCAGGGGGAAAGGGAACTTGCCCGGACGGAAAGCC
>CAXYKR010000347.1:0-3101 GCA_964277815.1 uncultured Mucilaginibacter sp. | reverse complement strand
TTCCAATATTTGTCACGAGCAGCTTCGATAATTACTTTAAACGCTGTAATATCAGGGTCGTCCGATGTCCTGGGTAAAATTGTTTTCTGCTTTAGGTCAATTTTCTTGACCGGCCATTCAATCTTTAAAGGTATTTCTACACTTTCTCGCTGTATGATTAGTTGTATGTATAGTGAAACACAACCATTTTTTTTAATGCGTTGCTTGTTGAACCATAATTGCACCGTGCAGGCGTTCACTTCGTTGACGTTTGAATGAATTGACATCTTGTTGCTAAATGAGATGTTGTAGCGATGTTGTAACAGGATGTACCAAAAACGAAGGAATCGTTCGGATGAAAAGTGCCCGTATTGTGTATACAGGCACTTTTGAAGAAATTTTACAAGTAACTTGTGATCCCGTTTGGATTCGAACCAAAGACCTACTGCTTAGAAGGCAGTTGCTCTATCCAGCTGAGCTACGGGACCATCACTCCAAGTATACCTGATACTTTGAGCGGTGCAAATATGCACATTTGGGTTGATACTGGCAAACACTATCGGCCTAATATTTTAAATAGGGTGCAACCTGCTATATTTGCAGGCCATCAGCACACGCATATGCCACACATCAGCCGGTTGTTTATTTATCCCATAAAATCATTAGGGGGCATTGAGTTGCCCCAGGCGCAGGTAACTGCCCGCGGCTTGCAGCACGACAGGCGCTGGATGCTCATTGATGATAACAACCGCTTTATGTCGCAGCGTACCACGCCGTCCATGGCCTTGTTTGCCTTAAAGCTGGCTGATGAGGGGATAAAAGTCACCTATCGCTCCACGCAGGAGGTGTGTGTATTACCCTTTGCGCCCCAAACGCAGGAACAATTAACCGTAACCATTTGGGATGATACCTGTACCGGCACCCGGGTAAGCGATGCGGCCGATGCCTGGTTTAGCCAAAGGCTGGGCGCCAGCTGCCGACTGGTTTTTATGGACGATGACAGCCTGCGCCCGGTAGACCCGCGTTACGCCGGTCCCACGCATATCACCTCATTCGCCGACGCTTACCCTATGCTGCTCATCGGCGAGGCCTCCTTGCAGGACCTGAACAGCCGCCTGACCGACAAGGTCGACTTTGACCGTTTTCGCCCCAATATCGTCATCAGCGGAACGGAGCCTTACCACGAAGAACAGATGGCGCATTTTATAGTCGGTGATATCCAGTTTTACGGCGTAAAGCCCTGCGCGCGCTGCGTAATGGTGGGCGTTAACCAGCAAACGGCCGAGGTCTATCCAGAGCCGCTCAAAACGCTGAGTAGTTACCGCAAATTCGGTAAAAAAGTGTTTTTTGGTCAAAACCTCATTCATGAGGGCTCGGGCACTATCAGCGTTGGCGACGAGCTGCAAATCATCAAACTGGATAATGAATTGCTGGCCAGGGTAGCGGCGCCAAAATAGTTGGCTCAATAACAGGCTGGTGTAATTTTATTGCGCTGCCCGCGAACCAAGTTACCCTTAAAAGGTTTATAAGCATTATGACACAATCCTTTGAAGTAGATATCCCCATGAAAGACCGCCCGATGGCGGTGATGGTGCAGCCCCGCAACGAAACCGACAAGGCCAACGTTTACGACTTGTATTACTGCGAGCAGCTTTGCGGCTGCATATTTAAAAACGAGCACAATATCTGGATTTACGAGCCGCATGCCCACGCCGGCCTGCTACTGGATGCCGAGCAGATACAGCACTTGGGGCAAAAAATAGCCGAGCAGAGCTACAATGCTTAACCCGCGCAGTGGCAAGGCATCAATGTTTTGTCATAAACCTATATCGCTAAACTGAAAGCTTAGCCGTTTACGTATATTGGAGTATGAACAAACTTAAAATTGCTTTCCTCCTGTTGTTTACAGTGCTAATAAATTATAAACCTGCGGCGGCACAAAACGCGGCTGCAGGTACTGAAAAGGCCACCTTTGGTATGGGCTGCTTCTGGTGCTCTGAGGCGGTTTTTCAAAGGTTAAAAGGCGTTACCAAAGTAGAGTCGGGCTATGCCGGGGGCACGGTTAAAAACCCGTCTTACGAGGATGTGTGCACGGGCAATACCGGCCATGCAGAGGTGATACAGGTAACGTTTCAGCCGAGCGTGATATCCTACAAAGATTTACTCGAGATTTTCTGGACCATGCACGACCCTACTACGCTTAATCGCCAGGGTGCTGACGAGGGTACGCAATACCGTTCGGTTATCTTTTACCACAATGCCGCCCAGAAGGCTATGGCCCAGGCCTACAAAACAGAGCTGAACAAGCAAAAAGTTTATCCTGACCCTATAGTTACCGCTATCGACCCGTTTACGAATTTTTATGTGGCCGAAAACTACCATCAAAATTATTTCAACCTCAATGGTAAACAGCCTTATTGCCGCATGGTGATACAGCCCAAAGTAGACAAGCTGGAAAAGGTTTTTAAACAGAAACTTAAATTATAGTTTCTTTATTATGAAATTGATTTTTTTGGTTCTAAAATAATTGTCAGGTTTACACTTTTGTTAAAAAATAACTTTATTTTGTGTGCAAATTAACTCTGTTTTAACGGGTGTAATCCCTGGGATTTATGATGAACGAAAACGAGCGGCTTAGAGCAGTAGCACGATTTAAAACCTTAGACACCGGCATTAAAAAAGACCTGACCGATTTAGTAAATCTAATTGCTGGTATCTGCAACGTGCCTGTGGCGCTGGTAAGTGTTATTGATGCGCAAACCCAGTGGTTTAAAGCTAGTGTGGGTATCGGCGACATGCCCTGCATCGAACGCCATTTGTCGTTTTGCGACCAGACCATCAAATCCGACCAGTTGTTTATAGTGCCTGATGCTACCCAGGATAGCCGTTTTGCCAACCTGCCTGTGGTTAAGAACGCACCCTTCATCCGCTCTTATGTTGGCATGCCGCTGGTTACTTTCGACGGGCATGCTATTGGCACCTTATGTGTGCTGCATACTGAGCCGCTGCAGTTAACCGACGTTCAGATTAATTCGCTCAAAGTTATCAGCAAACAGGTGCTTAACCTCATCGAGCTTAACTGGAGTATGCAAAGCCTCATCGAGCAAAACATCAATACCCAG
>CAXYKR010000346.1:0-35514 GCA_964277815.1 uncultured Mucilaginibacter sp. | reverse complement strand
AAACTGAAAACCGCGAGGCATTCCGCCAGTTGATGGTTGACATTAACGTAGGTGTTGCAAAATCTAAAATTGCCAATTCGTTTTTAGAGGGTAAAGAAGCGGCTCAGGAAATCGGCTTTCCGCTGGTTATCCGTCCCAGCTATACGCTGGGTGGGAAAGGCGCCGGCTTTGTACACAAAAAAGAAGATTTTGATGCTGCCCTAAGCCGTGGATTACAAGCCTCTCCTACCCACGAGGTATTGGTAGAGCAGGCCGTTTTGGGCTGGAAAGAATACGAGTTGGAGTTGTTGCGTGACAACCGCGACAACGTAATCATCATCTGTTCTATCGAGAACTTTGACCCAATGGGTATACATACCGGCGACTCGATTACCGTTGCACCGGCCATGACCCTGAGCGACCGTTGTTACCAGGAAATGCGTAACCAGGCCATCAAGATGATGCGTGCCATTGGTAACTTTGCCGGTGGCTGTAACGTTCAGTTTTCGGTTAACCCGGCTAATGAAGAGATTATCGCTATCGAGATTAACCCACGCGTTTCGCGTTCATCAGCCCTGGCCTCTAAAGCGACCGGTTACCCAATTGCTAAAATTGCCGCCAAACTGGCTATAGGTTATAACCTGGATGAGGTAGAAAACCAAATTACTAAAACTACTTCGGCTTATTTTGAACCAACACTGGATTATGTAATCGTAAAAATTCCTCGCTGGAACTTCGATAAATTTAAAGGCGCCAACAAAGAGCTGGGCCTTCAGATGAAATCGGTAGGTGAAGTGATGGGTATTGGCCGCAGCTTTATCGAGGCATTACAAAAAGCTTGTCAGAGTTTGGAGATTGGCCGTGCAGGTTTAGGTGCCGATGGTCGTCAGAGCCGCAACTTAGACGAGATTATGCAAAGCCTGGAGCATCCAAGCTGGGACCGTTTGTTCCACGTTTATGATGCTTTAAGTTTGGGTGTGCCTATCGAATCGGTACGCAAAGCCACCAAGATTGACCGTTGGTTTTTGAACCAGATACAAGAGATTGTAAACCTGGAAAACGAGATGCGTCGTTACTCCATCAACAATATCCCTGACGATATTTTGCTGACCGTTAAGCAGAAAGGCTTCTCGGACGTACAAATTGCCTGGATATTAGGCGTAAATACTACTGAAGAGGATGTTTATCAGCGTCGTAAAACTTCAGGTATTAGACGTGTTTATAAAATGGTAGATACCTGTGCAGCTGAGTTTCAGGCACAAACGCCATATTACTACTCTACTTACGAAGGCGAAAACGAATCTATCGTATCCGACCGTAAAAAAATCATCGTATTAGGCTCAGGCCCTAACCGTATTGGCCAGGGTATTGAGTTTGACTATAGCTGTGTGCATGGCTTATTAGCCGCCAAAGAAGCAGGCTACGAGGCCATCATGATTAACTGTAACCCCGAAACGGTATCAACCGACTTTAATATGGCTGATAAGCTGTACTTTGAGCCGGTGTTCTGGGAGCATGTTCGCGAAATCATCGACCTGGAAAAACCAGAGGGTGTGATTGTACAGTTAGGCGGCCAAACGGCATTGAAAATGGCTGAAAAGCTTCATGAGCACGGCATCAAAATTATCGGTACTTCGTTTAACGACATGGACATTGCCGAAGACCGCGGCCGTTTCTCTGATTTGCTGAAAGACTTGGGCATCCCTTACCCTAAATATGGTGTTGCAGAAAGTGCTGAAGAAGCCCTGGAAGTAGCACACGAAGTAGGTTACCCGGTGTTAGTTCGCCCGAGCTATGTATTGGGTGGACAGGGTATGAGCATTGTTATTAACGATGAAGACTTGGAACGCGCCGTAGTAAACCTGTTACGTAACCTGCCTGGCAACCGCGTACTGATTGACCACTTCCTGGATCGCGCTTCGGAAGCTGAATCTGACTCGATTGGTGATGGCGAGGATGTACACATTGTGGGCATTATGGAGCACATTGAGCCTGCCGGTATCCACTCGGGCGACTCGTATGCCGTACTGCCACCGTTCGACTTGTCGGACAGCGTGATGGAGCAAATTGAGGAATACACCATTAAGCTTTCAAAGGCTTTGAATGTTCGCGGTTTATTAAACATCCAGTTTGCCGTTAAAAACGATAAGGTTTATGTAATTGAGGCTAACCCACGGGCTTCGCGTACCGTACCATTTATTGCTAAAGCTTACGATGCACCTTACATTAACATTGCGGCCAAAATTATGCTGGGTGCCAACAAGCTTAAAGACTTTAAAATTGAGCGCAAGCTGGTAGGTTATGCCATTAAAGAGCCGGTGTTCTCTTTTGATAAATTCCCTGAAGTTAACAAAGAGCTGGGCCCTGAGATGAAATCAACCGGCGAAGCTATCCGCTTTATCCCGAATTTGATGGACCCTTACTTCCGTCATTTGTACAAAGAAAAATCGATGTACCTGAGCAAATAAATATCGCTGGGCGACAATATTTTAAGCCGGACAATAATATTGCCCGGCTTTTTTATTTACCAGAATATTGCTGTTAAAAACAGCGGCCTATACAAATATTTCAACTAATTGTTTGATATTATTTTTATATTTTCGCGCCGAATATATAGAACATACACATGAAATCAACCTTACTTATCATGGCCGGGCTGTTAGCCGGTATGGCAAGCTACGCCCAAACTTCAAACAACGCCGGTACCGACGAAGGCGACCTGAAACCAAAAGCAAAAAAAATCTCTACCGAACTGAATGTTAATCCGTTTAACGGCCAGCTTAATCTGAACAATTCTTTAAACCAAATTAAGTTCCGTTATTTTGTTAAGCCCGATTTTGCCGTGAGACTGGGCTTTAACGTAAACAAACGCGACTCCTTGTACAAGATTAACAATGCTTACGGTACTACCAGCAACTTTTATAACGACGACCGCAAGAGCACCACTTTTGCTTTCAATGCAGGTTTAGAAAAACACTTTGCCGGCACCCGCCGCTTATCTCCTTATGTTGGTGTTGACGTTACCTATAGTAAAAGGTCAGCCAGCGAAAAAATAGAGAATAATGGCTCTACGGTAAATGTAACTAACGGCTGGGCTTACACTACTTATGTAGGTAATACAGTGGTTAGCCAACCCCAGCAAATTGCGTATTCACGTTTTGGAGTAAACCTGGTTTCCGGCTTTGATTTTTACATGGCCCGCCATTTCTTTTTTGGCTACGAGTTTAACCTCGGTATTTCTAAAACCGATTGGAAAACCGTGCAGATCACCCAAACAGGTCAGGGTTCAGCAAACGTACCCACATCTACCGGTAAAAACTCTACGGTTAACTTTGGCACATCATTGCAAAACGGCATCCGTATAGGCTACACTTTTTAACATAGCGGCTACATGAAAAAAGTATTGGTTTATGTTATGCTGTTAAGTGCCGCCATAACATCTTTTTACTTGCAGGGATGTAAAAAAGAACAAAATCCCGACCCGGAAATACAAACACTGGAAGTGACTGCCTCATCGCTCGTAAAAGTTATGTTTAAAGGCAGCATAGTTAACCGAGGCAAATATGGCGTGTCTGATTATGGCTTTATCTATGGCACCACATCTAATTTGGATGAGAGTAACGGCGTTAAAGTATCATTAGGAGCAGATGCGCCTAATGGTGATTTTAGCCGCGAAGTAAATAGTCTTACCCTAAATACAGCCTACTACTCCAATTTATTATATGCCAGAGCATATCTTAAAAACGAAAAAGGCACCGTATTTGGTAAGGTAATCTCTACAACCTTACCTGTAATTACAGCAAGCGGTTTAAGCCCTCAAAGCGGCAAAATAGGAGATTTGGTTACCATTACCGGCCAGTTCTACACCGCCTCGGCCGATCAGGTTGTGGTTACCTTCAATAATATTAAGGCAAAAGTAACAGAGGCATCAGGCTCCAAAATAGTTGTTGAGGTACCGTCAGGTATTACTGTTGCTCATAACTCGCAGGTACCTATTGCAATAACTATCGGCGGACAGCGTGTAAATAGTAGTTACTACTTTACCATGCTGGCTAATGTTAAAGATTACTCGCCCAAATCAGGGCCGGTAGGCACGTTAATTAATTTTTCGGGTGATAACCTGCCCACCTACTATAACACTAATAACATCAAGGTGCTGTTTGGAACAACTGAAGGAAGCGTCTCTTATAATGCAAGCGGCTTCCAGGTGGCAGTACCTAATACAGTAACATCCGATAAATTTGCAATTTCTGTTGTGGTGAATGGTGTTACTACTGTTTTGCCGGGAGAGTTTTCGGTTGTTGCACCAACAATTACATCAATTTCACCAGCATCAGGTTTGCCGGGCGCTTCGTTTGTCATTTACGGAACCAATTTTCCTACCAGTTTTTCACCAACGGTGATGATTGGAAATACAAGCGTTTATGTAAGCAGCATGATGTCGAACAACACCAGCCTGTCTGGCTACATTCCTTCAAACATGAATGCGGGCACCTACGATGTAACATTAAAGGTTGGCTCAACTACGGTAACGGCACCTCAAAAATTTACTGTTCTGGCGCCGTCTGTGTCAACATTCTCGCCAACTTCGGGTAGTCCGGGCAGAGAGGTAAATATTTCAGGTAATTTCATTTCAGGAAGCGCTTATAACGTTTACTTTGGTTCTACCTCCACATACGGAACCGCCACTTCATCTACTAACCTTAAAACTACGGTACCCGGATATATTAATCCTGGCAATGTTAAAATATACGTGCAGTTTAATAATCAAAATTTACAGGCCAACGGCGACTTTACCATTATTGGTCCGAGCGTAACCGGCTTTACTCCGGCATCAGGCGTTGCTGGCAGCATTGTTACCATAACCGGGGCAGGATTTGGAAACAATATTTATAATAACGTATCGGTTAAATTTGGCTCTACTAACGCAACAATACTCAGCGTAACTGATGACACCATCAAAGCCACAGTACCATCCGGCGTGTTGGGTGCCATGAAAATAAGTGTAACATCTAATGGACAGACCATTGTTAGCACTAATAACTATACAGTTACTAACTAAATAAAACTACTTAGTTATGCTAAAGGTGCTGATCAATAAAATCAGCACCTTTTTTATTTATTGACCATCAATCCAACCGCTTCAAAGCTGAGCGGCTGCTTGCCCGCGTTATTTTGCTTTTGAGATGATGGCTTGCTACCGGCCTGGCGCTGTGCATCAAATGCATTAAATTGTTTGGTTGCCACACCGGATATAATTACTTCTCGCCCTTTGATGTTAGGTGGTAAACTGATACCGTCGGTTTTAAAGCGGGCATCAATCACCTTTCCGTTACTGGCATCAATCGTAAAAGCGCCTTCTTTGGTATTAGTTACTTTAAGTACTTTTCCTACAATAGCTGTACTAATACGGGTACGTTTACCCATAAATGAATCAAGTTTTGACGCGGGCATCAATCCTACCGTACTGGGTTTGGTGCCAAACACCATCCCGTGGGGTAACTTTACCGGCTGTTGTGCTACTACAGCAAGGTGAATCATTGTTAACAAAAAGGCTGAAAAAAATATAAGGCGCTTCATCATCGTAATATTTTCGAAACTGATAACAAAGCATAGTCTGTTTTGCTTTGCGTTAACAAACTTTAACACTTCTTTGCCATAATATTGCGTAAGGTTTAGTTAATTAGCACACTGAAACAAAAACAGGTGATTAACTTTGTATTAGCCTATCTGTAATGTTATCATAATTTATAACGTACAGCCAATGGGGAAAGACATTAAGTTGATAATACCTTTGACAATTAGATTTTCGATGACGTTGAAACAGATTTACACATTAAAAAATAATTTACTGGCCTGCTTTGTAGCATCGGCTGTGGGCATGGCTGGCTGTAACAAATCAACCAATGTTGACCCGGTAGCTCCCTCCGCCGCTACTGTGCCCGTATTGGCCAACCTGACATCGACCGGCGTACAAGCCAGCGGCATGCTTACCGATTACGGTTCCTCGCCAAACTTGACTGGTTTGGGGGTAGTTTACAGTGCAAGCAATGCCAATCCTACCATAAGTGATTCAAAAACGAATGTCGGCACCAGCGCAACTTTTAAGAGTGATGTAATCGGACTCACGCCCAATACTACTTATTATTTAAGGACCTACGCTACAACAGATGCCGGAACAGGTTATGGCAGCGTAGTAACTTTTAAAACCAGCGCCAGTACTGCCGATACCAGTGTAACTGTATCTACCCTGGCCGGAAGCGGTACTGCAGGCTTGGCCAACGGCACGAGTGCCAACGCGGCCTTTAACAGTCCGAGCGGCACTGCAGTTGATGCGCAGGGCAACGTTTACGTGACCGACTCATTCAACCACCTTATTCGCAAAGTAACGCCTGCAGGGGTGGTAACCACCTTTGCCGGTAGCGGAGCTTTAGGCTTTAGCGGTGGCACAGCCACTACGGCACAATTTTACAGCCCCAATGGTATAGCTACCGATGCTGCGGGTAATGTATATGTATCTGACCTGGGCAACAATGCGATTTACAAAATTACCAGCAACGGTACAGTAATCATATTGGCCGGAAGCGGCACAGCCGGGTATGTAAATGGTACCGGCGCAACAGCTGCTTTTAACGCCCCACAGGGTTTAGTGGCTGATGCATCAGGCAATGTTTACGTGGCCGACCAGGGTAACAACCGTATTCGTAAAATAACATCAGCCGGAGTGGTAAGCACGCTTGCCGGAACCGGTGCCGGAGGTAATCTTAATGGTGATGGTGCTTCGGCCACCTTTAACCGTCCTTACGGCCTGACTATTGATGGCTCCGGCAACTTATATGTAACCGACCAGGGAAACTATGCTGTGCGTAAGGTAACCTCAGCAGGCGTGGTTAGCATGCTGGTAGGAACCAGTGTAACCACAGGTTTATTAAACTCACCAACTGGCATCGCTATCGACTCGCAAGGCGCGCTTTATATCGCCGATAATAGCGGCCGCATACTGACTATCACTCCAGGTAATGTACTATATACTTTAGCCGGGAAAGCCAACACTTTAGGTTTTGCGGATGGCTCAAAGACAACCGCGCAGTTTTCTGCACCAACCGGCATTGCCGTTGATGCCAGCAAAAACATTTACGTAGCCGATTACAACAATAACCGGGTTAGAAAACTGGTAGTAACTACCAGATAATTAAGACTTTTGACACTAAACGACAAAGGGTGCTGATTTTGCGAATCAGCACCCTTTGTCGTTTATGAAAGTATCTCTATCCGAATAAAAGACCGAATACTTCTTCAATTCGGCTTACGGGTTTGATTTCGATTTTATAGTGAGATAGGTCGAGCTGATTTTTATCTTTTTTACCCGACGGCAGGTTGTATTTGGAAATAAAAATTTGCTCAAAGCCCAGTTTTTGCGCCTCGGCTATGCGTTGTTCAATCCGGTTCACTGCCCTGATTTCGCCAGATAATCCCAACTCGCCGGCAAAACAGGTTTTTGATGATATAGGCATATCCTCGTGGGATGAGATAATAGCTGCCGCCAAACCCAGGTCGATGGCCGGGTCTTCAACTTTGATACCTCCTGTAATATTCAGAAACACATCCTTAGTACCTAACCTAAAGCCACAACGTTTTTCGAGTACGGCCAGCAACATGTTCATACGGCGCGTATCAAAGCCCGTAGCCGAACGTTGAGGCGTACCGTAAGCCGAAGTACTTACCAATGCCTGAGTTTCAATGAGCATAGGTCTAAGTCCCTCTAACGTGGCACTGATAGTTATACCACTCAGTGCCTCATCCCGTTGCGACAACAATATCTCCGACGGATTAGACACCTCGCGCAAGCCGGCGCCCAGCATTTCGTAAATACCTAACTCAGAGGCCGAACCAAAGCGGTTTTTGATTGCCCTTAAAATGCGGTATACGTGATGCCTGTCGCCTTCAAACTGCAACACGGTATCAACCATATGTTCCAGTATTTTGGGACCGGCTATCATGCCATCCTTAGTAATATGACCTATCAGGAACACCGGTGTCGAACTCTCTTTCGCAAAGCGCAACAACTCGGCCGTACACTCGCGCACCTGCGACACGCTGCCCGGTGTTGACTCAATATGTGCCGAATACAGTGTTTGTATTGAGTCCACAATTACCAAATCGGGCTGCAGTTGTTCAATTTGTTTAAAAATGTTTTGCGTGGATGTCTCCGTTAAGATAAAACAGCCACTTCCGCTTAACCCAGTCGCACCCGGCTGTGGCGCCGAGATACGCTCCGCCCGCATTTTTATCTGCCGGTCACTCTCCTCTCCTGATACATACAATATTTTGGCAGCGGGCATACTTAGAGCAAGCTGCAACATTAACGTAGATTTACCGATGCCTGGTTCGCCACCAATCAATACTAACGACCCGGCGACAATACCTCCACCCAACACACGGTTAAGTTCTTTATCTGGTGTTAGCATGCGATGTTCTTCGGCAAAATCGATGCTGTTAACCGGCACAGCTTTGTTAGCTCGTTGTGTAGAGGTAGATTTTGGTCCGCTGCTATTGTTGCTGGGCTTCCAGTTCGGTATAGCCGCATTAGGCTTCTCCACCACCTCTTCTACAAATGTATTCCACTGCCCGCATGAAGGGCATTTGCCCAGCCACTTCGGCGATTCGTAGCCGCAGCTCTGGCAAAAATATGCTGATTTTGTTTTAGCCAATTTGTTTGAATGTGCAAATTTTAAATGTGCGGATGTGCAAATGAGGTAAGTCAAATGACGCCGCACAAAGGATTTTTACCAACTATAAATATACAACAAAGGGCTGATAGTAACTATCAACCCTTTGTCATTTGCTAATACATTTAGCTTTTGCTTATTTTTACGTTTAGAGTTTTATCTCTTCGTCCTTAGCATTCATGAAATGGAACTCGGTAATCTGGTAGGATGTATTGGCTTTAACCTTAATCCATTGTCCGTATTTAAAATACCATTTCATCTGCCGGCTTATCAGGCCTTTTTTAATGTAAGCTTCGATGTACGGGTGCACAACAAGCGTAATGTTTTTTTCATTTTGCTCTACCAGGATGTAATTGAAGTTGTTTTCAATATCATCTAATAGCAAAATGCTGGACCTGATGGTCCCGGTACCGTTACAGGTTGGGCAAACCTCGCTGGTTACAATGTTCATTTCGGGGCGTACGCGCTGGCGTGTAATCTGCACTAAACCAAATTTGCTTGGCGGCAAAATGGTGTGCTTAGCCCTGTCATGTGCCATCTCATCGCGTAAATAATCAAACAATTCTTTACGGTTGGTTGGTTTGTGCATGTCAATAAAATCGACTACCACAATGCCGCCCATGTCGCGTAAACGTAACTGCCGGGCTATTTCGCGGGCTGCCTCTTTGTTTACTTGTAAGGCGTTGTCTTCCTGGTTTTCTTTGTTTGCCGTACGATTGCCGCTATTAACGTCAATTACGTGCAGGGCTTCGGTGTGCTCAATAACCAGGTAAGCTCCACCAGCCAGGTTTACGGTTTTACCAAAAGCAGATTTAATTTGCTTTTCAATTCCGTAGTGCTCAAATATCGGATCGCGGTGCTTGTGCAACCTAACGATATTTTCCAAATCAGGCGATATCTCGTGTACATACGAACGTACTTCCTCAAAAATCGAGTTCTCGTTAACGTATATATGCTGAAAATCAGCATTTAAAATATCTCTTAGCAGTGTAGAGGTACGGTCAATCTCGCCCAGTATCTTTTTGGATGGGTCGGTAGCCGGTAAACGCGTCATGAAAGACTCCCACTTAGATATTAAATCCAGCAGGTCTTTCTGCATTTCGGTTACGCCCTTACCTTCTGATACTGTACGAATGATTACCCCAAAATTAGCGGGTTTAATACCTTCCACTATTTTGCGCAGACGGGTACGCTCTGTGTTACTTTTGATTTTTTTAGAAATCGAAATTACATCAGAAAACGGCACCAGTACTACGTAGCGGCCGGCAATAGATAAATCGGAACTCAGCCTCGGGCCTTTTGTTGAAATTGGCTCTTTGGCTATCTGTACCGGTATTAGCTGGTTTTTGGTTAACACCTCAGATATTTTACCTGATTTGTTAATGTCAGCTTCCAGCTTTAAATCATCCAGCAATTTGGTTTGGTAACTCCCTCCACGTACCTGTTTGGTTAATTTGAGCAGGCTTTGCACTTGCGGACCTAAATCCAGGTAGTGCAAAAACGCATCCTTCTCGTATCCTACATCAATAAAAGCAGCATTAAGCCCGGGCATTATTTTTTTAACGCGGCCCAGGTAAATGTCTCCAACAGTGTAGTTATTGGAAATTTGCTCTTTATGAAGTTCTACGAGTTGTTTATCCTGCAACAGGGCAATAGTTGCCCCGGCAGGGGATGAATCGATAATTAATTCTTTTACCAACTGCTACTCCATTTCTTCAAAGCGGCATTACGCCGCGTACAATAAGAGGATAAAAACAAATAAAAAATTTGCCTGTACCTACCATAGTAAGCACAGGCAAACACACCGTTAAAACGGCTTATTTCTTTTTATGTCTGTTTTTTCTTAAACGTTTTTTACGTTTGTGGGTAGCCATTTTATGTCTCTTACGTTTTTTACCGCTTGGCATAGTACTTAATGTTTTAAAGGGTTATTTAATTTTTTAATTCGTTAATATAGTTGTCGATGGTTTGGCCCATAGTTGGGTCGCCCATCATTTCCTTACATTTTACATAGGCATCAATCGCCTCTTTTTTCATGCCCAGCTGTTTATAGCTTTCGGCCAGGTAAAAGTAAGGTTCTACCTTAGAGCGCTTAGTATCTAAGGCAATCATGTGCTGAAAACGCTCAACAGCTTTTTGATACTGACCCGACTTCATGGCAAACTGCCCCAAATTTAAGTTTGCATTCCAATTGTCAGGCTCGGCACCAACCACTTCGCGCAACAGCATAATACCCTGCATCGGCGAACCGCCATCAGGGTCGGTAATACCCAGGCTGGTTTGGTTTACATAAGCCACACCCAGGCCTGTTTTTGATTCCAAATCGGCCGGCCTTAAAGCCATTGCTTTTTTGAAAGCCAGGATAGCATTGCTTACAAATGTAGGCTGCATGGTAGTATCCTGAGTAAATTTATAGGCATCGTTAAAACGGCTGCCTGCGGTAAACCAGTTTTCAAAATCGTTTTTGGCTTGTGCCAAATCCATATAATAGAAAGCGGCAGGTGCAGGCTGGTTTACGTTATCCCACTCGTGCGCAAGTTCGGTTTGCAGTTTAAGCTTCTCGCTTGCCGAACCCGCCTTTTTCAAGGCATCTTCAAGCGATGTAATTTTACCGGCTAAATCGGCACCGATGGCTGATTTTGCCGGTACAGATACCGCAGCCACGTTTATTTTACTGGCAACCGGGCTTTCGGTTGCTTGTTTGCCCGGAGCAGTACGCCCTTCTTTTGGCTTAACCAGTCCCTTAACGGGCTGTAAATACAAATAGCCCATTACCGCAACCACGGCCACTACAGTAACTATTTGTTTTTTAATCATATTATTAAGCTTTGCTTGATTTGGTTTTATTACCTGTTCTTACTTTTTCAACAAAAGTTTTGGCTGGCTTAAAGCTGGGCACAAAATGTTCAGGTATAATAATAGCGGTATTTTTTGAGATATTACGTGCGGTTTTCTTAGCTCTCTTTTTAACTACAAAGCTACCAAAGCCTCTCACATATACGTTCTCGCCGCTTACCATCGATGTTTTAACTACTTTAAAAAACGCCTCAACAGTTTCCTGAACGTCAACTTTCTCAATCCCTGTTTTAGTTGATATTTCAGCTATAATTTCCGCCTTAGTCATATCTGTTTTTTATTAATTATTTTTTGTAAATACTTAACTGTTTTGGGGTTGCAAAAGTATAAGTTTAATTGTAAACTTTGAAATAAAACGCGGTTTTTTTTGACGGCACTTGCCTAAGCAGCAAAACATTACCTCACAATTACGGTTAACGCCTGCCGGTTTTGTAAATTTGTTAAGCATGAATTTTTCTAAAGAGCTGGTGCAATGGTATCAGCAAAACAAGCGCGATTTACCCTGGAGGCATACCACTGCCCCTTATATTATATGGCTTTCAGAAATCATTCTGCAGCAAACGCGCGTAGAGCAGGGCTTGCCTTATTTTAACCGTTTTTTGGAAAATTATCCCGATGTAACCACCTTTGCCAATGCCAGCGAAGACGAAATACTGAAGCTTTGGCAAGGGCTGGGCTATTATTCGCGCGGCCGCAACATGCTTAAAACCGCCCAGTTAATCCGTGATGAATTTGGCGGCAACTTTCCGTCGGCTTACCAGGATTTAATTAAACTTAAAGGCATTGGCGATTATACTGCGTCGGCCATCTCCTCTTTTGCGGCCAATGAGGCACATGCCGTAGTAGATGGTAATGTTTATCGTGTGCTGGCGCGTTATTTTGGCATTTCGGAACCTATCAACAGCACGCAAGGGCAAAAGCTGTTCAAACAGTTAGCAAACGAAGTTTTGGATACCATTGAGCCAGGCTTACACAACCAGGCCATGATGGAGTTTGGGGCCATGTTGTGCAAACCCAAAAATCCGGCCTGCGGCATATGCCCGGTGCGGTTAGGATGCGAAGCTTTTAAAACTAATGCAACCACGCAGCTACCGGTCAAGCTTAAGACCGTTAAAGTGAAAGAACGCTTTTTTAACTATTTTTTGGTTTATGAAAATGACCAGATATTAATGAATAAGCGTACCGGAAATGACATCTGGAACGGCCTTTACGACCTGCCCATGGTTGAATCTGACCCATTAAAGCCTGCCCACGAAATTGTTACAATGCCTGAGGTGGAACACTATTTTGGTAAGAACTTACCTATTGTAGAAGTTTTCGGTCTGCAAAAACATATACTAACACATCAAAAACTGACCATTCGATTCATTCACGTTAAGAATAAACCGCTTTTAATGCATGAAGACTGGTTTTATACAGATATAGAAAATCTAAAAAAATTAGCATTACCCAAAATCATTTTTATATTTTTAACTAATTTTTTTAAATTTGAAAACAATTCTCTCTTTTCTAACTAAACATGTCTGGAATAAACAAAGTAATATTAGTTGGGCACTTAGGCAAAGATCCTGAGGTTAGACACCTGGAAGGCGGCGTATCTGTAGCCAGCTTTCCGTTGGCTACCTCAGAAAGCTACAACAAGGATGGGCGTAAGGTTGAACAAACCGAATGGCACAACATTGTGATGTGGCGCGGTTTGGCAGATGTAGCCGCAAAATACCTTCAAAAAGGAAAATTAGTTTATATTGAAGGTAAACTCAGAACCCGGTCTTTTGAAGACAAAACCGGCATCAAAAAATATACTACCGAAATTGTAGCCGAAAACTTTACGGTATTAGGCCGCAAAAGTGATTTTGACAACGAAACTAAACAAGCTGTAAAGGCCGAAGATGCCGACAGCGGCTTTAACCCTGCTAACGACGCGGATGACCTGCCGTTTTAATTGAAGATACAGCACAAAATTGTACAAGAACCTGTCTAAACGTTAGATGGGTTTTTTTGTGCCTTGTTGTAGCTATACATTATATGTTAAAGTATTTACTCCCTTGACTTGCTTAGCTAATGCTTTAATTTTAGATGAAACGTAGCCCATCCCTTAACTCCTCGTTCAATTCCTTCCTGCTACTTCAAGTCTTATTATAAATTATTCTGCTGGTCTGTTAACGCAACATCAACAGTTAAGCCTTTGCAAAATCAATGTTAAAATTATTAGAGTTTAATCGCCTGATTTTAAATAAATATTATGCTTTTGTTACCATAAATCACCATCAGCAAATCTTCAGTTTTGCTCCATAATTCATCAGAAATCTTTGCGGCAAATTAAGCCCATAGTCAGATGAAATCCCCCTACTTAATTAACAAAATTCTGCTCCTTTTTGCCTGCGGACTGTTGTTTGCGCTTCCATCTATCGCCCAAACCATTCATGGTAAGGTGATTAACGGCGTTACGCAGGAACCTTTGACTGGCGCAACAGTTACCCTTAAAGAAACCGGCAGGAGTCAGGCTGTACAGTTAGATGGTAACTTTACTTTTAAAAACGTTAAGCCTGGTACCTATGCTTTAGAATGTCGTTTTGTTTCTTATCGCTCTAAAACACTTAATGTCTCTGTTTTGCCCGGAAAACCTGCTTATGTAAGCGTGGCGCTTGAGCCGGATAGCAAACAGTTAGACGAAATCAGCATTGCCGGCAACAAAGAATCGACCGATAAACGTGCCCGTGCCATCGAGATGAAAGCCAACCAGGTCATGAACGTCGTATCGGCACAAAACATAATGCTTTCGCCGGATATTACCGTAGCCAACGTGATGCAACGGGTATCGGGTGTTACCATTGAGCGCAGCAACTCGGGCGAAGGCCGCTACCCTATTATCCGGGGTATGGAAAAACGATACATTAATACCCTGGTAAACGGCATTAAAATTCCGAGTCCTGATAATAAAAACCGTTTTATTCCGCTCGATATCTTCCCGGCAGAATTGCTGGAAAGGCTGGAAGTGAGCAAAACCCTCACCCCAGCTATGGAAGGTGATGCCGTTGGTGGTTCAATTAACCTGGTGATGAAAGATGCTCCTGCCACTACCCTGGTTAGAGCTAACTTTTCGGCCGGCTATAACGCGGTATTTGCTGGGCGCGATTTCCAGGCCTTTAACCGGAGCAGTATCAGCAAATTGGCTCCATCCGAAATTAATGGTACCAATTACGCTGCTGTACCCTCCGACTTTCCCATCGCTAACCTAAAATTCATCCCAAAAAGTAATCCTATTAACACCAACTTTGGTGTAACCATAGGCGATAGGATTGGCCGCTCTAAAAAACTTGGATTTATTGTTTCCGGCAGTTATCAAAACAACTACACCGGCACCAACTCTACTTTCTTTTTGCCGAATGCACAACCCGCCTTAAACAATATCCCGCAGTTTATTGATTTACAATCGCGCAGGTACTCGCAACAAAGCCGCCGCATTGGCATCAACAATAAGTTTGATTACCGCATCAACAATAAAAATAAGCTATCGCTGATTAACGTTTTTGTACGGCTCGATGATTATCAAACCCGCCTCATCAGCGATACCATTGCCTTGAATTCACTGGTTATGGAATCTTACCGTACCCGGTGGCAGTATCAAACTATATATAATTCAACTTTACAAGGCTTACATCAGTTGTCAGATAAAAGCCGTTTAGACTGGTCGCTGGCAGTGTCTGAAGCCAATAACCATGTGCCGGACCAGGCAGAATTTTCGCACGAGTATCCGGTAATTAAAAGTGCCAGCGGTTCGGATATTGTACAGGGCATGACCCGGTTGTGGAACCACAACACCGACCGAGATTACTCATCGTACCTTAACTTTACCAATAACTTTAAACTGCTTGATCGCGACTTTGAATTGAAAATAGGCGGATTAGAGCGCTACAAAAAGCGCAATGCCTATTACAACATTTACTCGCTGAGTCCTTACCTGGGCACCAACAGTCTGCAAACCTATAATGGCATTGATAATGCCGTATTTGTGTTTAAAAATGCCGGCGCGTCTTTATGGGTACCTGATGGTAATACCTACACTTTTGACGAAAACATAGCAGCCGGCTACGTGCAAGGCAAATGGCAGCTGACCAGCAAATTAGAAGCTTTAGGTGGTTTGCGGTTAGAAAACACACACCAACAATATAATACGCAATTACCCACTTCGGTAAATTATAAATCGGGTAATATTGATTATACAGATTTATTGCCAAGCGGTATATTAAAATATACGCTTAAAGACAATGAGAACCTGCGTTTATCATATTACCGTGCGCTGGCCCGCCCAGCCTTTGCCGACATGATTCCGGATGGTATACAAGGGGAAATTTTTAAAGAATCGGGTAACCCGGCAGGACTGAACCATACTACGGCGGATAATATTGATTTCCGCTACGAACTGTTTCCGCGCAATGCCGACGAGTTGTTGTTAGGTGTGTTTTACAAGCGCATACAAAACCCGATTGAATATGCTGCGGTAAAAACCGGTGTAACCTCACAAACACTTATTCCGCAAAACTTTGGCGACGCCCGCAACTTTGGCTTTGAAGCTGTTTTTACCCACTATTTTGGGCCATTTGGCGTGGTTGCTAATTATACATATACCAAATCAAGAATCACTACTGATAAATTATTTTCGTACCGTAATGATGCCGGACAGGTAACCTCGCGCATACAATCAGAAACCCGTCCGTTGCAGGGGCAATCAGACCATATTGGTAACCTGGCGCTGATTTACCGTAACTCTAAACTGGGTTTAGATATACAAACCGCCTTTGTATACACCGGAGCACGTATTGCACTGGTAAGTCCTTATTATGGGCTGGATTACTGGCAGGCCCCTACCAAACAACTCGACTTTTCGGCCGAGAAAAGATTTGCCCGCAAATTCTCCTTCTTTACCAAGGTAAACAACATCACCAATACACCTTACGTGCTTGAACTGCGTCAGTCGTATAACAACTACCTGGCAGCACCGGGCGCTCGTACCCTGGCAATGCAAACCGATGCCGGCCATAAAATTTACGTTCAAAAAGATTATTTCAAAACTAACTTCTTACTGGGTATCCGCTACAAACTTTAATCGTCATGAATAGGACATTTCAAATCATACTAACGTTCGTCGTTGCGCTTACACTGTCGGCTTGTAAAAAAGCCATTGACCGCAAAGACCTTTCTTTAGCTGTAGTGCAAACCGCAGCGCCCATAAGCGATGCCGGCTGCCTGTCGCCACCATCGGGCGTAACGTCGCTGGCCGTAAAAGGCACCATGCTGGCAGGCAAAACCTACAATGTGTGCGGTAACCTGATGGTTAACAAAGGCGATACTTTAACTATACAAGAAGGTGTAACGGTTAATTTTAACGGCAATTACGGCATTGGTGTAAACGGTACCCTGATTTGTTTAGGCACCAAAGACAAACCGGTTTACCTTACATCGCCAGGCATTACCAAAACAGACCAGCCGGGAGCAAACCCAGCTACCGACCCTGCTTATACCGGTAAATGGTCGGGCATTGTTGGCGGCCCTAACTGTAATAAAATTATTATTAAATGGACGCACATCGAATTTGCAGGCGGTAAACCCAGCGGCGACATTGCCGTATTGTCATCGAGTGCTTACCCGCTGTATTTTCAGAATCCCTTCGGAAGCCTGGTGCTCGAAGACTCGTGGGTCTACGGCAGTATTGATGATGCCATACGTACCGTAGGCGCCAAGATTGAAATTTTGAGAAACACCTTTGAAAAATGCGGATACACCAGCGGTGAAGCGCTCAATTCTAAGGGCGGTACCGTGGGCGATTTTGCCTATAACGTTTGCATCGGTATGGCTACCAATGGTCCTAAATTATCAAACGCAGGTGCACTTACAGGCGTTCCCGGCTCTAACTTACGGGTATATAATAATACGATCATCAATTGTGGCTATCGCCGGGCAGCGGCCGGTCGTGGCGGCTCCATTAATTTTGAGCAGGATGCGGCAGGTATGGCTTACAACAACCTGATGGTGAACTGTAAATTTGGTTTACGGGTTGTACAAAACCCTATTGCCGACACAGCCAATCTGAAATACGGTTATAACTATACTTATGCCGACTCTGCATCCGTAGCCAATCAGATTTATCCTTCGCTGTCAATAAGTACCGCCATCTCAAAGGCTCCGGCTACTGATATACCGCTGCCATCGTCATTCTTACCATCCAGCTGGAAACCGGGGGATGTTTATACGGCAAACTCGGCTATATTAAGCGCTAACAATCCACAGTTTATCAATGGCCCAGCACCACTGCCTGCAGGTTTGAGGCTAAGGGATATTAATACCATCGGTAACTACAACTTTGCGCTTAAACTTTCTTCGCCTTGCGTGGGTAAAGGCTATGTCAGCTTCGGCGCTAAAGCCGAGGTACCTGTTGATGCGAAGTTCGGCGTTACCGAGTTAACACCTCCGGGCAGAGATATAGGCGCATACCAAACTAACGGAACGGGTAATCAGCACTATTAAGCAGCTTTTCGGTAAGTTAACCTTTCGGCAGGATTGACTTCAAACGTTACGTTTCAGCTTATCTATTGAAAAACCCCGTCTTATCACTGGTATAAGGCGGGGTTTTGGTTTAAATGTAGTTAGGGCATACCTGGAATTAGGCAGGGCGATAGGCAATATTTATTTTTTTTCGATCATGTATTTGAAATTTACGAAGCCTTAAGTAACAACATGTATCACGCCATTGAACTTAACTCTTCATTGATACCAATAATGCACCTAATGGGGCATTATTAATATAAAATTCAATCACCTGACATTTCTCGTCACATTTTTTGCCACTTTCGTCACATTTAGTTTACCATGATTTGGCCTTGCCGTATGCTTGTATCAACATACGGATATGAAATACAGCAAAATTGAATTTTGGATAGCAACAGCCTTCTTTGTGCTGATGCTTTATGTAAGTCTGCAAAGCGGATTTAGCAGTGTAGGATACGACCCTGCACATGGAGAGAACGGCTTGCAGTATTTACTCTATAAAATTCTTCCAAACTTAGCGCTGGCTGTTATCACATACGCAGCCTTTTTGTTTCTTAATTATTACGTTCTACCCAAATACTGGTTTTTAAAAAAGTATACTCCGGCTGCTGCCTTAACAGTGCTTATTTTAATTATAGTAGGCACAGTGTTTACCGTTGCCCAAAGCTATCTACGCGACTGGATTTACCGGGCTTATGGTAACGGATATCGCGCTAACATGGCTTTGTTTAGCCGTGGGTTTAGTATGGCTTTCGGATTTCTATTAATTTACGGTTGTTACGTTTTGCTCAGAGAAGGAATTATTTACCAGCATAAACAATATCGGCTCAAAAAAACGCTCAAACAGCGCATTTTACGCGAGGTACTGTTAACCTTGAGCACCTGGCTTGCTGTAATGCTGCCATTGTTAATCTTTCATTCTACCGGACTATTCAGGTTACTTGGTCCTATCTATATCTTTATTCTTCCGTTTTGTTTTTGCCTTTACTTTCTCAATTTATACTGGCTCATCCCCTCGTACAAAAACGGAAAGTTTAGCAACGTCGCCGTTTATCTGATTAACCTATTCGGAGTATCCTTGTTATTGGGTGCAATAGATGCAGCCTTTATATTACAACTACAGCCAGATGTAAACTTTATTGGCTACATAATTATCTTCTGGCTGCCGCCCGTCGTTATTTCTGTTAGTATTTCCTGGTGGGTTTATACGGCCAATCGCGAAAAATATCAGGAACTAAACAGCCTGCAAACGGCCCTAGGTGCATCTGATGCCAACCTGCAGTTTCTACGTTCGCAGATTAACCCTCACTTTTTGTTTAATGTGCTTAATACCCTTTACGCTACGGCGCTAACAGAGCAGGCCGAGAAAACGGGTGATGGCATTCAGAAACTGGGCGATATGATGCGTTTTATGCTCCACGAAAATACCCTGGACACAATACCGCTTGCCCGCGAGATAGAATACCTGCACAATTACATTAACCTGCAAAACATGCGGATTGCCATGTCGGACAATATTGACATCAAAATTAATATTCCGGACCAATACAACGCACCCGGCATAGCACCCATGCTGCTTATTCCTTTTATAGAAAATGCCTATAAGCACGGCATCAGTTTCCAGCATCAGTCGTGGATTAATGTCAGTTTGCAGTTAACCGACAATGTATTGCGGTTAGATGTTAACAACAGTATGCACCGTGCAAAAGAAAGCGACCCGGAAAAACAACGGTCGGGCATTGGACTGAACAACGTAAAGCAGCGCCTGCAATTAATTTACCCGAACCGGCACGAACTGATTATCCGCCACAACCCTACAGAGTTTTTTATTCACCTAACGCTTCAATTATCATGAAAAAGCTTCTCACCTTATTCCTTATCTGTTATGCCAATGCTCACGTATTTGCCCAGTTCAGGCTAAGTGGCCATATTGGCGGAACCACCAAGGCTGATACCATTTACTTAAACATACCTTTTTTGTTTGGCTATTATCCCGACAATGATGTAGCCATCCCGGTTGATGCCGGTGGTAACTTTGCTACCCGGCTCAATCTGCCCCGGCAAAAGTTTGGCAACATCAGGCTAAAAGGAAAGGTTGCCTGTCTGTTGCTCACCCCAGGCAAATCACTGGTCATAAATTATAATCCCAAAGACAGTAGCATGGTATTTGGTGGCACTGCTGCTGCAGAGAACCGACTATTAGACCAGGTAGATTTGAACAGCATTCCGTTTTTTGCAAAAGCCTATAAAAACAATGCTTATGCAAAGTTAAGCCTTACAGAGTTACACGATAAAGTGGTGACACCCTGGAAAGCCACACGAGACAAGCATATCAAAATGATAGAATCATCATCGTTGACCGATTCAAATAAAAAACTTATCATCCAGGAAATAAAAGCCCGTTACATCCTTTACTTAAACGACTTTGCACGTGGAATAATGGACCGTACCGACGGGAAAAGCATTGATAGCTTCATCCTGCAAATCTTCGATAAGGTTCCTTTGGCTCCGGAAATAATGCCTGCGGGCCCTCTTTACTGGAGCTTTGCCGACAAACACATTGGTTACCAGGAAACACAGCTATTTACCACTTTAGGCCCTGAAAAAGCCAAGGACCCAGCAACCTATTTGCCGCAGTATAATATTACTATTGATAGTGGCAAACGGGTGGCTCAGCTTAAGGGAAAATCATTTGTGTACTGGTTTTTGGTACGCAACACTTACCCTGAAAAGCTTGCTGAAGGCTGGTTGGCACAAAAAATTTTTAACGAGTGCAGCAGCGGCAATTTAGCGTATGCCAAACCATTGATGAATGAATTAAGCGTAAATTATCCTAAGAGCAATTATATCCCTTATCTCGCAGGCAGAATAAGTATTTTGGAAACAAGGCTTGCAGCCAACGCAGCCAATAAAGAAATTGCGGTGGCCGATGGCTACGAAAAAATGACTTCGATATACCAGGCCATCAGCAAACTTAAAGGCAAAATAGTTTACCTGGATATATGGGGTACCTGGTGCGGCCCATGTAAAGACGAATTGCGTTACAACCCGGCCCTCAAACAACAATTTAAAGGCAAAGACGTAGCTTTTGTATACTTGGATATGGATGATGATGTTAAGGATGCGCAATGGAAAGAGTTTATTAAATTAAACGGCATTACTGGTTTGCATATTCGCAAAAATGGCAAAGATATGGAGCAGTTTTGGAACGAACTGCTGCCAAAAGGTAACGGCATACGTTATTACCCCACTTATTTTATATTTGATAAAAACGGGAAACTGGTGCAGCCAAACGCGAAACGCCCGAGTGATAAAACCGAACTTTACCAACAAATACAGCAATACTTATAAATGATTAAAGCCATAGCCATTGACGACGAGCCTTTAGCGCTGAATGTGATACGTTCGCATGCAGATAAGGTGCCGTTTCTGGAACTTACAGCCTGCTTTACAGATGCGTTTAAGGCTATTGAGCATTTGGCCAAAGAACCGGTAAGTTTGTTGTTTTTGGATATTAAGATGCCTGATATAACAGGACTTGAACTGATGGAAAGTTTACAGCAAAAACCAATGGTGATATTTACCACAGCTTATGCTGAGCATGCCGTGCAAAGCTATGAACTCAACGCAGTAGATTACCTGCTCAAACCGTTTCCCTTCACCCGGTTTTTGAAAGCCTGCCATAAGGCCAACGACCAATGGCAGGCCAAACAAAATTATAAGCCCGTTGCTACAGAAAACATTTTTATTAAATCAGGCTATGAACAGATAAAAGTTTACTACACCAACTTGCTTTACCTGGAAAGCGTTGGCAATTATATGAGTTTTGTTTTAGCAGATGGTCGCAAAATACTGTCGCGGTTAACCATGAACGATGCAATTGCCTTGCTGCCGGAAGCTCAATTTACCCGGGTTCATCGCTCCTATATTGTCAACAGGTCGAAAGTTGATCGCGCCGAGCGTCACCAGTTGCATATCGGACCTTATAAAGTTCCTGTTGGTGGCGCGTTTTTGAGTAATTGGTGAGTAATTAAATCTTGCAGATAGTTGACAAAAGTCAACTTTTTTAGAATTTTCCATTTGAAAGGCAATTATCTTTCTTTGAAACTCAGCATTGGAACTTGTTTCTTCAGTTTTCCAAAGAAACAAGTTCCAATATACCCTTGTATACTAATATTTTATTAATTGCACAGCATTCAAAACAGCCAAACCCTTAACGGGTAAAAACTCGATTTGAATGCCTTGATCATTCTTAACGTCCAGCTCAATCACCTTTTTCACTGCTGTGGCATATCCGTAGTCTTTAGCAATATTGAAGCTTTTAAGGAACGTTTTACCATTTACCCGAACATCAAATACACGCTCTACATTTTGTTCTTCCGGTTTATGATTGTTGTCCAGGTTATAAGCCAAAGCTTCTTTTGATGGTCCGCCAACAAGTTCCGCGAAATGCAGTGTTAATTTATATTTTCCTTTGGGCACGTCGAACTTATAAGACTTAATTCCTACCTGCTGGGTTTGATAAATTGGATCCTGATCGGTTTGCAGAATATTTTTATCGCTGCCATATACTATCCGGTTGTTGGTACCCCGATAAGGCTCGCCACCAACAAAACCCCAACTGCCTGGCGTGTAAGCTTTACCCGGAATCCAAAGTATTTTATTGCTTTCGTCAATAAACATCCGCTCTGCTCCCAGAAGAATATTATATGCAATTTTCCCGGTTTGCCTGCCCGGTTGACGGGTATACATTTTAAATGGAACCGATAAGGTATCAGTAATTACCAAACCTGTCGCTCCAACAGCTTTCAAAGTGTTCATGCCATCCGTAAACGGCACCTCCCATTGGATGACCCGATCAATAGCCTTTTTAACCCCAAGCGACTTTCCGTTATGAAACAGTTCAGCAGCTTCAAGATTAGTGACCACGGTTACCGGCTGTGTACAAATTGTAGAAGACGAATCATTGACGCCACCACGTACATACCAGTTTGCAGATGCAATTTTCAAAAACGGCCGCTTACTTAGATAGGCTTGGTAAAGGTGATAGGTGTCTTTAGGTTGACGATCAATCGTCAACAACCCCTTATTATTAATATGCGGCATGGTTTCCTCCCGTGTTTCAGAGTTGAAGTCAGCCAGATTCCAGGCTACTGCACCACTGATAAATGGTCTTTCCAATATGTTGTTAAGATAAACCTGGTGGAACTTTATGGCATATTCAACGCTTTTGTCAAACCTCACAGGCGACTGTGAACGTATTCGTGGGTCGGCGTCTGCCCCATATTCGGTGATAGCTACCGGTTGGTCTGGTAAATCAAGATGATGCTTGTCCAGAAATTTTCCAAAGTCCTCCATCTTTCCACTATACCAGCCCTGGTATAAATTCCAGCCTAACACCTGCGGAATTTTGGTTAAGCCAACACGATTATACCGGTCAAAGTCACCGTGGCAAGCCATAATGGTATACCGTCCCGGGTCTTCTTTCCGGGTCAGGGTTTCCAGTTCTTGTGCCAACTCACGAATATGCTGGTAATAAACTTCCTGCCGCGGTTTGTCGGATGTAAATTTTGGCCTCAATAGCACTTCATTCATATATCCCCACAGGATCACACTGGGATGGTTAAAATTCTGGCGAATCATCTCTACCTGCATTTGTTTACAATTGCGAGTAAAGGCTTCAGATTCTGTAATGGCATTGACTACAGGTATTTCAACAGACGCCAGTAAACCCAATTCATCACAGGCCTTTAATATAACCGGTTCTTGCGGGTAATGTGCGATGCGCACAAAGTTGCCACCCATTCGCTTGAGCAACTGCATGTCCTTAACTTGCAGCATTGCAGGTACCGCATTACCCATATCCTTATAATCTTGGTGACGGCTGGCCCCCATAAGCTTCAAAGGTTTGCCATTAAGGTAAAAGCCGGTAGCAGCATCAAACTTAAACCAGCGTAAACCTACAGTATTGGTTACGCGGTCAAGTACTTTGCCTGTTTGCTGATCCGTAATGCTGGTCACAACTTGGTACAGATAAGGCAGATCCGGCGACCATAAATGAGGTTTAGAAAAGGCCTTCAATGCTTGATGCACTTCTTTTTGTTCGCCTGCGCCTAAACGTAATTTAACCGTTTGGCCGCTTACCTGACTGCCCGCTTTATCTAATACTACTTGTTTAATGCTGACTGATCTGGATTCGCCCGAATTGTTTTCGACCAGGCTTTTTACGCTGACTTGCGCAGAAACGCTATCAACCGCGGGAGTAGCTATGTATACCCCATTTGACCCATGGTCATTTAAGCTAAAATGTATGGGATTGGTAATCAGCAAATCTGCTTCCCTATAAATACCGCCAAAAAAAGTAAAATCAGCCGATAGCGGCGCGATGTCTTCATTAAAACGATTATTGACCTTGATAAGAACTTCGTTTGGCCCGCTGCCTGCCGGTTTCAAAAATCGATCAATCTGTACCACGAAACGGGTGTAGCCTCCGGCATGCGTTCCGGCAAGCTTTCGGTTGATAAAAACCTCAGCTTCCTGATTAATTCCGTTAAAAGAAAGAAACACTTTTTTACGACGTGTAGTCTCATCAATAGCTAAGACTTTTTTATACCAACCCAAACCACGGTAATAGCCTGGCTGGTCATCCATCACATCTTTAGCGTTCCATGTATGAGGTAACGATACTTTGCTCCATGATAACTTTGAAATAGTGGAAAGCGATGCATCAGCAGACGAATCTTTACTAAAATACCAGGATTGATTAAAAGGAACAATCTGCCTCGCAGAAAGCACTTTCTGATGCTGAGCAAACAAAAGCTGCGGACATAAACCTAAAGCAAAGCCCCACAGGAGCTGCATTACCATCTTTTTCCGGCAGCTTATGCTGAACATACGTGTGATGAATTGAAAAGGGATATTCATTGCTAAAGTGCGCTGAAGAATGTTGTTTGATTTATGGTTACAAGTCCATTACCGGTTTTCCGTCAGCTAACCGTTTTTGTCTGGTTAAGGCTTCGAGATAGTAATAGTCTGCGTAGCTGATTGGCACATCAATCTCACTGTTGGCCGGTTTGTGTCCAGTGCTGTGCAGCAGCAAAAATCCTTTACTTTCACCGGGCCTGGCCTGATAATTTTTAGTTAGGTTATGCACTATTTGGTCTGCTGTTTTGCGGTATTGATTGCCGTTTTTACTATAAGTGCTCAGTTCATAGAGTGCCGAGGCCATCAAAGCAGCGGCAGAAGCATCACGTGGGGCATTCGGCCGGTCTGGTGCATCAAAATCCCAATAAGGCACTTTATCTTCAGGCAAGTCAGGATGGTTAAGTATAAACGTAGCTATCGCTTCTGCCTGCTTTAAATAAACCGGGTTTTTGGTTTCGCGGTAGCACATAGTATACCCGTACAATCCCCACCCCTGCCCCCTGGCCCAGGCCGACGAATCGGCAAAGCCCTGGTGGGTTTGCTTGTGCAATACGGCACCGGTTTGCGGGTCATAGTCTATCACATGGTAAGAACTATAATTTGGTCTGAAGTGGTTTTTCAGCGTCATATTAGCATGGCTAACCGCCACCTTATAAAAAGAAGAATCGCCTGATAATTTGGAGGCTACAAACAGCAATTCTAAATTCATCATGTTATCAATAATCACCGGGTATTTCCATTCTCTGCGGTTATCCCACGATTTGATAGCGCCAACCACCGGGTTAAAACGGGTGGCTAAAGTTTTGGCAGCTTGGATAATCACATTTTTATAATGCTCGTTTTTAGTTAAACGATAGCCGTTACCTACACTGCAATAAATTTTAAAACCTACATCATGTGTGCCTTTGTCAAATTGCTCGGGCTCTATTTTAGCAGTGTATTGCTCGGCTGCAGCCAGCCATTTTTTGTTATGTGTATACTCATAAAGATACCATAGCTCTCCCGGAAAAAAACCGCTCACCCAATCTCTGGATGGTATCAGCACCAGGCTTCCCTGTGGGTCCAGCGTACGCGGGGATACCGGATTGGGCTTGGCACTGGTTCCATGCGCTATTTCGCTCAGCATTATATCTGTCTGCTTCTCAGCAAACGGAAATGCCTTTTGATAATCATTCTGTCCATAAACAGCAGTGCTTAAGAGGCAAAGCGTCAATGAAATATATTTATTCATAGTGTGTTTTAATTAGATAGAGGTTTTTGCGTCTGAGCCACCGCACTTTACAAAAAGGTTTACACAGCCAAAGTCATTGGAGACAGGCTCTTAGCTAAGCAAGGATTGCAAAACCGTCATTGTACTTTAATGAGTTGATTTTTGAGCCTATACCATTCTCGGTATTAGTGTGCTTTTCGAACCTGATTTAATACCAGTTGCCAGTCGTAATAATCAGAACCTCCTACTTGTTGAATAACACTTAGTAAAGACGGATCAAAATAAGAGGCTAGCGACAATACCACAATGCCATTTTTGGGCTCGAACAAATGACCGGTCACATACCCTTTTTCACCGTTAGCGGCACGGTCACGGTCAAACTTGACACGGCTGTTGGTAAACTCTCCATGGGTTTTCTCCCCGGTCATGAAGGGTAATAAAAAATTTACCGATTTTTTTACGGAGGCTCCTGTGGGCGCCTGAACCGCATAATCGTTTATGCCCGTGGCCCGGTTGATGACTATCAAAGCTTTCAATAAAGGTTCGAGCGTATAAATATGGTAATGTAAAGCGTCGCGCTCAGCAAAGTCATAACCGGACCCATCGGCATACAGATTTTGATTTATCTGTTGTTGGATTAATTGATTAATCATATCGCGGTACTGATCAGCGTGAATAGCGTAAACTATTTGTGTGATAACTTTAATCCGGTGCGAATTCCAATTGTTTTTAGAAGTTGACCTGGACGCTTGAGCAGATGCGCTATGAAGCTGGGCCAGGGCGATACTTTTCAACCAAGCATCAATGTCCTGGCGCTGACTGCCCGAAAATTCAGTCCTGATTAAATCGTAACCTGTAAAAAAATCTTCCAGCTTAGTTTCATCTATCGGATCGCCGGTAGCAACATTTAACCGGGCCCATGCGCTTAAATACTCATAGGCCTTTTTCAGATAGGCCTTGTCACCAAACAGGCGATAATGTAATGCCATTGCGTAAATTTTAGGCCCGTCCAGAACAGCGTTTAAACTAGCTGTTTTAGCCGGATTACCCTCCAATAATCCTTGCGATGTCACCTTCTTGATGGGATTAGGACTCTCCCCCAGCGATTTTTCGGCTAATGCTTTAAGCGGGGCATATGCTTTTTTTACCCTGGCATCGGTTTGCAATGCACTTTTCAGCACTTTCACTTCAGCCGCTGTAAAACTTAAATATTGGGCTCTCGCAGCGGCTGTTGTTATTAACAGGTATAGCACGATGAATAATCTTTTCATTGTTTAAGAATCTTAAAGTGACTGCAAACGGCGTTAATGTATATCTTTTAATTAACTGATAAACGATATGATATAAATTGCTACACACCTTCAGCAATTGAACTGCTGGCTGAAATTAGCATGAGCATGTCGTCGTTAGATAGTGATTACCAGCAACACTCTCAAATACCATCAGTCCCATTTATCATTGGTTTTTAATACAGATGGCAGCAGGTAAACTCAGCGCTTGCAATTAGCTTTATTTACCTGCTGCCTGTATCTACCGTTAGTATTAGCCAGGAATTTTATCGAGTGCCGGAACGTTTAATTCAGACCCTGCATAGCCTTTATTTTGATTGATACGGCCATTAATATTCAGGTCAATATCATGCTGCGGGATGGGCCACAACACGTGGTAAGGTGAAATGGTGTAATGATTGCCTGAATTGGTAACGACATTTGGGTTTTTATAGAAATCGTTTTTCTCCATAATACGATCGTAAAAGAAGTTGCTGGTCGAAAAATTAGCTACATTATAAGTTTTGCCATTGTAAGCAGCTATACCCGTTTGTGCAAAAATGTAAGCCATGCGGGTCAATTCTGTTTTTCGGGGTTCTTCCCAGTATAGCTCGCGTTGGCGCTCGTCCAATATGGTACCAATATTTACTTTACCGGCATCTGTCAGAGGCTGGGCTTGTGCACGGTTTCTAACCATATTAATATCGGCCATGGCTTGTGCAGTTTGTCCTTTCCAAACGTAAGCCTCCGCACGCAGTAAATACGTTTCAGCTAAACGGAACACATACCAATCCGTGTTAGTGCCACGTGGCGGGCTCCACCATTTATCGGTAGCATATTGCGACGACCCAATAAATACTTTATAATGTGGCCAGCTAAACCAAGCTCTGATGGTATCACGTGCACCATTCAAAAACATCTGGTTTACGTTGGATGCCGTGTATTCAACCAGTTTTTTTCCATACCAGGTCGGATCGCCGGTGCCGTTGGTGTTCTTTAACGCAGCATTGTTATACACCAGGTCGGTCATGTTAATCCAGTTGCCCGGAGCATGTCTTAAATCAGTATTATCTGTCCAGATGTATTTTGCAGCATAAGGTGTAGGGCGCAAGCGGCCAATGCCACGTCCGTACAACAAAGTCAAAGGAAACTCAGCGGTAACCGCATCAGACATGCCCGGTTTACGGGCGCCTGGGGTAAGTATGGTGCCGTTATGCCACATCGGGCAACAGTTACGCATTACCTGAGAGCCGTTGGGCGTAGCACCATCAAGCGTTTCGCGGTCTAACACCACGTATAAAGCTTCGGTATTAGCAGCAATGGATTTATTTTCAGGACGATGCAAATCCCAGATAATATTTTTGGATGCATCACCGCCGTTAACGCCAAAACGTGTTGTCATCAGTTTGTATGGGCCGTTTATGGCTACGTTACAAGCAGCGATAGCATCATCAAACAACCCTAAGGCTAAATCTACTTTAGCCAGTAAATGTGCCGCGCCACCTTTGGATATTTCGCCTTTGGCATTGCCATCAGTCAAATTGGCCACAGCAAACTCCAGGTCGGTCTTCATTTTTCGGAGTATAACTAAACGCTGGGTACTGTAATACGATGTGTTAACCGACGTTTCTTCCTTTAACACCAACGGTACGTCGCCAAACTCATGCACTAAACGGTAATAGCGATAGGCACGATGAAAATAGGCTGCCGCTAATACGTTGTTCCGGTCAGTTGCCGATGCCCAGGTTGCATTATCAATACGCGAGATGATTACATTCGCATCTTTAATACCTGCATACCAGGCGTACCAGTAACGCCCTATCTTATTATAATCATCGTTATCCAGGTTAGCGGTTGGTGTAATACGCACGTTCAAATCTTGCGCAGGTGTGGTTTTATCTGTAGTTCCTTCAACAGCAGCATCGGTAAAAAGCGACTCGGTAAGCAGCGGTGCAGAGTCTCCAAAAAACTCGAAACGAACGCTGGGGTTTAATGCTGCCAGTGCATTCCTGAAAGCAGCCGGGGTAGTTAAGGTGACATCCGGCGTAAATTTAGACGGAGCTTCAGGTATCAGTTCGCTCCGTTTGGTGCAGCCTGCCGCTGTAAACACTGCGGCCACAACTATAACTGCTATGATATTTTTATTTATTCTTTTCATGATATAATCTCTTAATCTGGTTAAAAAACTAAGTTCACGCCGGCTGAAAGATATCTTGGGGTTGGTCCGTTATTCTGCGGGTCCCACAGCGGCCAGCCAGAAAATACCGCGGCATTAGCAGCGTTTACATAAATTTTGGCGCTCTGCATGCCATAACGCTTTATGAGCTTTGAATCGAAGGTGTAACCTAACGAAACCGTTTGCAGACGAACAAACGATGACTTACGCCACACGTTGATAGTGGTGCCCGACGAGCCGGAATTAAGCCGGGCGTAATCGTTGATAGGATTGTCTGGCGTCCAGTATGGCAATACATACGAGTTCATCCGGAAGAAGCCTACACTGCCGGGACTGTTGAGTGCCTGGTTAAACTGACGCAGTTGGCCAATGCTGGATACCAATAAGAACGAGGCATCAAAATGTTTGAAAAAGTTGAACTCGTTACGTAAAGACCAGTTGAATTTTGGGCTTTCAGACCCTAAAAATTGCTTATCATCATTAGTAAACCTGAAGTCGCCGTTTACGTCCTGTAATTTAAAGTCGCCTGGGCGTGCGCCGTATTTGGCAGCTTCGGTAGCCTCGCCGGTTTGCCATACACCCAATATTTTATAGTCCCAAACGGTGTTAATATCACGGCCAATGAACCAGCCATTACCTATCACATTATTTTCAACGTAGGTGGTATTACCATTGGCATCAATGACCGGTACCTCACCAAACAGGTGCACAATCTTGTTCCGGTTCAGGAAAAAAGTACCGCCGGCATTCCAGTTGAAGTTTCTGCTTTTATAAATTTTCCCTTCGAGGGATAGCTCAAAACCTTTGTTGCTGACCTCGCCAATATTGGTAAGCAAGCTTGACCGGTTAGCGCCGCCTACAATAATATTGTTACTGCTGTTAAGCCCCTGAACATAAGAAAGCTCGCGGGCGGTAATCATGTTAGTGGTTTTACGGTTCGGATAGACATCCACAGAACCGCTTAAACGATTTTTAAACAGCACAAAGTCAAAACCAAAGTTTAAGCCGGTAGTCCGCTCCCATGTTAGTTCAGGGTTTTGAAGTGAACTGGCATAGACAGCATTATTATTGGTGACAATACCCGCAGCATTAGCTGTAGGATAGCGCGTAGTAGTCAGTAATGCCAGTGCCAGGCTCGGATCGGCTGTACCGGTAGACAAACGATTGCCGTTTGAGCCAAAACTGACACGTAATTTACCGTAATCCAACCAGTTGAAAGCGTCGCCCTTCATGAATCTCTCATCAGTAAATACCCATCCTAAGCCACCGGAAACATAGGTTTGACGTGGCGATTGAAGTCCGAAAGGTGAAAAACCATCCCTGCGTACAGTTGCCGTCAACTGGTAGCGACTCATCAGCGAATAGTTTAGCCGCCCCATCAAGGCATCTGCATTGTAAACCCGGTCATCACTGCTCACAACGGGCAGCGTACCTGAACCTATGCTGTGATAACCCAGCACATCGCTCGGGCTAAGCTGCGTATTGTCCGTACGGGTATACCAACTTTGATATTTTTCTTTATTTAACAGGAAGGTTGCGTCAAAATTATGAACACCAAATGTTTTGTTCCAGGTTAAGATATTATCCAGGTTATACCGGTATCTGTTCTCTTGGGTACGTGCAGCGGTGCCGCCGGCTAATTCGTTGGGGTTAGCTACCGGACGGAAGAAAAAGTTACGGTAAGCTTCTATTTGCGGAGAAAAATTTAAAGTGTACTTAAAGCCGAAAGGTAAATCGACCCGGGTAAATAAGGTTGAAAACAACACATTCTGAATGGCTACGTTTTGATTGTAAACTTGCCCTAAAAACGGATTACGCTGATTTAAACCATTATCGTCGGTGGCAATACGGCGTAGCGTACCATTCGCATTATACACATCACCGTAAGGAGATGAATTGATGATTTGCCCCCAGTCGGCTTCGTGGCCGTCGCCTCCACCGCCTAAGGTGCTGGCATCACTTTCGTCGCGGCTGGCAAACTGAGCGTTTATACCAACGGTTAAAAAGCTGGATGCTTTACCTTCTAAATTAACGCGGAAACGGGCATTGCGATAGTCGCCTCCCTTAATTAGGTTTTCGTTTTTGGTATAGTTGCCCGACATATAGTAGCTCACTTTTTCTGAGCGGCCTGATAAACTTGCCGTATAATCCTGACGGATGCCATTACGGAAAATCAGCTTTGACCAATCGGTTACCTTACCCGCCTGGTAGTTGGCAATCTCGTTGGCAAACAAACCCACGCGCTGTAACCAAACCGTAACCGGGTCGCCTGTGGCACCGTTCAAAAACTGATCAACGGTAACACCCGCCGGTAAAGCGCGCGGATCGCTGTAGTAGTAATATGGATTGTTTACGTTGTTGGCCCTGGCTACATCAGCCCGCCAGTTCAAAAAATCTTCGCCTTGGTAATATTTTTGATTTTGTAACAGCTGCGCAATACCTGTATTAGCGTTCAGCGTGATTTGCACATTATTACCTTTACCTTTTTTGGTAGTTACGGCCACCACACCACCGGCAGATTGTGCACCATATACGGCTAATGCACTTGGATCGCGTAACACATCAATCCGTTCAATATCATTTGGATTGATATCAGCTAACTGTCCAAAGTAAATAACGCCATCCAGCACAATTAATGGTTGTACGTTACCGCTGAGCGATGACCTACCCCTGATTTGCAGGTCTCCTGTGTTCCCACCTTTGGCCGATGTATTTAAGCCAACCGTAATGCCCGGTACGTTACCGCGGATAATATCCGTCACACTTGCCGGATTTTCATTTTCCAGACGTTCGGCCTTAACTGAAGATATAGCGCCAGTCACATCTTTAACAGCCCGTGTTCCGTAACCGATGACCACGACGTCGTTCAGGTTATTGGTACTTTCGGTTAAGGTAACTGTGATAGACTTTTGCGACCCTACCGGGATGGTTTGTGATGCAAAGCCAACATAGGTGAATGTAAGCGTACCATTGACGGCCGGAACAATCTTAAAATTACCGTTAGCATCGGTTTGGGTATTGTTGGTTGTCCCGTCTGCTTTAACGGTAACGCCAATTAATGGCTGCCCGGTTTTATCTTTCACCTGTCCGTTGATAGCTGACACCTGTGACATCACCACCGAACATTGGATTGAAAGAAAGAAAATAAGAAGAGTAAAAAGTTTTCTCATAAAATAATTGGTTAAAAAGGAAAGGTTCTTTAAACGCAGTGGCTGCACTGCTCATACTCATTCGTCATCGGCTCATCAGCCGTACGCCGTTAAATGGTTCATAAACTTGGCTTGGTTATTTAATTGGTTAAATCTCAAATGCTGCAGCCAGGAGGGCGTAAATCATTTAATTGATGTCAAAATTATCGAAATGCAGATGAATAAAGCAAGAACAAATTATCACAATTTACTGATTACAAGCAAGTTACAATATTTTTAATACGCTTAATGAAAAGCAGTAGTTATTAATTTGGTGCTGATTTTTAACGCACTGCATTTCCGGGAAGCAGTAATATGAAAAGAATTAATACGGTTAAATCCTGACAAAAAAAGTTGAAAAAACTTTGCTGTATTACTGCAAAATCACCGGAGATGTAAGAGTTACTTAGTAACAACGACTGAGTGGACGAGACAAGCGCCACAATATTGATTAAGTGTTAAAATGACGTCTATTAGCCTTTTATAGCTATTTTTTCTTTTTCACTTCGCTATTTATAAGCAAATGCTTAAAAGGAATATCTTTATACTTTTATTGCTCATTGCTGCCTTAATAGCTTCAACCAATTAAGCTTTAAGCCCGATATAAACCAATATTAAGTAAACAGTCCTTCACTAAATTTTAAGAGGTCATTTATGCATAGAAAATTATTCTTGAATGCATTTCTTATCATATTTGCGTTATGGCAAACGGCCCTGGCTCAAAAGGCCGTTCCTATAAACCACAAAACTACTCAGCATTTTTTTACCGGTACCGAGATTGAATTTCTCAAAGATTCTGCTGGCAGCCTGAACATTTCTGACATACAGCGCGCCAACCAGGAACAACGCTTTGCAAAAAATAATGGATATTATCCCGAAAGTAAACCTGGTACAGCTTACTGGTACAAAATCAGGCTGCAAGTTCAAGACAGCCAAGCCGGGCAGGTGGCGGTAATTGAGTTTTTTGACCAAACGACTAATGAAATCTCGGCTTTCATGCCCACGGCCAACGGTAATTACGTCAGGAGTTTATCAGGTGCGGGTTTTAATTTTGAAAAACGGCTTTACGATCACAAAAACTTTGAGTTTCAGTTGCAGCCGCTCCCTCAGGGAACTTATACCTGTTATTTCCGGGTAAAAGCTAAAGACAAGGTAAATATTATAGTTGTTTACCGGACAGTAGGTTTCTTTATACATTATGCCCTGACAGAGTATTTGACTTACGGCCTCTTTTATGGCATCATACTTATTTTTAGCTTGCACAACCTGCTGATGTTTCTGGCTGTTAAAAAACGCCGGTATTTGTATTATGTGCTTTATATATTAAGTGTAGGCCTTTTTGAAATGAGCACGGATGGCATTGCCTTTCAGTTTATCTGGCCTAATGCACCCGGCTGGAACCAGTATGCCTATGGATTTGCACTTTTTAGTCTCAGTTTTTTTGCGCTGGCTTTTACCAAAGAACTACTTCACGTTCGCGAAAATGCACCACGCCTAAACAGGCTGATTAATCTGGTTATTATATTGCGTAGCCTTTACTTTGTTTACTGCCTGCTTTTTGACAACAGCCTCTTTTATTATAAAGTAGTGGAGTTTATCCCGCTCGCGGTAGCCTTTTTTACAGGTATTACAGTATGGATAAAAGGCTTTAAACCGGCGCGTTTTTTTGTGGTGGGGTACGCCTTTTTGTGCCTGGGTTTTATTATTAAAGCATTGGCCACGTTAGGCTATACACGCATGTTCCCAGGGGTAATCACTAACTACAGTGTAGGTATGGGTTTTGTGCTGGAGATGCTGTTTCTTTCGTTTTCTATTGGTGACCAGGTACGTTTGCTACGCCGACAGAAAGAGGAAGCTCAAGATGCTACGATTAAGCAAATGGCGGTAATCCATGATTTAAAAGACTCTATTAATAAAGAGCTGGAAATAAAGGTAGCTGAAAGGACTAAGGAAGTCAACGAGAAATCGAACGAGATACTCAAGCAATGGCACATCATTGAATTGCAGAATGCTGAGCTGGTGACCATCAACCAGCAACTGCAGGAACAAGCTTCGGAGATTTCGCGGATGAATGTTTTGCTGGAAAAAGACAATATTGAACTCAAAACCAACATAGAGAAAGTTACCGATGCCCGTGTGCTGTCTGCAGAGCTAACTTTTGAGGAATTCAGCTCCAAATACCCTGACCAGGAAACCTGTAATAAATTTTTGGCAGGCATTAAGTGGACTGGAGAATTTGCCTGCATTAAATGCGGGCACCATTCTTACAAAAACGGCCGTGCACCCTACAGTCGCCGATGTAGTAAGTGTAATTACGAAGAGTCTGTTTTATACAATACAATATTTCAAAATAACCGCATTCCAATCAACAAAGCATTCTATATCGTTTATCTCATCTATACTACTAAAGGGAAAATTTCATCGTATCAACTTTCGGAAAAGCTTGGCATCAGACAAAGTACTTGCTGGCAGTACTCCTTGCGTATAAAAGAGATATTAGAAAACCAGAAGAGAAATAAAAAGAGCGTGCAACAAGGGTGGAGCAAACTCATTTTGGGCACTGAAACGTTGGCGATTAAGCTTTAAAAATTAACCTTTTAAGCATTCCTCTATTATTTCTTGCACACTGTTAAAACAG
>CAXYKR010000345.1:0-2698 GCA_964277815.1 uncultured Mucilaginibacter sp. | reverse complement strand
CCTTATAAAAATGAGATTATCTTAACCGGCTACGTAAGCGATGATGAATTGGCTCAATTGTACCAAAATGCCTTGCTCTACGTATTCCCGTCGTTAAACGAAGGCTTTGGCATACCCATACTTGAGGCGTTTAAAAATCAGGTTCCGGTACTGGCGGCCAACAATACCAGTTTGCCCGAGGTTGGTGGTGATGCTGTTATACTTTTTAACCCGTTTAGCTGTACTGACCTCGTTGAGAAATTGACCACGCTATTAGACGATGCCAATTTACGCCGGGAAATGGTGAGCAAAGGAAACGCGCGTTTAAAGCATTTCTCTTGGCAAAAAGCCGCTGAAGAACTAATTGCAACCTTTAAACTGGCTGCGGGGAGAAACTAAGAGTTATTAAACACCTCCACGTGTTCGTCAGCAACCTTTTCCCAATTAAACACGCTTAATGCCCGCTGCTGCGCTTTGACTGCTAATTCGATCATTGTTTGATGATTGTCTTCGGCAAAATTTATTTCGCTGGTGAGGGAATTGATGTTTCCCTTTTCAAATTTGCGGGCAGTATCTAATACCGCATATTCGTTTTCTTCAATGTTGCTTACAATCAAAGGTACATTGAGTCCCATCACCGTAAGCACCACTGGCGACAAACCTTCCACGTCTGATGGCTGGATGTAGCAATACGAATTGAGCATTAGTACGTTTACATCATCGCCGTATACATATCCCGGAAACACAATCTGCTCGTTGGCGATCGCCAATATTTTGCTTTCGTAATCTGATGGATTAGGCGAACCGCCAATTAAAACCAGTTTACGTTTTGATTTTGATTGTTTGAAGGCCGGGATAAGATAATGTAACCCTTTGTCCGGAATAAAGCGTCCTACAAAGAGGTAGTAGTCACATTTGGTAAGGTGCAGCCGATTTAAGATATCGCTATCAGCATTTACCGGCCCAACCTCGCTGCCGAAAGGAATAAATTTGTACGGCTTATTGAATTTATCTTCAAATAACTTCTTGGCAATTACGTTATCGAAAATAACCTCATTGGGTAAATAGGCGGTGATATAAGACGAAACTTTGAGAAATAATTTACCATACCAGGGCCATTTGTCGCGTTTCCAATCTACCCCATCCTGGCTGATAAACACCTTTTTACCAAACAAACGTAAGGGCAATGCCCAAATGCTGTTGCCCCCGTTTTGTATATGCACTACATCAGCAGTATTATTAAAAATGATGTCTAACGTACACCGGAACGAGTGCCACAAAGTATCAAAACCCTTAACTTTAAAAGTTTTAAAAGTTTTGATTTTAACCCCCTGGTATTCAGTCACATCAACAAAGTTATCCGCATAACGCCTGTTGTAAGCCGTTACCTGATGACCGCGCTTAACCAGTCGCGGAAATAATTCAAGGGCAAATTTGTCGGCCCCGGCTGCACCCTTTGCCGGGGGTATAGAACGGAAACCAAAAGCAGCAATACGCATACAAGAGCTAAAAATTACAATACGCCAATATTGTCGTTTTTAACTGCAAATAAAGTTTTTTCTAAGTAATCTGCGTAGTAGTCATCAACATATTCGCGTAGGGCAACCTGCCACTCGCGCATAATGTTAATATTTCTTAATTCGAGCTTTTTGTTAATTAAACGCTCTGAAGGAGGTCGGGGGGCAAAATAAGTATCCTCAAAGTATCCTGATGAAACCTCATGAAAAGTAACTTCGTCTTCCAGACCTAATATTTTAATTAACTCCTGAGCAACTTCTAACCTGCTGGTTTCGCCGTTACAAACCATGTTGTAAAGACCCCAATACTCATGCTCCAATAAAAGCTTAACGTTTTTCGCAAAATCTACAGTAAATGTGGGTGTCCCATCTTTATCGTTTACAATGTGTAAATCACGTTTACCACTGGCTAACTGCTTAAGAATTTTATTAATAAACTTTTTATCCTTCCGTGGACCACCACCCATCATCCATCCGGCACGGCAAACAATAAAGCGTTTGCAATTATCGCGCACGTAACGCTCGCCCATGTATTTGGAACGTGCATAATGACCAAGCGGATTTGGCTCGTCCCAATCATCATAAAAATCTTTTTTACCGTCAAAAATACCGGCGGTGCTGATGTATAGTAGCGGAATATCAAGCTTATTTGCTATGAGTACTGCGTTTTCTACCGATGTAGTATTGGTAAGATATGTATCATCGACATTCTTTTCGCAATATTCAAGATCAGTATGAGCACCTAAATGAAATAAATAATCAGGTTTAAATTCTTCAACCTGTTTTTGATAACTTTCAAAATCACGAAAATCCAGATAACCTAACCAGCCTTCATTTACGTCTTTATCAGTGCATTTAATTGTGTAGTCGTCTTTAAATATACGGTAAAACGCTTCTCCAAGCATTCCGCCCGCACCAGCAATGTAGATCTTTTTTTTCATGTAGACATTTTAGCCATATAGTAAACAGAAAGTATGGCTGCCGAATGTGTTAGTAAACGTACCTCAATCCCAAAGTTAAATTTTTCGTGGGTTATCACAAAACTTTAACTTGAGCAAAGGTAACATCTTTTTAATACCAGCCTGTTTAACAGGCCTGTTTTAACAAACATTTAATTCGTTTAAACTAAAGCCATCCGACAAATAAGCTTATTTCAAATAAAATACATCCAAAACAAACATTTGTTTGAGGTAAATTAGCCG
>CAXYKR010000344.1:0-9753 GCA_964277815.1 uncultured Mucilaginibacter sp. | reverse complement strand
CGAGGCCTGTATATCGCTGTTCAGGGCGCCGATGGTAGTAATGCGGCGACCGCTAAATTTGCTGGTATATTGCTCGGCCACCGGCAGTTGCTCTTTGTCGTCAACATATAACTGGATGAGTACATATTGGTCGCGAATGACGGGCAGCACGGTTTTATCGGTCCACACGTTAGCTTCCATTTTTCGGCAGTTTACGCAGGCGTGGCCGGTAAAATCTATCATTACGGGCTTGCCCACTTTTTTGGAATAAGCTACACCTTCAGCGTAATCAAAAAACGGGTTTAGCCCGGCGGGTTTCTCAAACAGGTTGGCGTATTTATGTGGTGTGTCGTCGGTCGCGGCAGTACCCGGTCCCCTGTTCCCGGCCAAACTTGCGGTATACAGGTCAAAATCCTGGGTTGATTGCGGTGGCAAAAACGCACTGATGCTTTTGAGCGGTGCACCCCAAAGCCCAGGCACCATACACAAGGTAAAAGCCAGTACCACCATGGCCAAAAACAAACGCGGTACCGAGATATAAGGCAGCTCGCTGTCGTGGCTGAATTTGAGCTTGCCTAACAGGTAGATACCCATCATCGCAAAAATAACTATCCACAATACCAAAAACACTTCACGGTCGAACCAGTGCCAGCGGTAAGCCAAATCTACGTTCGACAGAAATTTGAGCGCCAGTGCCAGCTCTAAAAAACCCAGCGTAACCTTAACGCTGTTGAGCCATCCGCCCGATTTAGGCAGTGCACCTAACCAACTCGGAAACATGGCAAACAAGGCAAAAGGTATAGCTAAGGCCAGCGAGAAACCCAGCATACCAACGGCAGGTCCTAACAGCGCGCCGCTTACAGCAGCTTGCACTAACAGGGTGCCAATGATAGGCCCCGTACAGCTGAATGAAACGAGCGACAACGTGGCTGCCATAAAGAATATGCCCAGCAACCCGCCCTTGTCCGACTGCTCGTCCATGCGGTTTACCCACCTGGCAGGAAGTGTTAACTCAAACGCGCCTAAAAACGACGCAGCAAAGCCAACCAGCAGTAAAAAGAAAACGAAGTTAAATACGCCATTGGTTGACAGGCTGTTTAACGCATCAGCACCAAAAACTATGGTAATGGCCAGCCCCAGCACTACATAAATAAAAATGATACTCAGCCCGTAAAAAACTGCCGTGCGGATGGCCTTGGCTCTCGACGTGGTGCTTTTAGTAAAATAACTGACCGTTAACGGCAACATCGGGAAAATGCAGGGCATCAGCAATGCAGCCAATCCGCCTAAAAACCCGGCTAAAAATATGCTGCCGAGCGTTTGGTTAACCGGGCTTGCAGACTGTTGTTTAACAGATGCTGGTTTTAAACTTTCTTTGAATTTTGCCTTACTATTACCGGTATCGGCTGTAACTACCGGCGCTGATTTTTCTGCCGGTGTAAACTCAATATCAGCCGTCGATATGGTGTCCTGTATGGCTGCCGTAGCTACTGCAGGGCATAGCCAAAGCAGCAGCATACCCCAAATAAATAAACGCTTAATGTGATGCAAGGGACTATATATTACAGGTTGAAAGATTGAATTACTTAATGGATACCGTAAAATTAAGCTGCTCGGGCGGCAGGCATTTCTGGTCGTTACAGGTCATGTATTCAACGCTGCCTTTTACCGTAAGCGGTCCCGAGCCATTGGTTTTTATTTTTTGCTGAAACACGACCGAATGCTCAAAGTAGCTCACATCCATGTTAAAAGCCTTTTCAAACTTGGTAATGGCTTTAGGTTCGATAGTTTTGCCCACCACCTTATATTGAGCATCGGGCGTAAAGGTAATGGTGGTTTTAACCGGACCACCCTCGGTCGTATTTTGCGAGTATAGGTGCCAGCCGTCGTCAATGGTGGCTTTAATTAAAATCATGGCCTCGGTTTTACTGATGCGTTTACCGGCGTAGGCCCATTTAACAGGTGTTAAAATTTGTGCACGGAGCACCGCACTGGTGCATAACAACGCCAGGATGAGGATAAGCTTTTTCATGAGATGAGTTTATTGATTGGTTTAATCAGGGTTTTACAAATGAATCACCGGTTCGGGCAGGCGGCAGATAGGCTGATAGTCGGTAAAATCAACCTCGGTTGACAGGTAGCCGGGCTTTACGGGTTCTTGTTTGACCAAATCGGTGCTCAGGTATTTTTTATTACTGTCGCAAAGCAGCGTAACTACTACAGTATCCGGACCTAATTGTTCGGCCAGTTTTATAGCGCCGATAACGTTTGCACCTGATGAAATACCTACGGCCAACCCCAACTGGCGAGCCAGTTTTTGCGCCATAATAATGGCATCGCCATCACCGGCCTGCACAATCTCATCCAGTTCGTTAAGCTTAACAATGGCCGGGATAAATTCGTCGGATATCCCCTGTATGCGGTGCGCCCCTACTTTATACCCGGTAGTCAACGTGGGCGACTCGGCCGGCTCCAGCGGGTGAACACGGATATTGGGGTTCATTGATTTAAGAAACTTTCCGGTGCCCATTACGGTGCCGCCGGTACCTACACCTGCAACAAAGGCATCAGGCATTAAACCGCGGCTTTGCAATTGCTGCCATATTTCGGGGCCGGTTGTTTTTTCGTGCGCCTCGGCGTTATACGTATTCTCGAACTGGCGAGGCAAAAAGTAATCCTCCGATTGCTGCTGCAAATCTTCCGCCATTTGTATACTGCCTAAAAATCCGCCTTCGGCTTTGCTCACCAGGTGTACCTGCGCGCCTAAGCTTTTAATAATGTCCTGCCGTTCTTTGCTCAGCCAGTCGGGCATCATAATTATTACCTCGTGGCCAAGCGCCTTGCCAATGCCGGCAAAGGCAATACCGGTATTACCCGATGTAGCTTCTACAATCACATCTCCCGGTTTAATTACCGATGCGCTGTAAGCCTGGTGCAAAATGTAAAGCGCCATGCGGTCTTTTACACTACCCGTTAAATTGTAGTGTTCGCATTTCACAAACACCCGGCCTGGTTTGCCTTTATAGTTGTAATGCAACTCCAGCATGGGTGTGTTACCCACCAAGTGCCATAGGTTATTGATTTTGTTTTTTAATGAAACGGACTGAGAAGAATTTGCCACGCTGATTGCCATAATTGCTGGAATGAATTATAACAAACTTCCTGATTATCGAACTTTAAGTCAACACAACTTAAAATTTCCATAAATTTTACGGAAATATATGAAGACGCTTATTCTTTTTTCAGTTACTTTACAGCTACCTGTTCAACAACCGTAATTTTTTCATTCACTTATTATAAAAGGCAATGGCCATGACCGATTTAGACCCCACCGATACCGAACTTTTGAGGCTTTTACAGCGCGATGCCTCTTTAACCAACAAGGAGTTATCTGCTCAATTGCATAAATCCATCGCTACCATACACGAGCGTATCAGGCGGCTGAAAGAACAAGGCTACATCAAGCGCACGGTAGCCATTTTAGACCGCAAAAAAATAAACCGCAACCTGATTGCCTTTAGCCAGGTATTGCTAAACGATCATACTAAAGAAACCCTGAGCACCTTTGAGCGCGAGGTAGTAAAATTTCCGGAAGTGATGGAGTGTTTCCAGATGACGGGCACGTTTGATTTTGTGCTGCGCATAGCCACCAGCGATATGGACGCCTACCACGATTTTTACCGCAACAAACTGTCCACCCTACCCCGCATAACTACCGTGCAGAGCTTTTTTGTACTGTCGGAAACTAAAAGCGATACGGCTTATCCGTTGTAGAAGGTGAGTTGAGCAAATTTGCTTATTTATCCAACGCTTTGTTGCAATGGTTACAAACGCCGGTAATAGACAGGCTTACTGATGTCGCCTTAAAACCACTGGGCATATGTATGGCGGGTAGATGCATATCATTTAAACAGTATACCTGCTTACACTGGGTGCAGTTAAAGTGAAAATGCTCGTCGTGGTGGTTATGTGCTGAACAGTTAGACGAACATATGGCATAATGCGCCGTGCCGTTTAAATCAATTACTTTATGCAGGATGCCTTTTTCCTCAAAAGTTTTGAGCACTCGGTACAGCGTTACCCGGTCAACCTCGGCACCCATCAATTTTTCCAGAACCGGTTGCGAAATGGCCGAATCGCGGTCGGCCATAATTTTTAAGACACCTAACCTTGGGGCGGTCACTTTTAGCTGGTTACGTTGCAATAACCCGGCAAAATCTTTATCGTTTAACACACGGCTCGTCATCTTAAACAAAGTTAAGAAAAATATAGGTTTCAGGGCGACTGCACAGCACCCAGTAAGCTGATAGGCGGATAAACCGCTGCATTCCGATCATCGAGTTTGAGGATACCCTTTATGGTAACGGGCTTAAAGGTAAACTTTACAGGCTCGGCCATTTCAACCATAATCATGGTAGGGATGCCGTTTTTGCCACAGTAAAAGCATTGGTTAATAGGCAGGGTCGACAGCATAAACTTGCTCTGCTTCATGCCATTTTTGATGGGTACGATGTAACCTTCCAGCTCAAAGTGCCGACCGGAAAACCGGCTGATCATTTCGTTATAAATGGCATAGTATTCATCTGCCTTGGGCGACCTGAACTTTACACTGCCAATAATACCCCAGTTTAACGAGTCCATCTGGTCTTTGAGCAAGGCATGCTGCTGGGCAGATTGCGCCCACCCGGTAAACGTACTAAGCACTACCCCTGCAAGTATCAACAGCTTTTTCATTTTATTATGGCTTAATGGCGGCGTTTACCAAGCTAAATTCAGGATCACTGCCTCCTAACTCGTTCAAAATTAACTTACCTTTAATGGTGACTACGTGATCTGTATAAGGTATGGGCTTGTCGGTAGTAACCAATACCATCGGTGGATAATCGCCCGAACCGCAAAAGGCACATTGCTGAACCGGCAATACCGAAAACATAAATTCTTTATGCAGCTTCCCCACTTTTAAAGGCACCATGTACCCCGGCAGCTCAATCACTTTGTTCCCCAACGCCTTTAAATCGGGCGGAAAATAAAGCACGTATTTATTGTTCTGCGTTTTGATAGAAAACGTATTGAGCAACTGCCATGTAGCCGAATTAACAGCATGCTGTGCATACAACGTAGTGGTAAGGCCAAACTGAAACAACAGCAACATAATCAACTTTTTCATGGTATTATCCCTGATTTAGTGTTTTGGCAATGTCGGTACGGTAAGCTTGAACAGCTGGAATGATGGCGGCTAACAAACCGATGGCCAAACCGGTTAACAGCAGATACGCCTCGGCACTATCAAATACCCAACCATCTAACCTGACTTGGTCCGATGCCTGAAAATACCCGATAAGTTGCAACGCCGTGTGGCCCACCACCAGGCCAATCACGGAGCCAACCAGTGTAAGCATTATTCCTTCCGTCATCACAATGCCCACTAAGCTAAGCCGTGATGCGCCCATTGTACGCATAATGGCTAAGTCGTACCGGCGCTCTTTTAATGAATTATACAGGCTGATGAATACGCTGATACCCGAGATAACCATAATGAGTGCAGCAAACCACTGCAAGGTGTCAGTACCAATACCTATCAGGCTAAACAAACGCGCGCTCTCCATAGCCGGCGAGGCTGCCTGCATATGGGTAGACTGGTTAACCATGCGCGGAAACAACACCACCGACATAGGCGAACGGTATTGGATCAGCAAACTGGTAATCTCTTTCTCGCCGTTTTCGAAGGGTTCGGGTTGCCCCGGGCGCACATGGTCTTGATGTTCTTCCTCGTGCTCGTGCATTCCCCAAACGCTTGATATACCCGTTAGCACCAAATTGTCTACCACGTTATGCTGCGGCTTAATGATGCCGGTTACCGTGTAGGCATGTGTTTTATGAATATCGCTGTTACCTGTAAGCCCATGTGCGCCGTAAAACCGGCTCCCCAATTTAAGGTGCTGCCTGGCAGCCACCTCAGCCCCTACCGTTACCTCAAATTTATTTTTCCAAAAACGGCCTGCTTGCAGCGTTAGCCCGTAAAGACTGATAAATGAGGTATCGGTCCCTGCAATCCTGAAACCATCATAATTATCGCCCAAAGCCAGCGGGACAGCTTTTTTTACTAACGGATTAGCCGCCAGTTGCCGGGCATCTTTTAACGGGATGTTTCCTGTCGGAAAATCAATATAATAAATACTGCTTAACACCAGTTGCAGCGGGCTCCCCTTAGCGCCCACAACCAAATCAATGTCTTTGGCATTACTTTCCAGCTTCTCGTTTATTTGTTTTCCGGCCAGCAGCAGCACAGTTAATATGCCGGTGCCAAAAGCAACCAGCAGTACATTAAGCAAAGCACTCAATTTATTGGCTTGTAAATCTTTTACGCTTATTTGCAGGGCGTTCATCAATCCAGAATATAGTGTTGGTTTAAACGCTCTTTTATACGTTTGTCGTGGGTAGATACGATGAGTGTTGATTGATTGAGCCGCGATTGACTAATCAGAATATCCAACACGGCTTCGGTATTTTTATCATCCAGGCTGGAGGTAGGCTCGTCGGCAACCAGCAACGCCGGTTTATTTATGACGGCACGGGCAATGGCAACACGTTGCAACTGGCCCTGGCTTAACTGCGTAGGGTAACTGTTAACTTTATCGGCCATGTTTAACGACGATAAAGCTTCCATTACCCGCGCATGGTCTTGCTTTAAACCGGCAAAGTAAGGCGCTAATAACAGGTTTTCGCCAACGGTTAAACTTTTTACCAGGTGCGGACGCTGGAAAACTATACCGATATGCCGTCCCCTGAATTTGTCGAGCTCGGCGTTTGATAATTTATAAATCGGCGTTTGATTGATGTGCACCTCGCCGGCAGCGGGTTTTAGCAAACCTGTGATGATATTAATGAGCGTGGTTTTGCCGCTACCTGACTGGCCCAACAAAAGCCATTGCTCGCCCTGCTGTATCGTCCAATCGGCAAAACGAAGCGACACTTGGCCAAATTGATGATTGACAGCACTAATGCCTACCATAATTTACCTCGGGCTATCTGTATTAACTTTGACCTGGTGGGCTTTCAGGTATTGCCGAAACACGCTTTGCGCATTAACCTGCTTATGCTTGCAGGCAGGCTGCAACATCGACAAAAACAAAAACAGGCACCATCTCAATCTTTTTATAACCGGCAGCATCATGACTACGAATTTAGATTTAGAACTTTACAATTGCAACTTTATTGCATTTAAAATAAATCTTTTAAAGCAATGGCGATTATTTTATGTGAGTACATTTTCGGCTGCAACGCCAGTTTACTAAATGCGCAACTCCAACCAGGGTACTACCGGCAGTTAAAAATAGCCACTCTGTGGCTTCGGGAACACCAAAATGCCCTGTTAAAATCAGCGTAAAACCTGCTATTACCAAACCGCCGGGCAACCAGCTACGATGCCTGCGCCACGACCTGCTTAATGAGGCGAGCGCAATAATTAACGAGAGCAAAATAATACCCATCTCCAGTAGCGGATGAGCCAGAAACCTCAGCCCAAACATGGGCAGCATTGTGATAATTACTGGCAGCAGGGCACAGTGTATGGCACACAAAACGGCCACACCTATACCCAAATGATCGAGCCTTTTGCGGAGTGTTGAAGATAACATGGCACAAATATCAATATTTATTGCAACATTGTTGCATTTAAAAAATCAGAATGATAGTTTTGCTGCTCAATATTTTTTGCATGATTAAAAAATTACCAGTTACCGTACTCAGCGGATTTTTGGGTGCCGGTAAAACTACATTGCTTAACCACATTTTGCACAACAAAGAAAACATGCGGGTGGCCGTTATTGTAAACGACATGAGCGAGGTTAACATTGATGCCATGCTGGTAGCCAATGAGCAAACTTTGTCGCGCACCGAAGAAAAACTGGTAGAAATGAGCAACGGCTGCATTTGCTGTACCCTGCGCGAAGACCTGATGATTGAGGTTGAACGCCTTGCAATCGAAAACCGGTTTGACTACCTGCTGATTGAAAGCACAGGTATATCTGAACCCATCCCCGTGGCGCAAACCTTTACTTATGCCGATGACAACCAAAACATAGACCTGAGCCGTTTCAGCACGCTGGATACGATGGTAACGGTGATTGACTGCTTTAATTTTTTTAACGATTATGTGAGCACCGACAAGCTTGCCGACCGCCTGCTTACGGATGACCCTGCCGACCAGCGCACCATTGTTAACCTGCTGACCGACCAGATTGAGTTTGCCAACGTGATTGTGCTGAATAAAACCGACTTAATCAAACCGCATGATTTGGGCCTGCTGAAAGCCCTCATCCAAAAACTGAACCCTGAGGCCCGTTTGGTAGAAAGTCAGTTTGGAAAAGTCGAATTACGTGAGGTACTGAATACAGGTTTGTTTGATTTTGACAAGGCCTCGCAGGCCGCAGGCTGGATAAAAGAGTTAGAAAATGAGCATGTGCCTGAAACCGAAAATTATGGCATCGGCTCGGTGGTGTTCAGGTCGCAAAAACCGTTTCACCCGGAACGGTTATGGCATTACTTGGATGTAGATTATCCCTCAACCATTATCAGGGCTAAAGGGCTGTTCTGGCTGGCATCACGCCGTAACGAGGCCATCAATTTTTCGCAAGCGGGAGGTTCATTGAGGATTGACCATGCCGGGGTGTGGTGGGCATCCATGACTTACGAAGAGCGTATACAATACCCCGACTTTGTATACAACCAGCAATTAATCGAATCAAAATGGTCGGCCCAGTTTGGAGACCGCATCAATGAGCTGGTATTTATTGGTCAAAACATTGACAAACCTGCTTTAATGGATGAGTTGAACGCCTGTCTTATTACCAACGAGGAGATGGAAGCTTACCAAAGGCAAGAGCTTTTTGCCGACCCGTTTAAGAATGTACTTTAGTCATTCGCTCTGTTATTTAATGCTGTCTACCCAAAAACCAACCGTACGTAACGGCAGTTTATGGATATACAGCATTATTGCATCAGTTTATTGATGCCTGTTATCTACCCAAAACACTTCAAACGCATCAACGACAAATACTTCATCCTTACATCACCTTTTTAAACGAGGCAATCAAACCGGTTTTGTCGTAAATGAGCAGGTTGCCTTTTTTGTCGACCTTGTAAATTTCGTTAGGCTCGTTGGCGTTGATGTAAACACCTTTGCTTTTCTTCAGTTCTACGGCCGATTCGGGGTTAATTTCGGGCATATCGCTTACCTGCAACTTTTTACCCGAAAATGCGATCGGTTGTATAAACACCTTGCCATTATAGCTGATGATCTCGTAAGCTATCTGGTGGCCTTGTTCGGTTTTCAGGGTTTCGTCGTACCAAACACCCAGTAAATGCCCGTTAACGCCGGCCGGAGCGGTTGGATGGGCTAAAGGCTTTATAGTATCGGTAGGCTTGGTAGCTACGGCACTGTCGGCTTTGGGCTTTTCTTTTGATTCGCAGGCCGTTAATGCCAAACCAGTGGCTATAACGAGGTATGCAAGTTGCTTTTTCATATCCGGGCAAAGATAGTGCATGTAAATTTAAGCACAGCATCTGTAAAATTTAATACTCCTGCAAGTGCTATACCGCCTATTTTTCCAAACCAATTAAGTGGCTGTTTGTAATAGAAAAAACCAATCACTCGCTAACAACATTACTTTGAATACCGATACTTTAAGCAAAGAACCTGCTAAAAAGCGGAATCTTTTAAATAACGTGCTGCTTGTAGCTTTTCTTGCACTTTTTTTATGCGCCGAAGGCTGG
>CAXYKR010000343.1:0-67010 GCA_964277815.1 uncultured Mucilaginibacter sp. | reverse complement strand
TGAAGCGCTTAGAGAGGCTAATATTGTACGATGCGCCGCCCCGGCTACCGCCGAAGAAATGATTGCCCGCATTGATGAGGTACGCAAGCAAGGTGATACCATTGGCGGCAAGGTAAGCTGTACCATTACTAACTGCCCTGTAGGCTTGGGCGAACCGGTGTTTGATAAACTGCACGCCGATTTAGGCAAGGCGATGCTGAGCATTAACGCCGTACACGGCTTTGAGTACGGCTCGGGCTTCACCGGCAGCGAAATGTTAGGCTCGGAGCATAACGATATTTTCGTTAAAGACGAAGATGGCGAAGTTAAAACCCGCACCAATTTTTCGGGAGGTATACAGGGAGGTATCAGTAACGGGATGCCTATTGAGTTTAAGGTAGCCTTTAAGCCGGTAGCCACCATTATGACTAACCAAAACACCATCGATGCCGAAGGTAACGCCGCCCAGATACAAGGCAAAGGCCGTCACGATCCTTGCGTGGTACCCCGCGCCGTGCCTATTGTGGAGGCCATGGCCGCTTTAGTAGTAGCCGACCACTGGCTCAGAAATAAAAACAGCAAGTTGTAATTAAATTATAACAACACCATAAAAACACCAAGGGCAGCTATATCGCAAATAGCTGCCCTTGGTGTTTTATATTCATATCTGCCTTAATACATAAACAGCATAATGGCACTCATCAGTATCATCAAACCATCTTCAATAATAGTTACGGTACTCATGGGTAAGTTAAATACGCCGCCTAAACATGCACACTGAATAGCTCTTTTATTGAGCACGGTTTGCAATACGCCGATAATACTTACCGACATCACCACCAGGGTTATAATATTGGTAGCCACCGGACTAATATCGGCTGCATAAGCAATACCCAAGGCCAACTCGATAAGGGCATACAAATAGCCCCAGGCTTTAAAACGCCGGGCAATCACATCGTACATGGCGTAGCTATCAGCAAAACCATCCAGGTTAAGCAACTTGAAAAACGAAAACACCAGAAAGAAGCCCGCCATAAATACCCGCATAGCCAGCAACTCGTTAAACCCAATTAAGGTAGAACCGGCAATTATAGATACAAGTGTGATGTAGCCAAATATCAGCACAATAGGTTTATAAGTCTCAAACCACGACTTTGCTTCTACAGACTCTACTGACGAACTGCTAATTGGGCTGGCAACAGCGGGTGCATCGGTCAGTTGATATTTAGGATATTCTTTTAATGCGGCTTGCAAGGTAGGTGTAGCAATATGCTGGTCCATATCCACCGTTACCTGCCCTTTTTCTAAATCAACGCTGGCTTCTTTTACGTGGTCAACCTGCGAAAGAAGGTGCTGTACTTTATATTGGCAGCCGGCACAAGTCATGCCGGTTACTGCGTAGGTGTGTTTCATATCTTTAATATTTACTCTACAAAGGTACGGCTACGCCAGGCCGCCGCTTTACACAATTACCGGATTGATTTATAAAATTTACAGTTCTTCTATATTGCGGCGTTTGTTTTCCTTGATGGCTTTAAAATAGCTCGGCGTAAAACCGGTTTCTTTTTTAAACTGGTTAGATAAATAAGCCACGCTGCTGTAACCCATACGGTAAGCTATTTCGCTTAGCGTTAATTCGTCATAAATCAGCAACTCTTTTACTTTTTCTATTTTTTGACTGATGTAATATTTCTCAATCGTAGTGCCCTCCGCCTCTGAAAACAAATTGCTCAGGTAATTATATTCGTAATGAAGCTTTTCCGCTAAGTAATCGGATAAATTGATGCTCAATATATCCTGGTGGTGGTGCACGCGGTCAATAATCAGATTTTTAATCCGCTCCACCAGTTTGGCCTTGCGGTCGTCTATCAGCTCAAAACCTAAATGTTTTAATTGTGCATCCAAAGCTTTTAGCTGCTCAGTGTTTAAATCTTCGTTAATGGTCGCTTCGCCCAGCTCTACCTGCTGCACATGGTAGCCGCTGCTGGTCAACACCTGTTCAACAGCCAGTTTACAACGATGGCATACCATATTTTTGACATGAACTTTCATAGTCTCTATTCATTAATACGGCAAATTACTTTTTGTTGATTACTTTTAGCTTATAAGCCCGAACCATTTATGCAAAGCACTCAACCACAACCCGTTCAGCCATTAAAAGCTTTTGTATTGATATTTGTTGCGCTGAAAGTATTACTGGTGATATTAACCGGCAACCATTACGGCTTTCATCGCGACGAATTACTGCACCTTACACTGGGCGACCACCTAGACTGGGGCTATATGGAAGTGCCCCCGCTGATTGCTTTGCTGGCGAAAATAAGTACCGCCCTTTTGGGCAGCAGCGTAATGGCCGCGCGAATATTTCCGGCTATGGCCAGCCTGCTCATCATCTGGTTTACCGGCCTACTGACCATTGAACTGGGCGGTAAACGCTTTGCCATCACGCTGGCCTGTTTATGTATCCTGTTTTCGCTGGGCATGGCTGCCAGCGGATATTTGTTCCAGCCGGTGGTTTTCGACCAATTGTGGTGGTTGTTAGCCGCGTATTTGTGCGTAAAATATGTAAACAGCGAGAACAGTAAGTATTTATACCTTTTGGGTCTGGTCATTGGCTTAGGCTTACTCACCAAATACACTATGGCCTTTTTTACCGGTGCATTATTATTAGCCTTATTACTTACGCCACAGCGCCGGTTATTATGGCGCAAAGAAACCGCCATAGCTGTAGCAATAGCCATCCTGTTGTTTTTGCCCAACCTATGGTGGCAATACGCCCATCATTGGCCGGTGGTTGTTCACATGACTAAGCTGAATCAAGAACAATTAAAATATGTCAAACCTGCCGATTTTATAATACCGCAAGTCCTATTGCACGGCACGGCAGTAATTGTGTGGATAGTAGGTTTACTGGTATTGCTCTTTCATCCAAAGTTTACCAAATACCGCTTTGTGGGTATAGCTTACTTACTGGTTTTTGCCTTTTTGTTAAAGATGAACGGCAAAGCCTACTACCTGCTGGCCGCCTACCCGATGCTGTTTGCAGCCGGTGGCGCAGGCATTGAACACTGGCTTAAAAATATCGCTTTACGAATTGTTGCTACCATCTTGATGATAGCGCCTAACCTGTTACTTCTGCCAGTCGTGCTTCCGGTTTTATCCATTAACCAGGCTCTCGCCTTTTTTGATTACTATCGTCAGCATCTGAAGTTTATGAATTTTGCCATCACTTGGGGAGACCACAAAAAGCACCGCACAACCCAAGACTATGCCGACATGCTTGGATGGGATGAAATGGCCCGAAAAACGGATACCATATACCATCAACTGACACCGGCACAACAACAACGCACTGTTATTTTTGCAGATAATTACGGCGAGGCAGGCGCTTTACATGTATATCGAAACCGATACCAACTACCCGAAGTGGTATGCCTCAACAGCAGCTTTGCCTTATGGGCTCCCGAAAAACTCAACGCCGACTACATGATTTATGTAAGTGACGATAATGATGTAAGCGACCTGCAGCCTGTAGCAAAAAGCTACCGCCCCGTAGGCATCGTAGAAAACCCTTTAGCACGCGAGCACGGTACAGGGATATTCCTGATTAAGCATGTAAAACCGGGCCTGGAAACTATTTACCAGCAACACCGGAAAGAGAATAGACTGGAATATTAGATTTTAGAATATAGAGTCAAGAATCAAGACATTAAAGTTCACTTTCGTTTATCTGGATTCCTGACTCTGTATTCTTGATTCTAAACAGACTTAACCGAGAACCCTGCTTTTTCGAAGTCCTGCCAAAAGGCGGGGTAAGATTTTTCGACTACCTGCGGATCTTCAATTTCTACTTCGGGGATGATGAGGGTCAGTGGTGCAAAGGCCATCGCCATGCGGTGGTCTTCGTAAGTTTTGATGGTGATGCGCTCAGGAATGAAGCGTTCGCTGCAATCCAGTTTGTACACCAGCCCTTTTTCAATCAGTTTAACACCCATTTTGCCCAGTTCGTTTTGCAGAGCGGCAACACGGTCGGTTTCCTTAATTTTTAAAGTTTCCAAACCGGTAAAGGTGGCCTCGTGATTTAAGGCTGCACACACCACTATTAACGTCTGCGCCAGGTCGGGGCACGATTTCAGGTCGAATATCTTGCGCACGACCGGTTTGGGGTCTTTACGCAGGTAAACGCCGCCATCCTTAAATTGAGACGTGATGCCGAAGTTAGCCATCAGTTCGGTAATTACGCTATCGCCCTGTAAGCTGTAAGACGTTAACCCGGGCAAAAACAGTTCTGCCTCGTCAGCTAAGGCAGCAACAGAATACCAGTATGATGCCGCGCTCCAATCAGGTTCTACCCAAATGCTGGTTTCACGATACTCCTGAGGGGCAATGCCAATCACGTTATCAGTCCAGGTGTGCTGTATGCCCGCTTGTTGCAGCATGCTCAAAGTCATTTCTACATATGGGCGGGATGTTAGCTCACCGTCGATGTGCAACTCCAGCCCTTGCGGCAGGTTGGGAGCGATGAGCAGCAACGCGGTAATATACTGGCTGCTGATGTCGCCTTTAATGGTAATTTGATTTGTTTTTTGCTCAAAACCGCCTTTGATATGCAATGGCGGGAAGCCGTCCTGCTCGGCATAAATAATGTCGGCACCTAATTGGCGCAGCGCATTTACTAAAATACCAATCGGGCGCTGCTTCATCCGCTCGGTACCCGTAAGCAGCACTTCGCCTTCCTTTAAGGTAAAAAAGGCAGTTAAAAAGCGCATGGCCGTGCCGGCAGGACCAATGTTTACTACGGTAACTTCCGAAGCAGCCGGGGCTGTTTCATTACCCGAACCTGCATTGGCAGGCTCACGTAAAATGCCGGAAAGTGTTACGGCGTCCGCGGCATCCGATACGTTAGTCACCTGCACTTTACCTTTGCTCAACGCTTCAATAACCAATGCACGGTTGCACTCGCTTTTAGACCCGGTAAGTTGTATAGTGGTGTTAACCGATTTGTGACTGCGGCTAACAATAATATTTTTAGACATAATTGATTAAAAGCTGTTAGGTAAAATAAAAGTTATGGCAAGCAGTACATGAAGCATAATTTAGCTTAAGCCACTGCTTACCAAAACCAATCAAGCCTAAGGGCTATTAATGCGTTAATTGCTCATGAACTGGCGTAGTACCCTGGCCTTTGTTCATGATTTCGGTTTGCTTACGGATAGATTCGCCGTGAATCAACTCCAGCATTTTCTCGGTGAACTCCGGGTTTAAATTCAAAGCTTTTGCATAGTTAGTACGTTTTTGCAAAATTTCGTCCCAACGGTTTACTTGCAAAATGGTGATGCTGTTATCTTTTTTGTAGTTACCAATCTGTTCTACAATTTTCATACGCTCGGCCATCTTTTGAATTACCAGGTCGTCAATCTTATCAATCTTGTCGCGCAGTTCGGCTAACTTATCTTTTACCTCGGTGCTGGCTACTTCAGGTTTACGTAAAGTAAGGCGGTCCATCAAATCGCTTAAAGCAGCTGGAGTCAATTGTTGTTTGGCATCAGTCCAGGCAACAGACGGGTCAATGTGCGACTCAATCATCAAGCCTTGCATATCTAAATCCAGTGCTTTTTGCGACACGTAAGGGATTAGTTCGCGATTACCCGAAATATGGCTTGGGTCGCAAATGATAGGCAACTCAGGCGCATGGGTCTTTAAGTTGATGGCTAAATCCCACATCGGTTCGTTACGAAAAGCAGTTTTTTCGAACGATGAAAAACCACGGTGAATAGCCGCCAGTTTAGTTACACCAGCACGGTTGATACGCTCTAAAGCACCAATCCATAATGATAAATCGGGATTAACCGGATTTTTAACCATTACCGGAATATCAACACCTTGCAGGGCGTCAGCAATTTCCTGCACGGTAAAAGGGTTGACAGTTGAGCGGGCACCTACCCAAAAAATATCAACACCGGCTTTTAAAGCTTCTTCAACGTGTTTACCGTTAGCCACCTCAACGGCAGTAGGTAAACCGGTTTCGGCTTTAGCGCGCTTTAACCACTCCAAGCCAATGCTGCCAATACCTTCAAACTCTCCCGGACGGGTACGCGGTTTCCAGATACCTGCACGCAGGGCAGTTACTTTGCCAGTGTTGGCCAGTAAATGAGCCGTTGCTACTAATTGTTCTTCAGTTTCGGCGCTACATGGACCGGCAATTAATAAAGGTTCTTTTTTAGCCGAAATCCAGTTGTTAAGCGGCTCTACTTTCAAATCAAGTTTCATAGTGTTGGGGTTTGTCCGGGCGTTTGTTGCTACAGCGTCCGGTAGTAAATTATTTTATGGGGTTATTTTATTTTTGATTGCTTTTTCTTGTCTCTGTCCCACTAACGGTCTTACCGACTTTAATGAACAGGCTCCTCGTACCGCTCGTACTCACCTAAAATGTTAAAGTTTTGTGTGTATTTGAGTATCTGGCGAATGGCAGTATCATAATTGCTGGTTTCGTTCCATTCAATATCTACATAAAAATTGTACTCGTTACGCCTGCCTAATATGGGCATGCTTTGTACTTTGCTCATGTTGATATTTTGCTCGGCCAAAATGTTAAGCACCTTGGCTAAAGCCCCGGCTTGGTTAGCTACCTGGAAGCATAAAGATGCTTTGTTAGCTTTAACCTTACCGGCATTTTCATGACTGGTAAAAATCAGGAAACGGGTAAAGTTCTTTTTGTTGCTTTCGATGCGGCGCTCCATAATTTCCAGGTTGTACAGCTTGGCGGCCAGGCTATTGGCAATAGCCGCGGTATCAGTAAGTTGCTGGTCGTGCACCCGTTTAGCACAAGCAGCAGTATCATTACTTTCAACCACTTTAAGCTGCGGGTACTCATCAATAAAATCAACGCACTGGCGCAGGGCAATAGGGTGTGAAATTACCGTTTTGATATCCTCAAACTTTACACCGGGCAAGGTTAAAAAATGAAGCTGTATAGGCAGATACACCTCGCCCACAATAGGAAAGTTGTAGCTCATGAGCAGCGAGTAATTGGGCAAGATGCTACCGGCAATATTATTTTCGATAGCCATCACCAGGTAGTCGGCTTCGTTATTTTTAAGCGCCTCGAAGGTTTGCTTAAACGAATTGCATTCCACCGTTTGGATGTTAGTACCGAAGTACTTAAAAGCCGCTTCTTCATGAAACGAGGCGCGGATACCCTGTATGGCCACTCGTGGCATTTTACTTTCCATAACCCTGTTAAAGCAAAAAAGTCCCGGCTGTTGGGCCGGGACTTTTTAGTTTGTTTATATGTCTTTGTTAAGCATATCAGTCCCGGCTCTTACTGCTAAAGTAAAAGTAATAGAAACCAAAACCGAATGCGTTGTTTAACTTCATTGTTGTATTGCTGGCGGTAAAACTACGAGATAAAATTTAATTGTCAATAGAAAAAGTAAAAAATATATAGCAGTGCGTATTTTGTTATAATTACTTATTTACGCCTCGTCAAAAACGCGCTGTAATTCGTTGATGTCTAACTTTACCATCTTCATCATCGCCTGCGCTACCTTTTGCGATTTTTGCGCATTACCGCTTTGCATCAGCTGCGACATCTTTACGGGCACCACCTGCCAGGTAATGCCATATTTATCGGTTAACCAACCGCAACGGATTGGCGTACCACCCGCTACTAGTTTATCCCAATAATGATCAACCTCTTCCTGGGTATCGCACTTGATAAAAAATGAAATAGCAGGCCCGGGCGCAGTAAAACCCGAATTACCGTTCAGTAATATAAAATCCCGGTCGTTCAACTCTACGGTCATGGCCATCACCGTACCCGGTTCGCCGGGCATCCCATGGCCATAACGCATTACATTGCTCACTTTAGTTTGAGGGAATATGTCGGTATAAAACGCCGCTGCTTCTTCGGCCTGGTTATTAAACCATATACATGTACTGATGGGTTGCATAATATTTTAGGTTAAGCAAATATAAATACCCCAACACATATCAGAAATAATATTTCAGCATGCTGATAAAGTTTAGCACCGTAAAATCTGACAGCTAGTAAGATTAATCTATGAGAAAATACAAATATCCCATAGGTTAAAATAAGACTAGTAGTGGCTAAAATATGATTTAATTATAAAATAACCACCCACTAACTTTGGTGTAAACCAAGGCTCAATTATAAACCGCTGATCTAATACAACAGAGTTAAACCAACTCTCATATAATATATTTTATTCTCAAACATTCATCACATGACAGTACGCATTTGTACTGCCCAGTGAATTGTAATGCTTAATAATTTGTTCTGAGTAGCTCATCCTAACCCGTGAGGCTACACGAAAATAAACCCAAAGATTTTTGGCTTACCAAAAATTTTATGCCTTTGGGACAACCAACAATACTGGCAGTCGCATAAAATGCCAACTTAACCAAACCAATTTCTATTTTATGAGAATTTCTATTCTAAACTTGAAGTATGCAGGTTTAATGTTGCTTGCCGCCCTAAGCTGCGCCAGTTGCAAAAAAGACTACAACCAAATTGCAGACAGCAGCGAAGGCGCTGCCGAAAACCAGGTAAGTGCAGCTAAAAAAGGTGTACAAGCTATTCTGGCTGTCGAAACGCCGCAAACTGCAGCCAATGGCACTTTCTATTTAATGAGTAAAAAAAGCGCTAAAGTGATAGATGTACCCGGCGGCCAGAATGGGAACAATACCAGCGTATGGCAGTGGGGCGGTACCGGCGGTACCAACCAACAATGGAAATTAACCGCGTTGACAGGTGGCTATTACAGTATTATAGGTGTGGAGAGCAATCGGGCACTCACTGCTGCAGACAATAACAACGGCGGCAACATTCAAATTAATGACTACACCGGTGCTACCAATCAGCAATGGCAGTTTACCAGTGTAGGCAGTGGTAACTATAGTATTGTAAACCGTGCGAGCGGCAAGGCGCTTGATTTATGGGGATCTTCGCTTGACGACGGCGGAGATGTTAACCAATACGGCTACTATGGTGGCGAAAACCAGCAATGGGTTCTGGTAAAAATTAAATACAATGGCCAACTGGGCTGGAGATGGACCTCAACCGACGGCGTTCCGGCCGATGCTGTTACCCGTATTACCAATGCCATGAATGACTGCTGCGCAAGATATAACGCCGGTGCAGATTGGGACGCACGCACAATCAATGTAAGCTACAATGCCGGAGTTCCAACTGCCGAAGCCAATATAAATGGCGACATGCGGTTTGGTGCAAGTGAGGGTTTTCAGAATGTGCGTACTGCGATGCACGAGATGGGGCATTGCTATGGTGTCGGACAGTCGGGCACCTGGTACAGCTTAACTAACGGTGGCGGCTATTCAGGCACCAATGGCACGGCAGCCATTAGGGCCTTTGAAACACCAACCAGTAATTTAAACTCGGGTGGCGGCCATTTCTGGCCTTACGGCATGAATCAAAATTCGGAATGGTCTGAAACTAATGCGTTCCGCCACGTTAAAATTGTACGTTCAATGGATTTAGACGGCGTTTATTAATCAGAGTTTTTTATATAACCACGAGTCCCCGAATATTATTCATTTGGGGATTCGTGGTTTATGGCCCTCACTCAATGTTACCGAATTTCCGATACAAACCGCAAATTGCTAAAGATCAAAAAGTAATTATTAGCGGTTTAAAGTAGGCTAAGTTTAGTTAAACTTGATCCAAACGCTACATTGTAATCCACCTCAATACAAAACATGACGAAATATTATTTTCCGCAAAGGTTAAAATAAGACACAAACTGGTTATAAAATGCTTTGCACCATTTCATCAGTGCCTTTAAATTTGGAATCGTAAACAATTGTAAACGGTCTTTTTAAGACAAGTGCTTCTTCATATCTTCTTCCTGTGGCAATAATGGCTGTCCGATTGGCTAAAAATGCATGCATTGATAGTCTTTGCTGCTCACTATTGAGCCAGCTTTGGTTACGAGCATAAATAAAAGCAGGTACAAGACAGCACAACAAAGTAGCTTCAGAACACTTGAATCGACCGTCAATCACATGATAACAACTTAACCAAACTAATTATTTTGAAATGAGATTTCCTGTTTTAAACTCAAAGTACACCGGTTTAATGTTCTTTACGGCATTAAACATGGGGCAATTTGCCAATAACGACAACCGGATTGCAGTACATGACCAAATCCCCGTTTTGCATTCCGCAAACCTTTCGTCCAAACAGTCGAAAACCATATTGGCTATCGAACCTCCTCAAACGGTAACTAACGGTACTTTTTATATTATGAACTGCAATAGCGCCAAAAGTCTGGAGGGTACTGACCAAAATAAAATAACGCAGAGCGGAGGTACCGGTGCAGCTAATCAGCAGTGGATTTTACATTTGTTGAAGGGCAATTATTACAGCATTATTAATAGTCAAAACAACCGTGCCCTTACAGCCACTAAAGGTGCCGATGCAAACACCGTAACTGCTAGTGACTACACCGGCGCCACTAACCAGCAATGGAAATTTACAACATCGGGCAGCGGGCATTATCTTATTGTAAACAGAGCCAATGGCAAAGCACTTGAGGTACCGCAGTCGGCATTAAATGATGGCAGCGAGGTAAGCTTGCAAACCAGCGGCAGCGGTGAAAATCAGCAATGGATTTTAGCCAAAACTAAATATAACGGACAAGTAACATGGCATTGGACATCAACCGAGGGCGTGCCTGCCGATGCTGTTACGCGTATTACAAATGCCATGAATGATGCCTGTGCCCGCTACAATGCCGGAGCCGATTGGGAAGCCCGCATGCTTAACGTAAGCTATAATCCGGGCGTGCCTACTGCAGATGCCAATGTGATTGGTAACATCCGCTTTGGTGCCAACCCGAGCTTTCAAAGTACCCGCACCGCTATGCACGAGATGGGGCATTGTTATGGCGTGGGCCAAACCGGTAACTGGTCGAACTTGACTGATGGCGGTACTTATAGTGGAGCAAACGGTATTGCTGCCATTAAAGCCTTCGAAACTCAAAACAGTAAAATTAGCGGTGGTGGAGGCCACTTTTGGCCGTATGGATTAAATTACGATAATGAATGGTCGGAAGCGGGCGCCTTTAGGCATGTAAAAATTGTGCGTTCTATGGATCTGGACGGTGTTTACTAATTGCACTACACTGTATAAAATACAAATCCCCGAACGCCTGAACGTTCGGGGATTTGTATTTTATTGCCCGCTGCAAAATCATGCTTCGGCAAACAGTGCGGGCCGAAACCCATAAAGTTAACCTTACACTTCAGCTACGTGCTTATTCAGCTTGCTATAATAACTCAAACTGTCGCACAATTCTTCTTCGCTGCAGATATGGTCAATGCTGCACTCACCTATTCGGTGCAATAAAGTGCAGTTAATGTCGTCGCCCTGGTTTTTCTTATCCTTTTTCATGAGGGCGTGCAGCACCGAGTGGCACGAATTGTCCAGTTCATATTTAGGATAAAGACTGTTTAAAACCTCGGTAATCTCGTTCAGTTCATCCAAACTTAAGCCGGCTTTTTTGTGAGACAGCCAGGCTTCGCAAATCATGCCGATAGCTACAGCCTCACCATGGGTAAGGTGATTTTCGTCGTTCTGAAGCGAATAAGTTTCAACCGCATGGCCGATGGTATGGCCAAAGTTTAAACACTTACGGAAACCTTTTTCAAACGGGTCGGCCACTACCACCTTGTTTTTGATGGCAACCGATTGATATACTAACTCGGCTGTTGGCAATTGCAGCGGCGAACCTAAAGCTTTCAGTTGGTTCCAATAATTAGCATCCTGTATCAGGCCGTGTTTCAGCATCTCGGCATAGCCGGATAAAATCTGGCGTGATGGCAGGGTTTCTAAAAACGCATGCTCAATAAAAACTGCCTTGGGTGAGGTAAACGTACCAATGATGTTTTTCAGATTATCAAAGTCGATACCTGTTTTACCCCCTACCGAGGCATCCACCTGCGATAATAGGGTAGTTGGCACCTGCACGAAATCAATACCGCGCTTGTAAGTCGAAGCGGCAAAACCGCCCATATCTCCTATCACGCCGCCGCCCAGGTTTATCATCAGGCTATGACGGTCGGCACCAAAATCAATCAGCATTTTCCAAATGCCCGAGCAAAAATCAATGTTCTTGCTTTCTTCTCCCGCACTAACCTCTATCACATCATACCGGTCGTTTAAATGCTCTAAACGGCTTTGCAGCAGGGGCAGGCAATGCTCGCCAGTATGTTCGTCTGTTAAAATAAAAAAACGCGTGTAGTTACCCTGTTCAATAAAATTTACCAGTTGGGTAAGAGTTTCATTAAAAACAACAGGGTAGTCTATACTTTCAATTGTATCCATAATTATATCACCACAATTTTTTTTGACCTGAATTCAATCACATCGCCTTTTTTAACTTTTAAGCGTTTGCGATAATCAACCTGGCCGTTATACTTCACTTCGCCTTCGGTAACCACTATTTGTGCTTCACCGCCGGTATACACTAATCCGGTGGCCTTTAATAATTGTATTAGAGGGATAAAATCGCCGTTTAGTTTAAATTCAATCATGGTGGCGGCAAAAATAAACTATTAGTGTAGAAAATGAGTTATATAGATTGATTTTCTAATTTTGCACGATGCTTGCTCAACGTACCGATTTACCGCAACCCGAAAGGGGAACGCTATCTTTTGAAAATACAGAGATTGCCTTTAAACATGCCTCTAATAACGATTTAAAACGTGCATACTGGCTTTTTACGGCTATCAACAATAATTTGTTAGTAAAAATTGGCCCCGGCATAACCAACTTTGCCATGAACATTGGTTTGCCGATAAAGGGTATTATTAAAGCCACCATATTTAAACAATTTTGCGGCGGCGAAACTATTGCCGAGTGTAATGCTACCATTAAAAACCTGCAATCGGGCGGCGTAGGCACCATCCTTGACTACTCAGTTGAGGGCGAAGAGGAAGAACACGTTTTTGACGAAACCCGCGACGAAATCATCCGTACCATCGAGCGTGCCACCGGCGACCCTGCTATTCCCATCACTGTATTTAAAGTAACCGGCGTGGGCCGCTTTGGTTTGTTAGAAAAGCTGGATGCCGGCACTCCCCTAACCGCAGCCGAAGAAGCAGAATGGCAAAAAGTACAAAACCGGGTACTGGCCATTTGCCAAAAGGCGCACCAGGCAAGCATACCCGTAATGATTGATGCCGAGGAAAGCTGGATACAAAAAACGCTGGATAAATTAGCGCTGAATATGATGCGCCGCTTTAACCGCGACAAAACCATTATATATAACACTTACCAGATTTACCGCCACGACAAGCTGGCCTCGTTAAAAGTTGATTTTGATGTGGCCCGTACCGAGGAGTTTTTATTAGGCGTCAAAATTGTACGCGGCGCTTATATGGAGAAAGAACGCAAGCGTGCGCAGGAAATGGGCTACCCATCGCCCATCCAACCCGACAAAGCATCGAGCGACCGCGATTACGACGAGGCCATCCGTTTTTGCGTAGAGCATATTGACCGCATTGCCTTGGTAGCCGGTACGCACAATGAAGATAGTTGCCGTTTGCTGGCCGATTTGCTGAACCAGCACCACATTCCGCATAACCATCCGCATGTTTATTTTTCGCAATTGCTGGGCATGAGCGATAACCTGAGCTTTAACCTGGCCGACGCCGGTTATAATGTGGTAAAATACGTACCCTACGGACCGGTTAAAGCCGTATTGCCTTACCTGTTTAGACGCGCTCAGGAAAACACCGCCATTGCCGGCCAGATGAGCCGCGAGTTGGGTCTGATTATTAAAGAGAAAAAGCGCAGAAAGATTTAATCGTCTTTATCATAACAGAAACGCCGTTGAGCAACAGCTTAACCGGCGTTTTTTGTTGGCGGGCTATAACAAATGTTCGCGTTGGGCAAAGACCTGTATGGTGTCGGGTGCTTTCATCAAAAAAGTTTGAATGCCCAGGGTTTGCGCAGCAGCTAAGTGTTGCGGACTATCGTCGATGAATAAAGTTTCGGTCGGGTTCAGGTTGTTTTCGTGCAGTACCTGTTCAAATATGGCAATCTCGGGTTTGCGCTTGCCAGTAAAATGCGAGTAGTAAATTTTCTCGAAAAGGTGGTCGTTATTTTCAAAGCCGAAATCCTTCTTCAGGTATTTCAGGATGAAATCGTAATGTATTTCGTTGATGTTGCTGAGCAAAAAGGTGCGGTATTTGTCTTTCAGTTTCAGCAGCAAATCGTGGTTACCTTCGGCAATGCCTACTAAAATACTATTCCAGGCGGCATCAATTTCATCATCGGTTAAATCAGGGTTGTTGGCTTTTTCGCGGATACGCTCGCGAAATTGGGCTGCATTGATTTGTCCGCGGTCGAAAGCGTCGAAAATGGGGTCTTGCTGTAAGTGACCAAAAAACTCATCTACATTACTGATGCCCAACGCCTTGAACGACTGCTGCACCCTGGCAAAATCAATACTAAAGATAACATTGCCGTAATCGAATATGATGTTTTTAATATTTTGCATAAATAGTGTTTGGGTAATTGCCGCAAATATCTAAATTTGCACCCGGAAACAAAATTTCCGTCACCCCAAGAGCTGCGCCTATAGCTCAGTCGGTTAGAGTAGAAGACTCATAATCTTTTGGTCCCTGGTTCGAGCCCAGGTGGGCGCACAAAGTAGACTTGTTCTACACCTAAAAACCCTCTAAATAGCTTATTTAGAGGGTTTTTTCATTAATTATACCCTTCCTAACCCCAAAGAAAGCCAAACTTCTGAGCACCTAACTGAGCACCTTTTTTAAGTTTTTAAATTAGGTGCTCAGTTTTGGTTCAACCTGTTGAAAAGCAGTTGATTACGGAGGTGTTATTAGGTTTCACCGACCACTTTAAATGCACAAAATATGTAGCTGGCTACATCAGTTGACATTAAAAAAGAGGAAAAACAATGAAAACGACACAATCATTCAGAGTTCATTTTGTAGTAAGGGCCTACAAAGCGAAATATGGTAAAGCTCCGCTATACGCGGCAGTAACAGTAAATAAGGAAAAATGCCTTATTGGATTGAAAGAAAATGTTCCTTTAGAAATGTGGGATGTTGACAAAGGGTACCCTAAAGGAACAAGAGAGCAGGTCAAGAAGCTTTCTGCATTTCTTGAAGAGGTGCGTCTGAAATTGGGTAATTGCTATAAGGAACTACAATTGAAAGGAAAATTCATCGACACAAAATCGATCAAAAGCCTTTTTCTTGGAGAAAAGGAAGAAGCCTTCACGCTCAGCAGCCTAATGAGCTACCATAATGAAACGGCTACCTCTGATTTGAAATGGAGTACGCTTAAGCATTATTACGTTACTCAGCGGTATTTAAAGAAGTTCCTTGAAGAGCATTATAAGGCTACTGACATTTACCTGCGGGAGCTTAATTATAAGTTCGTAAAAGACTTCGAAGTTTTCTTGCGTAACCACAAACCGAAAGATCATCAAAAGCCGCTTAATAACAACGGCGTGATGAAACACATCATCCGGTTAAAAAAGATGACCAACTTGGCAGTAAATCTCCACTGGATAGATTCAGATCCATTCGCTACTTATAAACTCAAAATTCAAAAGGTGAACCGAGAGCAATTATCCGAGGTTGAGCTAAAAGCTATTGAAGAAAAGAAGTTTGGAATTGAGCGCCTCGAAATGGTTAGGGATATGTTCGTCTTCTGCTGTTATACTGGCCTATCTTATGTTGATGTAAGTAATCTTGAGCCGGAACATATTGTGACTGGTGCGGATGGCGACCGCTGGATTAGGACATGCAGAGAAAAGACGCTTATACCTGTAATCGTACCATTATTACCGAAGGCTTTAGCCATCTTGGATAATTATAGAGACAATGAACGCGCATTGTATGATGGCCGCGTATTCCCCAAAATATCTAATCAGAAAGTAAACAGTTATCTTAAGGAAATTGCTGATCGTTGTGACATAACAAAAAATGTCACATTCCATATCGCCAGGCATACTTTTGCTACGACCGTTACGCTTTCTAATGGTGTGCCGATTGAAACAGTAAGTAAAATATTAGGGCATACCAAAATTACTACTACTCAGATATATGCAAAGGTTGTAGAGCGAAAACTAAAAGAAGATATGGACGCTTTGAAAAACCGCATGAGATGATAAAATTTTTAAAGTCTGGTTGCAGTTTTATAGTAGGAATTTTAAAGCTAACTATTCGCTATTGATTTCACAGTGAATAGTTAACTTATTAACCTCTTTGAATTAGCTTTTATCAAAATGAAGGTTGACAACAACCGCTCAACTTATTATATTGATTTTTTTTTGATATGTCAGACGTCGGCTTTATACAAGGATCACTCTTCGAAGAAGATTATTTAGTTAGAACATTAGGCAATTTGGTAAACCAACCAGATGTTGCATTGACAGAACTTGTCGCTAATGCTTGGGACGCTGGCGCTACGGAAGTGAAAATCTTTATTCCGTCTGAGAAAGGCGGTAAGTTGACTATTGAAGATAATGGCGCTGGCTTGACTAAAGAAGAGTTCTACAACCGATGGATGAAATTAAGCTACAACCGTCTTAAACACCAAGGAAAGATGGTAGAATTCCCTTCAGGAATCGATTTAAAAAGATATGCTTACGGACGGAATGGTATTGGCAGACATGGTTTACTTTGCTTTAATAGTGAATACAAAGTAGTTACCAACAAAAAAGGAATTCAGTCAACTTTTGTCCTAACAACTAAGAGTGAGGAACAACCATTTATCATTAAATCACAGACATTTAAGAAAACAAAAAGGGCTGGCACAAAATTAGAAGTTATAGTCGCCAAAAATCTACCTAATGTAAATAATATACTTGAAGTAATTTCTGCAAGGTTTTTACATGATCCCAAATTTGTTGTTTCGATCAATCGACAAACAATTCAGTTGGAGGAACATCAAGGTTTAATTGAAACTGTGCCAGTTAACTTAGATGACATCAATTTAAAAGTAAATTTGATAGATTCAAAAAAATCAAGAAGGTCTACGCTTTATCAAGGTATTGCCATTTGGCAAGGCGGACGTTTGGTAGGAGAACCTTCATGGATATTAGGAAATACGATGATTCTCGACGGAAGATCAAAGGAGGCAAAACGGTATTCGGTTGTTGTGGAAACTACGGATCTTGCTGACTACATTAAAGGGGATTGGACAGGATTTAAAAAGCATAAAAAACTTGATGATGTATATACTGCCATAAATGATGTGGTCCACAATCTTTTTGCAAAAATTGCTGCGGAAAACATCGAAGAGACAACGAAAAACTTAAAATCCGTTTACAAAAAAGAATATAATGACTTAAGCCCCCTTGGCAAATATGAGTTCAATGAAGCCTTAAAACATATTTCCTTGACAAATCCAACCGCCAAAGAAGAATCCATATCACTTGCGATAGAAACAGTTCTCAACTTGGAAAAGACGAGAAGTGGTCATGAGCTATTGGTAAAATTGTCAAATCTGTCAAGTGAGGATTTAGAAGGATTAAATAAATTACTTGAGAATTGGAGTATCAAAGATGCGCTCACAGTATTGGATGAAATAGATAAAAGAATTTCAGTGATTGAAGCCATCCGCAAATTAGCAGGTGATCCTAATGTCGACGAATTACATGTGCTTCATCCACTTGTAGCAAGTGCTAGATGGATCTTCGGACCAGAATACGATTCACCGGAATTTTCATCTAACTCACAACTTCAAACAACTGTTGAAAAAGTGTTTGGCAAAAAGCTTGATGTTAGTTTTTTCAACAATAATAGAAAGCGGCCGGATATCGTAGTTATGAGCAATTCTACATTTTCAATTACTGGCACCACTGATTTTGACCATGAAAATGGATTAAGCTCTATAAAAAAAATACTGATTATAGAACTCAAACGCGGCGGTTTTAAGCTAGGTCGAGAGGAAAGAAACCAAGCAGTAGGGTACGTAGAGGATTTCGTGAATTGCGGAACGCTTATTGGTTCACCTTACATCAATGCTTTTGTTGTTGGTGAGTCGTTTAGTGAAAAGGTTCAACCAATACAAGCTATAGAGAATGAAAATAAGGTTGAAATAGGCAAGGTGCAAATTTGTCTGTTTTCACAAATTGTTGATTCATCAGAACGAAGATTGTTTAATCTACGTGATCGATTGAACGAGCGTTACGCGAACGTTACAGGGGTTGAGTTATTTCAACAACAAAAGCGATTAGCGATATAAAACGGAGCCTTTTAAAGGCAGACCGCCAGCAATTTGAAATTGTCATGGTTCTATATATCTCGTTTACTACTGGTCCGATATGGTTTGCCCGTGATTACTCCTCTGAAAAATTGTTCGTTCAGAAAGGTCAGGATATCTTTGGTGGCTTTATGGTCATTAGGAAAGATGATCTTGCCCGTCGCATCAAGATCGATAATTAACTTAAACAGCCGGGAGGCACTTCTCTTGATCTTCTTGGTATCGGCAGTAGCCAACACATTGCTTTTTTGTAAAAGGGTAATATTTTTTCGGATCACAGTGTTAGACTTGAGGAACCAATCCTGATCCAGCGACACGTTTGGGCCAGCGGCGAAATCGCGGATCTCGTCGTCTGTGGCCTCATGATAATAATCAGCCAGACTGAATATTTTATTGGCATTAAAATAGTTTGGAAAGTAAAATTGACCGTTCCGGTAAACGGCATTTATGGTTGGTTCAACAACAAAAGCGTTATCCTCCAACCTTGAATAGGTATTATTACTGTAAATCAACACATTGCGGTTGCGAAGCAAACGACGATTATCAAAATTTTGGAAATAATATGTGCCGTTTTCATACCAAAAAAGTACCCGAATTGTATCCTGGTTGAGGTCCAGGATCGGTATCCCCATTGCATTGTTTGCAACTTCAGCAACATTGTCCGGCAATTGCATTGTGACATACAAAACCTCATCTTCCTCTACCTTGTAATTGCCCGTAAACAGTACCGGGTCTTTGTCCAATATATCTGCTCCTGAAGTGGTAAAAATTTGTTCGATTGCCGGAATGACCTGTTGCGTCAAATTAATATTCCTGACCGTATCATCATTTAATATCGCGTAAAAGTTGTTGGGCATGGCTTTAGGTTGTTTGAGTTTCTATCAGCATATAATCCGTCAGATGAACGATCGTTGTCAATTATTTTTATTTACCAATTGTTTTTTTGAGAGGACTAAATAAGTAACATCCTTGGTGGTACTAACCTCAAAGTGCCGGTAACGGAAAAATATGCTGAATGTAAGGTTATAATGATAAGCCCTTGAGGTAACGGAAGCAATAATTACAGCTAATAAAAAATAGCCGCCTGCATAAATATAGTCATGACTCGTCTCCAGGAAAAATTTAAAAAAAGGCGCAACATAACTGATGATAGCGGATACAAAGTTGACGTCCGCTGGTTTGATTGCCTTGATTTCGATCGAACGCGGACTCAAATGTGTTTGGGCGAAACGTAGTATCCAGCGGCAGACCAGCATCAGACCAAGAAAAATGAAAAGCAAGCCATGCTGCGTAAAAAATATGCGGAGCCCGGTTTTGAACTCGGCGCTGGCATTAATGTTGAGATAAAAATGTAATTCTTTGAAATGGCTAAGAACGTTAACCAGCCAAAACACCAAAAAGATGGGAAAAAAGCTTGAAATAGAAATCAAGTATTTAATTAACCGCGAATACATTGATAATAAGGCTATTGAAAATATCACACAATATTCTTATTATATTTCGTTTTATCAATTCTAAGTAAATCGCTGTCGCATATTTCGAATACGCAAAACACAAATTCCCTCTTGCAGCACCATACCTTGCGTTTTTATACACCGCAAAACCATCAGCATTTACTACTGCTCTGCGGTTCATTATATGGTTTTCGCCATCGCAAAGTTTACAAAATCATCAATGTTTGATACATGTTCCAATGCAATATTACTTCCTGTTTTGGATGCCAGCTCTTGAAAGTGCTTTTTGCCACAGTCAATTTTACCTTTTTCTGCGGGCCTCAAAAATTCATAACCCATTGAACCTTTACTTTCGACAATGAAGAATAACTTTTCTACCCCTTCTAATTCAAAAAGAACGGCCCAATCAGGGTTGTATGTTCCTAAAGGTGTGTCAATTTTAAACCAACCAGGGAGTTTGGCATAAACTCTCACGTTCTTGTTGCGTTCAAACTCTTTAGCAAGCTCGGATTCTACACCGCTATCATATATTACATATTCATAAGGCGATCTTGTAGAAGCTAACATGTTGCTTTTTAAATAGCCGGTTAGTTGTTCGTTTTCAAAAAGCTCTTGGCTGTATACATCGTGATTGCCAGTTTTGGTATAAACTATGCCATCAACAATATGAAGGCGCATTTGCTCATTGATTATTTCAATGCATCCTTCGATAAACTTCTGAGGATTTAATTTGAAATATTTGAGGTTTGTACAGCCTTTCAATATCTCAACTATAGACTTTCGGGTTAATTGAGTTTCGTTCTGCAAGTAAGTTACAATGTCCGGCAAAACTTTAACTTCTTGGTTAATGATGCCATACTCTGTTTCTGGCTCATTAACTATGTTTATGCCGCCTTTGTTGATACTTAAACTCGCCTTTTCATAGATCAATTTTCCGCGGCTTACAATTACACGGTTACTTATTTGTTCCTGGCAGGCTTGTACTAATTTAGTTGAATTAAAATTTACAGCGTAGGTAGTTTTATATTTGATCTTATCCCAAAGTTCTTTAAATTCAGGACTAAGTAGCACTTGTTTGTTAACTTTGACGGTTTGCTTGTCCTCGTTACGTTTGACTTCCAGCCTGCCTGCGGTTTGTTTAAGAAGGTCTGTGATTTGTGCTTTTACATGATCTTCTAAATCTTCGGGCAATGCTAAGTTGCCAGTTCTTAAATCTTCTTTAAGCAAATCCTGAGCTTTGCCTTGATTGTTGATATAACCTTTCAACATAAGATAATCAAACAGACTTGCAGAGTTTTCCTGTCCGAAAAACACAGGATCAGTGCCATTCATTGCTATAGTTATATTGTTAAAGCTATGAGGTTGTAAAAGACCGAATACGATGCCTGTTTCTTTTTCGATTTCTTTTTGCAAATTTTCAACAAAGTTTTCATACGACTCACTCGCCATTACGGTGAGCGTATTAATCTCAAACCCTTTAACACGTTCTCCATCCTGATTTACCGCCAAACGTAGTCCCCGGCCAATTTCCTGACGGCGACGCACTTCAGAAGCACCAGCTTCTTTAAGTGTACAAATTTGAAATACGTTTGGGTTATCCCAACCTTCTTTTAAAGCTGAGTGTGAGAAAATGAAACGTAATTTTGAATCGAAACTAAGCAGTAATTCCTTATCTCTCATAATAAGGTTGTAAGTATCTTCGTCAGCAGCTACTGTACCATTCGTATCCTTATAATATTCAAATTTTTCTTTTTTGTTACTTGTTTTAGCTTTTCTATCTATGGAAAAATAACCGTTATGCACCGCATTGGCCTCTGTTTCCAGGTCATTAATCCCGGCAAATAATGAATTGTACTTGGGAAGTTTGATTAGTTTTTTATACTCTTCCTCAAAAATAGATACATAATCTCCATTCTGTGCATTGCCATCCTCGTCATATATCCTGTAATGCTTAACAGCGTCGATGAAGAAAAGACTTAATACTTTTATTCCTTTAGGATTTAACCTCAATTCTTTATCCAAATGCTCCTGGATAGTTTTACGGATCATCATCCGCTTAATCAGCGTATCATCAATCGTACCCAGGGTTTCGCCCAGCCTTAAAACTTCACCATTTATAAACTCAATATATTCATTGCCCGTTTCTGTGTAAATATCATTAACCTGAAAACCGTCGTATTCCTGAATATGCGTAATCTCTAAAAGGTCTTGCGGTTTTTTAATTTCTACAATTTTTCTTTTCCTGGCACCATCTTTCAAAACATCAACTTCAACCTTAGCAATAATGCCTTTTTTGTTTTGGACAGAAATCAATTTTACATAGGCACCGTTGCTTGCAGCACCGTCAACCTTAACAGATGCAACCTCTATCTGCTTAACCAATTGTTTGCTGTAGGCATCAATGGCATCCAGCTTATACATTTGGTTTACCTTCTCCTTATGTGTTGCAGAGTAACGCAATACAGCCATAGGATTAAGGCCCTTCACTGACTTTTTTCGTATGGGAGTACTTAAGGTTGTTTGTGGCTCATCAATAATTACAATAGGACGGGTATCTTGTATAAGTTGAAGTGGTTTATAGCCTAATTTGTCATTATATCTATGAATGATGTTCGCTGTCTTTTTTTCATTTTTCTCATCTTCAAAGCTTTTGCTAAAGGCATCAATGTTGATGACCATGATCTGCAATTGATCGTTAGTAGCAAAATCCCGAACATCATTTAATCGCGAACTATCGTAAATAAAATATTTATATGGGGTGTTATTGTAATGCTCTTTAAAGTGGCTTTCTGTTATCTGTAAACTTTTATAAACGCCTTCTTTAATGGGGATAGATGGCACAACGATAATGAATTTTGTAAACCCGTATTGGCGATTCATTTCCATAATTGTGCGCAGGTACACGTAGGTTTTACCTGTTCCTGTTTCCATTTCGATAGAGAAATCAAGATGCTTGATCTCTACATCCTGCTTTACAGATGGCTTTAAGCCATTCCGCAGTTGTATTTTTTGAACATTATCTAATATTTGCCCTTCAGTTAGTTGCAGTTTATTAGCGTAGCCAATTTGGTTGTACTCCAGGTTTTTTTGAGTGGCTAAGTATGCCGGTGAGTAAACCGTGAAATTACTGGTACAGGTTTCCTGTCCTTTAAAGATATCGACTATGGCATGTATGGCATCATGCTGATAATCAAGTCCGCTTTCAAATTTTATATGCATAGATTGAGCCCTGCGGTTAAATGGAATTTACTTCGGTTATACCGTAGCGTTTTAAAATTTGAATAGAGTTAGCTTTCTCTACGTCTGTCAAACCTGCGTCTTTAAAAATTACGGTGCAGGTTGCTGGGTTAAGCTCCACTTTCCATTGCCCTATGCCTTCGGCAACTGCCGTGCTAATGTTATCTGAAAGGCAAATGAATAAGGCACCCAAACCAATGTTGTACACCTTTTTATCGCCAATTTCTTTTTCCTCAATTCTCTCACTTAAATCCAAACCACTTTTTAGTAGTATCTCGTAAAGTACATCTTCCTCACTACGGCCTTCTTTGATGTTATTGGCAGAATTAAACAGGTTTTGCTCAAAATTTTCTATATTACCTTCCCACGCATTGATATTCGAGGTGTCTAACCTAAATGCCTTAAATCCTAAATCCAAATCCTTTTTAAGATCAAATAATTGATCCTTTACCTCAGTTTTAATTCTTATACCTGCACGGCGAATTCTTTCTTTTGATAAATCCGCAATATTCTTATAGCCCTCACTGAAGGCCTCATTGTCTTCGGTAATTGGCTCTGGCAGTTGAATTGAAATGCATCTTCTGTTACCGCCATCGTTTGCGTTAAGTTGCATTAAAGCGTCGGCAGTAGTAGCAGAGCCTGCAAAAAAATCTAAAACAATGTCATTAGATTTTACCGAAGTGTTTATAATAATTTTTAGAAGCTCCGGTGATTTCGGGAAATCCATTAAGGATTTGCCAAAAAGATTTTTTATAGCTGCACGTCCATAGTCATTACTAATCTCCTTTTCAGTCCATACAGATTTGATTAACGTTTTAGCGGTTTCACCATCATCACCAACTAAATAATCCTTTCGAAATACCCGCCATCCGTCAGATGTTTTTTCTGCTATCAAAAGTTTGTTATCCGAAATAACCTTGTCCTTACTCCAAGTCCAACATGTTTTGATGCCGTCCGGCGCATCTGGCCAAACCTCTTCGCTATATCCGTCACTTTTGGATATAGATACTTCGCCATTATCAGGATTTATGTACAAGGGATAATAAAGGGTTGGACGTGTGATTGGGTTGAACGCCTGATTTCTATTTCTAAGTCCAAGTAATCTATGCGCTCCTCTGTTGTCTGTTCGATTGTAGTCATCGACCATTCTGCCCTCTTTTTCTACACCGAACATGGTTGTGTTCAATGAATAATTTTTACAAATGATCAATATTGACTCGTGAGTCTTCGCCACAAACTGATCTAAGTTCCGTCCTCTTGGATTTAATTGTACTGCCAACTGAGCAATAAAATTATCTTCACCATATATTTCGTCGCATATTTTACGAAGATTATGTACTTCATTATCATCAATACTAATAAAAAGAACACCATCATCTTTCAATAAATTTCGCGCAAGCTTCAAACGCGGGTACATCATATTTAGCCAATTACTATGAAAACGGCCATCACTTTCAATATTTGTCCCGAGTTTCTTGCCCTCTTCATCAATCTGGCCAGTAAGCTCTAAATAATTACTCAGATTATCTTTATAATTATCTTTATATACAAAGTCTTTACCTGTGTTATAGGGCGGATCGATGTAAATCATTTTTATAGCCCCAGCGTAACTTTTTTGCAAAAGCTTAAGCACTTCTAAATTATCACCTTCAATAAAAATGTTTTGTGTGATGTCCCAATCTTTACTATCAGCTTTGTTAGGGCGTAACGTGCCGGTGCTTGGTTTATTTGCTTCCTGCCGTGCCTGGCTTTTGCCGGCCCAGGTAAACCGGTAGTATTCCTCGTTTTCTTCAACATCTTCACCCAATAGCGCCTTTAGTTCACCAATATCAATTTTCCCTTCCTTAACTATAGTTGGGAAAAGGGCCTTTAATGTATCGATGTTCTGTTTTACAATGTCTTCGCTTTGGCTAAGTGGGTGTCCTGCTGTAATTTTTTCCATTTATTATAAGGATAGTAGTGCGGTTAGATTTCTTATTTCCTGCCGTTTTTGATTGATTGTTAAGTTAAGCTGCACGCGCTGGTTCAACTGCGTTTCTTTTTTAGCCTGAATTTCCAGGCTGTTTATTTCACTATTTAGTTGCTCTATTTTTTCCAAACGGTACATATCCTGCTGTGTGCGACTTTGCGTACGTGGTTGAAATGTTCCGTTTAAATTAGAGACCTGCAAAGATATGATACGTTGCGTGTAGGCCTGATAATATGTTTGCAAATTAGTTTTATCTAAGTTGGCAAATTTAAGGCTTTCTAAAAAGCTGTTTTGAATTTCACTTGCATTACCTTTAATAATTGCATTGCTAAAATATCTTTTTTCAATAGTTCGCCTGCTGCTATCGTTTTGATTAACCTTTTTATCACAGGTGTTAAGCACAAACCTATCGCTATCATACATGATGAGTAAAATTGGATAAGGAATGTACTTTTGTATTAATTCAGCAATCTTTTCGTAATTACGTTCGAACTCCATGTTAATCAACACGCTGATAATCTGCATTTCCTCAAATAAATACTGCCCATCTTTATATGTAACGATATTCGAGGTAGTTGGGCTAACACTTGCTATCCAGTTAATTTCACTGATGATATGCCTATCATCAATCAATATTTTATCTGCTGAAGTGAGATCAAAATTTCGTTTAAAAAAGGCTTTGGTTATCTTTTTATTGATAATACACCGGTCTGGCAATTGTAATATGGAATTTAAGCCATCCATATTATTTAATGATTAAAAAGGAAATCAATTCGTAATTGTTCCCAATATCATTTTTGAAAATTCTTGTTCCGCCAGGTAATGCTAAAGTGTCTAAACCAAGTTCTTCCTCTACGCCATTTAAGTTAGTTACGGCAATTTGTAAGAGTTTAACGTAGGTGTCCATCATTTTTCCACCTTTGGTTTCTTTCCCAAATTCTGTTATCAGATTGTTCAACACCTCGTTATGGCCAAGGCATAACTTTTTAAAATAGTCCAGGCACTTTTTAGGATTACTTCCAGGTATGAAAACACCTCCATCAATGTTGATATAACATAAATGGTAAGGATATATCGCGTTATTCGTATAAGCGTCTTCAATTTCACCATTTGAATTTTTAAAGCAGAAAATAACTCCTTTAGGTGCATCAATCAAATTGGAGCTGGTTATAGCATAAATGCTTTTGGGCATCAAGTCAAATGCTTCTTTTTCTTCAATCGTCAGCCTATCCGCGTCAATTTTAAAATCATTGAAAGTTAGATCGGTTATGCTAATCCCGCCTTCAATATCCTCTAAATCCAAAACTTTGTCCTGAAGTTGTTTAAGCTGTCGCCTTCTATACTCTAAGTCTTGCCTTTGTCCAGAAGTTTCGTCTATGATATTGTCATCGCCGGTAGCCGATACATCTAATATTTGCATTCGGCCCTGAACACGGCCTATCAAGTCAATATAGTTATCCAGATCAAGGTTAGGAAAGAAGTTGACCAGCTTTATTTTTTGATTTTTTGAACCAATACGGTCTATACGACCGAATCGCTGAATAATCCGAACCGGGTTCCAGTGAATATCATAATTTACCAGGTAATCACAATCCTGTAGGTTTTGACCTTCTGATATGCAATCTGTACAAAAAAGAATATCAATATCAGTTTTACTATCCGGAAATATCTGATCTCTTTTTTTTGATAGAGGAGAAAAGTTTGTGAGTATTGAGCTAAGATCGATTCGGCAATTGGCTAAATTGGTTTTATTACTATCGCCGCCGGTTACCTGCGCCGAATATAAGTTTAGATCATCTTTTATCCATTGGTGTAAATTATCGTACAAGTACACAATTGTATCAGCAAATGCTGAGAATATAATGATCTTGTTATTGCCCGGATTTATGGGGTTCGCAATTTTATTTTCAATTAATTTTTTAAGGTCGTTTAATTTGGCGTCACGGGTTACATCGATAACTTTTGTCATTGATATAAGATCCATTATACGTTTTCGATCATCCGTTAAATCTTCACGGCACCGAATTAGGTCAATATCCTGTAATAACACTTTAACCTTGCCACCAACTAACAAATCCTCTAATAATTCGTCGTCAAAATCAACATCATTAATGTCGAGGTTAGCATCGAACATGGAATTACTTTGCGCATGATCTACCTTTTCCAACAGAGAATCGATCTGGCGTAATAAGGATTGTAAAGTCAAATGAAACGAGTGAATTGAGCTTTCAAGACGCTTCAATAAATTCACCCTCATTAAGTGTATTAAGCTATTTTCCCGTTCTACCTGTCGAAATATGCTACCAGTTGATGTGGTAATGTCATATTTAGCCTCGTAGGATTCTCTTCTATCAGCTCTAACGTAAGATAACGGGGAGTAGAATTTTAAATTAAGGGCATTTAGTTCATTATTAACGATATCTATAGCCGGGAACTTACCATTAATATCAAAATCAGAGGTTTTTGTATCGGGTGCTAATCGCTCAGGAAATTTACCAATATCTTTAACATCGTAATATTTTTGAATATGCTTGCGTGATCGGGCTATCGTTAAGAGATCGAGTATCCTAAAATACGAACCGTCCAAGCTTTCGATTAATGAATCGCGGTTAAAATCGTCTCCTGTTCTTCCTTTTAGCCAGGTATTAAAACGTTGCTGTGCTTTTCTTAAGGTGATATCAATACTATTTATGCCAAAGGATGCCAGCGCATTATCATTTTGTTCAGTTATAAATGCTATCTGGTTTTTGATGTCATTCATCCTCGTATTCACCGGAGTTGCTGAAAGCATTAGTACTTTAGTCTTTACTCCTGATTTTATGATATCAGTCATTAACCTTTGATAGCGGGTTATTCCATCACGCTTAGGGGGATTGTTACGGAAGTTGTGCGATTCATCAATAACAATGAGGTCATAATTACCCCAATTTATGGTTTCGAGATTGATATCACCAGAAAAACCGTTTTCGCGGGAAAGATCTGTGTGATTTAAAACATCAAAATTGAATCGATCCTTAGCTAATATATTTCTAACATCATTTTGGGCATATATTATCCAATTATCCCTAAGCTTTTTGGGGCAAAGCACTAGTACCCGATCATTTCGCATCTGGTAGTATTTCATTACCGCGAGGGCTTCGAAAGTTTTTCCCAATCCTACACTATCTGCTATTATACAACCTCCATAAGTTTCAATTTTATCAATAGCGCCCAGTACTGCATCTTGTTGGAAATTGAACAACATACCCCATATCAAGGTATCTTTAAAGCCAATCTTTTTAATTCGTTGCTCTGATGCTTCGTTAATTGTTGCATTGTGAAAGATGTGATATAAATTAAATTTATAAATATCTTCAGGCTTGTGTTCCGAACAAGCTTTTTTAATAATAGCAAGAATGCTTTCTTTTACATCTTTTGTACTATTGCTCCAAAACTGCTGAAATAATTTTAAGTACTGATCCCCAATATCTTCAAAAGACGTAGTAATGACAGGATTAGAAGATGGAATAAGACCGAAGCTTGTAAGATTTAAATCATGTGGTGCAATGGCAAAACAATGGGTATTAGAGCCATTTTTCACTAAAAAGAACTTTTGCCCACCCATGTTTGCATAGCGTATATCGCATTTATCTTTAACTAAGGCAAAGGCACTTTCAGCTTTAAACTTACCTTTTAAATCAAGATACCGGCTCCACTCACTTTGGTCATAAGCGAATCTTAAATCTTGGTGGGGATCAGTGTCAATTAATATATTGATTTTGGAGGCGTTAGTTAACTGCTCAGATAGCTCAAAAATTGCGTTGAGGCTGAAATAGGCTACACTAACAAATACCTCTGAGCCAGCTTTTAAGTATTTTTCAATTTCGTCGAAGAGCCTAACCTCCTGATTATTTATAAGTTTCAAGTGAATAAAGTTTAATTGGAGTAATATAAGCAAACATCAATAAATGCAAGCTCATATTTTCGCGAGTGACGGCTTATTTGCCGAGTCGCATTGTTAATTTTTTAAATTATATATATAATACCCTACCTCGTCCATGAGGCGTGATATTTTTGTTTCTTCCCTTTTTTACATTTGCTGTTGCTAAATTTTTAACTATCGCAAATCGGAGTGAAATCGAACACGACTTTCCTAAGTGAACCGTGATCAATTTATCACGGTTCAAGACTTAATAGATTTAAGCAGCAGCTTATTGTTGATATTAAGAAGCTGCTCAAAGAATAATCCAGCCCGCCGGGCCATCACTGACTGAAAATTTTCGAGATCAAAAAGATGCTGCGGCTCTCTCAAAGTAAACTCCACAAAAGCACAAATGAAGTGAAGAAAAATTGCAGAATTCGCAATGAGAGTCACGACAGTATGGGAGTTAATATGCCTTCCGCCCAAGACGTTTTGTTAATTTGCTTAATGAAAAAGTAGCCTCTTATTTGGCTGATCGGTTCTTCACTGGACATCAGCATCGCAGTTGGAAGACGTTAGTTCCTAGTCAATTTGCACAGATAATAAATAGTTATCTATTATTGAGATTGTAATCTGGGCAGTAATAATGTCTATTAAATAAGCAATCCGTACTATCTATCCAAAGCAGATGATATGCTACTCTAATTGATAGTATATAGTAAACGTTTATTGACCTATTGCCTATTTTTGTATTATTGCGAATAGCTTACTTTAAAAGAAAACTAAGGACTGATCTTAGAAAAAATGCGACAAAATTCTACATAAGTTTTAAGATCGGCGGTATACCCATTTTTTCTATGTTCAGTGGGTGGATAAATAACTTATAATGATAAACTACTCTGTTCACCGTTGGATTTGCTACGTGCCGTTTTCGTAAGTCCGCTTTTCTTTTGCGGCTTGGCTGGTGTTGTCGTCGAAGATTTTGTAATCTCAACTTCGGATTTCTGTTCGTTTAGCAGCGTTGGGCTGTTTATTCCAAGAGAGTGTTGGATATAACTCACAAAATTTGCACGTTCATCAACCACACTAATTTCGCTCCCCAACAACTTAAAATCAGGTATTTTTAATGGTTCAATGTAAAAAAGATCAGCAAGATAACGCTTTTCATTATAGGTCTGCCGCAGTTCCATCAGTAATCTTCCAAGAGCATTCACGCCTTTTAGGCAGTCCTTTTCATATTTGTCAGGTATAGCACCCCAAAAAGGGTCCTTACTACTTTCCTCAACGATTTGCTTATTAAATGTACATTCCAGTACTTTCCCAAAAGACCAAAAATTTTGAGCGAGTTTGACACGAAGGCACCACCGCATAATTTTTACCCTTTCTTCCTCCCAATCTGGCCTGGTCATTTCCCGGAAAGGTTTCCCCACCATTTTTGCCGTCATTGGACTCTTTTCATATAGTATCCTTTCCTGAACTTCCGGCATATGTGGAAATCGACATACCTGGTACAATGCCTCCGTGGATTTTACAGAGATTCCATTAATACGCAATGGAAAGCCCGCCGCCATATTAGAAAGCGCGCCATAACCTTCCTTCGTCTTCCTGAAAACACAGCATTCCGACGCTTTGTAAATTTTACTTTCGTATTTTTTTGTAGGCACCATCACTTGAGCATACTATTCTTCCGCACTAAAATCAAATGTAAAATTAAACGCTGAATTATTTCCCCTTGACACTTTAAATAACGGCGTAAAACCACCACCAGCGTACCAAAATACAAGCGGAGTATTGTTCGGCACATTCCGCCAGGTAAAACAAAGCGCTCCGAAACCGAAGCTTTTTACCGATGGCATTGAATAACCCAATGCCCGCATGTTTTTATTGTTAACATTTGCCTTTCCAAGTATCTCTATTCCCTTTTGCAAAAAAGCATCCTCGACGAGCTTTCTATTCTCAGGACTGGTAAAGAATTTTTCGTCTTTCGGCAATTTATTTGGACGAAAAAATTCTTCGGCGCTAGTTTTATAACCTTTCTCTTTACTGTAAGCATCAACCGTTTCTATTATTTCCGCCCGGTACTGCTCGACATTCTCAGGTTGTTCCACACTGTTAGGAAATATAAGATCAACTTTTGAAGTTGGTATCAGCGTATTCTGAATCTCATGCATATGATAGGATTTGATTTTTGCGGAAAATTTGGCTGAAATTCTTTTTTCCATCTCATATAATTTCTTATCGAAGTTCTTTTCATGTACAAAAATATAATTCAGGAAAAGTTTTGTTGATCCGTCTTCCACAGCCTGCTTATTTGTTTTGCCATTTTCAAATTCAGATTTTGACCATTCTTGGATATTTGAAATTAAGGTAAGCCCCGAACAAAGTACGTCATCTATATAAATCGAATATTTACGTGATGAGGCACCACATTTGTCAAATGAAAAATCATATTTATCAAAAATTACTTCCTTCAGTATTTCAAGAATGATAGTTTGACTTTTCCCATGTCCTTGCAGGCTTAGAAATTGAGCATTTTTTAAAAAATCTACCTCGGAAGACAAACCAGAATCTTTAGTAAGGGCCTCAATGAGTAATTCTAAAAATCGCCGCAAATTCTTCTTAGAACAGTATCGTTTTTTGAAGATATTGTTCAACTCCGTCAGAATAGGAACTTGTAGTTCTTCTTCAAATTGCGCTATCCATTCCGTAATGTGATCTTCGCTTACTTGAACTGAAGTGTTATCTTCATCTTCTCGGTAATCTTTCAGCGTTGTTGCGATACTTGCAATAAGCTCTTCCATAGTTAATTAAATAAGGTTTATGTGTTCAATTATAGTAAATATTATTCAGCTTATAAGTTTTGACTCTAATTCATTCACCTCTTTAAACCGCTGACCTTGAAAGCAATTAGCAATTCTTTGAAATATTTTACCATAAAATTTATTGAAATAATTTTCCAAAGTTGGTGTTGAGATTCAACTCAACATTCTTATATTTGTATATGGATCAGACTTTTGGACAAACATTAAAAGCTATCAGGCGCGAAAAGGGGATCAGCCAAAGAGATTTGGCTGATCAGGTTGGTATTGATTTTTCTTATATCAGCAAAGTCGAGAATGACCGGATGGCACCGCCAGCTGCGGAAACCATCCAGAAGATTTGCGATGTATTAGGGGTTTCAACCGAGGTTTTGCTCTCCAAGTCAGGAAAGATCACGGGAGAAATGAGTGGTGCCATTGCATCCAGTCCATCTGCGATCAAATTTATGAATGAGGTCGCTAATATGCGGCTGACTGATCATGAATGGGATCGTTTAATGACGAACTTAAAACGATTGAGGTAATAAAGATGGAACAAACCGATCTTTTTGGTAATTCAATAGTAGCGGCCACGGGTAAAGCCGTCGTGAAAGTGACTAAGTTGCGTTGGTCGTTTTCACGCTTGAATACTTTTGGCACTTGCCCGCGGATGGGATATTACCAATATTTTGGCGGCAGTAAACGCAAAGCGGATGTAGAATTGCACAAAGACCGGATACAGTTCTTAAAACACTTATCGACCGGTGTATTGGTGGCTGGAGAAGTTGTTCACCGGGTGATCAGTGCCTACTTCAATAATGCTAAAAAAGAGGTCGTTTGGACGCTCCCGCATATGATCAGTTTTGCCAATAAATTATTGGACGATGCTTTCAAGCATTCAACTGAAGTTGTTGCCGGTGCTATAAGGGAATATGAATACCGAGCACCGGCGATCATCCAGGAGTTATTTTATGGCACTGTTGAAACGGAACTGCTGCGCAATAATCTGCGGGATAAAATGCGGCTAAGCTTGGAGCAGTTTTATCTGAGCTGCGAATTTGCTAAACTACGCGAAGGGGCCTTGCGGTTGGAAAGCCTGATCGAGAAGAAGATTTTACTTAATTACGAGGGCGCCATGATTGATGGTGCGATCGACTTAATGTTCCCGGATGCTGAGGGTTGGGTGATCGCGGACTGGAAGACCGGCCAAAATGACTCGGAAGAGAGTAGTTTGCAATTGTTGACTTACGCCTTATGGGCACACGAGCAAATGGAGATACCCTTAGCTTCGATCAGGTTGTATAAGGCGTTTTTGCAGGATGGCATATTAGAGCCTTTACTTTTTTCAGGCCAGGAACTGAAAAGAGCAAAGGCCCGTATCTTACAGGATATCGAGCTATTAACAGAAATGGAAGAATTTGGTGCTGATGGCCTGGTGGAAGCCTTTACCGCCTGTAATCAAGCAAAGGTTTGCGCACAATGCGCATTCCTGGAAATATGTACTAAAGCGTAAATCGATGAGTAAAGAAACGAACATCAAATTAGTATTGCACGGAACGCAGCTTAAACTATTTGTGCGCCGCTACGAACTGGACACCGACGAATTAGTTAAAGAAAAAGCCCAGCGGCTGTGTACGTATATTGGCAAAAGCTTTGGTATTCCAGCTGTGCCTTATATGCAAAACAACCAGGTTAGAGGTATCCTGATCGAATGTCATGACCGGATTCCGCGTAAGGACTTTGAAGTGGATAACTGGCTGATCGAATTAAAACCTATCGAAGGGAATTTTGCCCTGACGCTGAGTGATCCGAATCAAGCTCAATTACTCGCCGATCTTTACAAAAAAGCATTGCTTTTGAAATTTGCAGCTAAACCGGACTATTGGCGATTGGATAGCCCTCGCATATTTTACGCCCAAGTACCCTTCCTTAAAAACGATTTTTTGAATGGTTCGGAACACGTGGCCGATATTGAAGCTTACCGAAAATATGAGGTAGCAGAGGTGATACTGGAAAAAGAAGGTTTGGGCTTGGCGATCAATGTCGGTACTGCTTTCTTTACAGGTATGTCCGTCGACGATTACTTTTCGATGAATCTGAGAAAACGCTTTTATACCCTCTCGGGCCGTTACGGTGAAAACAAAGGCACCTTATATTACGATGGCCCGAACGGTCGTGTAAAATGTTATTTCACCAAATATCTGGATGATACTACTTTAGCAACGACGCGTAGGTTAAAGATCAATGGGGTCACCTATCAAAACACTTGGGACTATTACCAAAAAAGCTACCCGAATTTTGGAGTTAATGCCAATGATCGCGTTGCCATGGTTTCTTTTCCGGGAACGGAAGACAATGCACCGGTACCGGTACCCGCCAACCGGCTGTATTTGCGTGTAACTAACGAAGCGTTGGATCATGAGATGAGTCAGGTGGATAAAATCGAACCGCCACTGCGCGAAGAATTGTTAACAAAGCTTTGGGCTGAATTTGGCCAAAAACCATTTGGTGTTCATTTTGCAGGTATAAAAAATGGTTTTTTTGCGCCTGGTCCTGGTCGTTGTGGTACGTTGCAAATGACTGGCCTCCGCTTTGGGGGGAACCTTTTATTGCCGAAACCTGTGGCACAAACCACCCGGCTTTACAAGGAGCATTTTCGCAACCGAAAAAAAATGCTGGATGAATGTGGCTGTTTCTATGTACCGCCGGGTATGACCAGGGATATTCACTTTCAGTTCCCACAAAGCATAGACACCAAAATACAAGAAAAACTTTCCAATGATGTTTGCGAAAAAATCACCAAACTAACCAGCATTAATGTGCAGGCGGTCGTCGATGGCTTCGCGAGTCAGGAACAAGCTACCATAGACCTGAAAAAGAATTATCGCAAAGCCGGAATGGTGGTTTTTACTTTTGATAATAACGAATCTGCCAACTATTATTTAATCCGTCATAATTTACCCGATTGGAAAGTCAAAAGATTAACCGAACAGGAATTACGACGCAAATATCGCGGTTACAGTAATTTCAAGGACGGCCGGAATCCCAACGGTGAACGTAACTGGAACGCTTATGTTGATCTGATTACTTACGATGTTCTGGAGCAATTAGGGTGCCTGCTCTTTGTACCGGATACCAAACTGAATTACGATATGCACTTGATGATTGACGTTAGCAGCCGACACACCCATTTGGCCCTATCATTGTTGGTTTATGGTCAGCAGATGGATGTTCCCAATTCGGATGTAAAAGTCAAAAGAAAAACGGACCCAAAGGCGCTCGAAACGATAAATCCCGTCTTTTTGAAAAAACATTTTAAAGAGCTTTTTCAACTGCATAAAGACACGGTGAAGGATAATGGTTTAAAATCATTGTTAGTGCTTCGGGATGGTAAAGATTGCGATCAAGAGTTTAAAGCTATACAGGAAGCTATTGCGGAACTTAAAGCCGAAGGCGTGTTCCCCACCGACTTAACTTTCGATTTTGTTGAATACCGTAAATCTACTTTAAAAGAAGTCAGGATATGGGAACGGGAAAACAACACGGTCCATAATGCCCTGGAAGGTAGTTGGCTTATGATTGACAGCAGTACCGTAGTACTGGCGGCCACCGGACAGGGAACCTTGCATCAAGGCACCGCGTCGCCATTATTGATTAAAAACAAATACACGCAGGCGAATTTAAAGAACGTATTACAAGACATATTCGTCACCACCCAAATGAACTTTGCCAGCCCGTCTGTAGCGCAAAGGCTCACCTATTGTGCTAAACGGGCTGATGACGAGTTACAAGATAAAGCGGGTCAAGAAGTTCAACGCATCAAATAATATCAATCATGGAAACGAAGCAACTGGCCATTCAAAGTTTTGAACGAGGACAAAGCATCCTGGAAAGGCTTAATAAATTATTAATTCATTTGAAACTTGCCCAAAAAGGCATCAACGATCAGCAGCCTATAGAAGATATCCAAAAAGCTAAGCAAATCGTCAAAGCTTTTTTAAGCAAATTAAGCACCCTGGTCGGTACCGCCGATCAGGACGGCAGCGCTTTGACTGGCGTAGACGGTCGGTACCGCAATTTGGTGCGTAAATTTGCGGAAGCTAAAAGTCGCAGCAGCCGCTATAAGTCTGCCTTGTTTAGAAAAGAACCAAATACGGTGTTGCTCATGATAGACGCGCCAAGCAGCGAAGACATGCCTAAATTAATTGACTCATTAACGGAATTTAGGGCGCTGCTTGAAGATCACTTATCTTCTGACACCCGCGAACTTCTTGGCGAACTTTAATGAAAAAAATATTAACCGATTCCATCAACGACTTTGTGCGAGAACTTGATGCCACTATTGGTATTGTGTCTGCAAAAAGCGTTCCCGCTGAACTTGGACTTTTCCAGGCTTGGTTATCCTCTTTTTATACGGATATTCGCACTACCTTACAGCGCCTGGCATTCTTGACAGATTTAGGGGAGGAAAGTATCTACGTCGATATCTTCAACGAGTTTTCGAGCCTGCAACAGACATTCCGAGTACTGGATGGCAGATACCTGCCAGGTTTGTACAGAACGCATCGTAATGATGCCATCACCTTGAAACTGCTGCACTGGCTCCATGGTGCTCATTCGCAAACTATACAAAAACCATTTTTGGTATTAGACGGTGACTTTGCGATCTACCCGACCGTTGATTTTCCAGTTAGCTATTATCTACCGATAGCGGCTCAGCAAAGTTTATTGTACATGCCGTTATTCTTTCACGAGCTCGGTCATTACTTATACCAGCATCACCGCGCTGAAATGGATGACCTTGTGCGGGAATTTCAGAAAAAGCTGAACGGCTACCTGATGCCAGCAGTTCGCAAAAATGACGCAGATTCCGAAGCCGACACGGAAAGAGCCCGCCAAATGGTTGAAACTTGGTATGACTGGCTTCAGGAACTGTTTTGTGATGCTGTAGGCGTAGAGATCGGTGGCTCAACTTATGTCCGTGCTTTTAGCTTTTACCTACGTATGCAAGGACGCTCCGCATTTTACCGTACCGAGAAAGACCTGTTTAATAGCAGTCATCCGGTCACCTATTTACGTATTACTTTTATCGCAAGCAGGTGTCGACAGTTAGGCTTGCACCAGGAAGCTGATAAACTCGAAAAGGAATGGCAAACCATCGCAAAAGCTTTGGCAGCACCCGCAGATTACTATGGTTTTTATGAGAACAAATGGGCTTCGGACGTAACCCAGGCTCTGGATGATATGTTAACAGAAGCCAATCCGATCAAATTCTCTGATTACGTTGGCGACCCCTCCAGTTGGATCAGTTTAATGCATACAGCATGGCAACAATTTGAACGAGACCCAGCCAACTACAAAAATTGGGAAAAACAAGCCGTGAGTCATATCCTTTCTCCATTAACATGAACTTACTGCAACTTGCCGATAATTATATCCACGATACCAACCGTATCTTATTTTTAACGGGTAAAGCAGGCACCGGAAAAACCACTTTCTTACGTAAGGTACGGCAAAGTTCGCCAAAAAAACTGGCTGTCGTAGCACCAACCGGGGTTGCGGCGATCAATGCTGGTGGTATGACTATTCATTCATTATTCCAATTATCCTTTGGGCCTTTGTTGCCGAATACAAACGAGCGCCCAGATATCCATTTTGCCCCTGAAAAGCGTGACCTCTTTCTGGCTTTGGAGCTATTGATAATCGACGAGATCAGTATGGTGCGGCCCGATGTTATTGATCGCGTTGATTTAATCTTAAGGAACATCAAACAAAACGATCATCCATTTGGCGGCGTTCAGCTCTTGCTTATCGGCGATCTCTCTCAATTAAGTCCTATCATACGTGATGAAGAATGGTCCGTACTCCGCAACTATTATAATACTCCTTATTTTTTTAGCGCGAAAGCTTTACAAAAAGCGGGGTTCGTCCGTATCGAATTAACCGAAGTGTTTCGCCAAAACGATCCCCTATTTATCGAAATACTTAATCAAGTTAGAACACAGCAAATCAACGATGAAACTCTGTCAATACTCAATCGGCGCTATCAACCAGAAACGACACAATTATCGGATCATATCGTCCTAACTACTCACAACCGGATTGTACAAGGGATCAATGAAAACAAGTTGAATGCACTGAGTGGCGAACTAACTGAATATCATGCAACGATACGGGGAGAGTTCCCGCCTGATGCGCACCCGGCAGATATAAAACTGCAACTCAAACCTGGCGCGCAGGTTATGTTTCTTAAAAACGATACCTCCGCTTCAAAACTCTATTTTAATGGCAAGATTGGCCAAGTCGTAGCTCTAACTAAGGATTCCGTGCGTGTACGATGCGATGATCGAGAAATCGAAGTGCAGGCGATAGAATGGTCAAACGTTAAATATAGCTTGGAGGATAACCAAATCGGCGAAACCACCGCGGGAAGTTTTACACAAATTCCACTCAAACTGGCATGGGCGATAACTGTTCATAAAAGTCAAGGGCTGACGTTCGACAAAGCCATCATCGATGTCAGCGAAGCATTTGCACCAGGCCAAGCCTACGTTGCACTAAGCCGCTGCCGCACATTGGAAGGTTTAGTACTTAAAAATGTCGTTACAAAAGCAAACATCATTGCTGACCCTTATGTCAAAGATTTTGATAGCAAAGCAGCAAAGCTTACACCCAGCGACCAAACTCTAAAAACTGATCAAGAAGTCTATCGAAAGTTTCTTTTACAAGAACTATATAGTTTTTCTGCTTTTAACGCTCAATTAGAAAAATACTCAGATGCCTTGTTACTTATCAACAATAGTATTTTTGAAGTGGCGGAAAAAATGCGCTCCGAGTTACCGAATTACTCCTCAGACCGAATACAAAAAGCCGCCAGCTATTTTCATGAGCATTTAATAAAAGCAGTGCCAGGCATACAAGCCATCCTGCAAAAAACGACCGAATCGAAAGCACAAGCCTTGAAAGCCGACGGTATCATGGATAAATTGATCCAAAAATCGGAACACATGGCATTTTTCGCAAAGCATGAATTTTCCACGAATGACTATCTATCTCAAAAGCGGAAAGAGAGGGGTTCCTTTAAAGAATTCAGCAATGCCGTCAGCGCCCATCCAAATGAGCCGTTGGTTAAAAACTTGATTATTTGGCGTAAGGATGTTGCTATTTCCGAAAAAGTTATGCCTTCTATGATCCTAAGTGATCAAACCATAAACACCATTGCCTCAAAATTGCCGTCTACTCTGAAAGCACTTGGTGCGATCAAAGGCGTCGGGTCAGTAAAAGCGAACAACTACGGACAAACTATTCTGAAATTAATTAAGAACTATCAAAATCTTCAAACAGGATCGGGCGAACAAGCCAGTCTGTTTTAAAATCTCCTACTTGTCTAAAACCAAGCTAAATCGTAAAAAAGCACTCATGACATAATGAAGTGTTGATTATCCTAGGCCAACACAGGATAACTGAACATTCTCTATCGTTTAATAAGAAATAAATCAAAACTTCAGCTATAAAATACCCTACCTCGTACATGAGGTGTGATAAATTTATTTTGCAGTTCTTCACATTTGCTGTTGCTAAATTTTAAGCTATGGCAAATCATAATGAAATCCAACATGACTTTCCTAAAGTAAACCGTGATCAGCTGATTACCGTTCAGGACCTGCTAGACTTTAAGCAACAACTAATCGTAGATATTAAGAAGTTGCTCAAGGAACAATCCGGCCAGCCAGGCCACCAATGGTTGAAAGCTTTTGAGATCAAAAAAATGCTCCGGCTTTCTGAAAGCAAACTGCAATACCTTCGGGATAAAGGCTTGATCCCTTTCAAAAAATTAGGTGGTATAACCTACTACAATTCCGAGGAAATTGAAAAGCTGATGGCTTCCGGCAAGTTGAACGATCAGATGAAAATGGCATGAAACGCAAGGCCAAACGGACTATACCGAGACAGCCAAAGGAGGTCAGCAAAAGCAGCAAAAACACTTTGCAAATTCATGACGGCCTGGGGACAACTATGCCACCCGATAAGGACGTTTTGCTGATCTACTTTGACCAAAAGGGCGAAGCCGAAATGGCTGACGAGTTCTTCAACGAGCATGCTGCTCGTGGGTGGAAGACGCCGACTGGCGGTACGATTTATAACTGGAAAGTATGCGCAGCCGAGTGGATTTACAACCATCAGCAGGACGTGAAACGCAGGCTTAGGCTGTCTCCATTTTACAGTGAGTCGTTAATGAGTGATTGATGTTGAACAAATCCAAATCGAAGACTTTGCAAAAGGATGAGATAGCATTTTTGAGCAATCAGCAAGATAAACCGTTGTCGGACAACGGAATCCTGCCCTCCCTTCCGAAGTCAGTCCGGGGGCATTTCAAAAATCCTCCGAAGTCGGATTTTTAGAAGATGTGAGTTATGGAAAATGAAGAAGAAAACAGGTTACGAAAGATTACCACGAGGTTTAAACCCGGTGAATATTTACTGATCGACAGGCGGTTTAAAAAGACTCGCTTCCGCAAGATGAGCGAGTACATCAGATGCGTCTTGCTGGAGAAACCGATCACCGTAAATTACCGGGACAAGTCCATGGATGAGATGCTTGAAGAGCTGTCTTTGCTGCGCCGGGAACTCAACGCCATTGGTAACAATTTGAACCAGGCAGTCCGTCAAATCAACGCAGCGCATGGTTCCGCAGATAACCGTTTATGGCTGTCGCTTATGTCGATCATCGGCACCAAGGTTGACCCGGCCATCGTCCAGATCAAAGACTGCATGCAAAACTTTTCAGAACTATGGTCGCAAAAATTAAAACCGGACGAAGCGTCCTAGGAGCAATAAATTATAACGAGCATAAGGTGCGCTTAGGGAAGGCCGAATTGATCCTGGCACAGGGTTATTTAAAGGAGCCGTTTGACCTCTCATTCAGCGATAAGGTGAACCGGTTATCTGACCTGACTAAACGGAATGAACGCACGCAGGTCAATGCCTTGCACGTGTCGTTAAACTTTGCAGTTGGTGAAAATTTGGACAAATGGACACTTCAGCAAATTGCGGATGACTATATGGAAGGCTTAGGGTTTGGTAAGCAGCCTTACCTTGTCTACCAGCATTACGATGCTGGCCATCCACACCTGCATTTGGTGTCCACCAACATCAAGCCGGATGGTGAACGGATCAGTTTTCATTTGCTGGCCAATAAAGCGTCAGAGCAGTCGAGAAAACAAGTAGAACTAAACCACGGGTTAGTCAAGGCAGAGGATCAGGGTAAAGCACAGTATAATGTAAAATCACTTTCCCTGGAACAAGTAGCTTACGGGAAATCCGAAACCAAACGTGCCATCACTAATGTCGTAAGTGAGGTATTGCGAACATACAAGTTTACCAGTATCCCGGAATTCAACGCGGTTCTGAACGGCTTTAACGTGACGGCTGACCGGGGTTCAAAAGAATCCAGAATGTATGAGAAAAACGGGTTGGTATACTGGGCACTGGATGGTAAAGGTGGCAAGATCGGCGTTCCTATCAAGGCCAGCAGTATCTACGGTAAACCAACGTTAAAAACGTTGGAAGGACGCTTTGCTTTAAATGAGGTGCTACGGAAATCACTAAAAGAGCAGGTAAAGCAGGCGATTGAAGATCTGCTGAACAAACCGATTGGTAAAACCGAGTTTCAGTTAAAGGTTAAGGAACAGAATATTGAAGCCATTTTTAGGCACAGTGAGGATGGCCGGTTATATGGGGTGACCTTTGTCGATCATAAAACTAAAGCTGTGTTCAACGGCAGTGATTTAGGCAAAATCTATAGCGCAAACAGCCTTTCACAATTCTTTGCACGATCAGAAGGAGGCATTAGACCAAGCCATAACGTTGATCTATACGGCAATAAACATTTGCCTGATAACACAGGAATAAACGGTAATAACAACTTCAACGGTGGCAGTGCATTCCTAGAAGCCTTATACCAGGAGGAAAAACAAGATATGGCAGCCATCGGCAGGCTACAGCAAAGAAAGCGCAAGAAAAAACGCAGAGGACATTCACTTTAAATTTTACGGTTATGCAAACAGGTGAAAACGAACAAGCTTTAAGAAGGATCATTGATTTTACCCGGTTTATCAGCCTGGCAATTCTTATCCTTCATTTTTATATCTCCTGCTATGCCGCATTTCAGAATTGGGGATTGGCAAAGCCGGTTATTAACAGTATTCTACTGTCTGTCTCAAAAATGACAGTCTTCAAAAGTGTACTATATGCAAAACTTGCAGCACTGTGCGCTTTGATGATTTCCTTGTTAGGCAGCAAGGGAAAGAAAGATGAGAAGATTAATTTTAAAACAATCACTACCTATGCCTTGACTGGCTTGCTGTTATACTTTATCAGTGCAGTATTCCTCCACGTCAACTATCCGGTATCAATCAGGGCATCACTTTATATCGGCATAACCTCGTTAGGGTATCTACTGATCTTGTCAGGACTAAGTGCCCTGTTCAGAATGCTCAAATTGAAGCTGGCTGATGACATTTTTAACAAGGCCAACGAATCATTTCCACAGGAAGAGCGGTACCTTGAAAATGAGTATTCGATTAACTTGCCTGCTATCTACCACCTAAAAGGTAAAGCGCGTAAAAGCTGGATCAATATCATCAACCCTTTCCGTGGCACATTGATAGGTGGCAGTCCGGGTTCAGGTAAATCTTACTTTGTTATCCGCCACATTATCACCCAACATATTCAAAAAGGTTTTTCCATGCTGATCTATGATTTTAAGTATGATGACCTAACCAAGATCGCCTATAACGCCTTGCTTCAACATGGTCACTTGTACAAGGTCAAACCGACCCAGTATGTGATTAACCTCGAACAGATCATGCACCGCGCGAATCCACTGGAGCCAGAAACCATGCTGGATATAACAGATGCTATTGACGCCAGCCGAACGATTATGTTGGGTTTAAATCGGGAATGGATCAAAAAGCAGGGAGACTTTTTTGTGGAATCACCGATCAACTTTATCACAGCGATCATGTGGTTTCTGCGAAAGTACCAAGATGGCCGCTTTTGTACTTTACCGCATGTTATTGAGTTAGCTCAGGTGGATTACAAGGAATTGTTTGAAGTATTGCTACAGGAATCTGAAATCGAGGTATTGATCAATCCTTTTATTTCTGCCTGGCAGAATGAAGCCTATGAACAGTTAGAAGGTCAGGTGGCAAGCGCTAAAATCAGTTTGGCGCGGCTATCATCACCGCAGCTTTATTATGTGTTAAGTGGCAATGATTTCTCTCTAGACATAAATAATCCTGATGAACCGAAGATCGTCTGCCTTGCCAACAATCCGCAAAAATCACAGGTGAACGGTGCTGTGCTGTCCTTGTATATCAACCGCATTAACAAGCTGGTCAACCAAAAGAACCGCCAGAAATGCAGCATGATCTTCGATGAGTTCCCAACTATTTACTTCAATGGCATAGACAACCTTATCGCTACAGCAAGGTCAAATAAGGTAGCGGTGACATTGGCGGTTCAGGACTATAGCCAGCTTAAAAAGGATTATGGTCGTGATCAGGCAGAGGTTATTATGAATATCGTAGGTAATATTATTTGCGGGCAGGTAACAGGCGATACAGCCAAACAGTTGTCAGAACGCTTCGGAAAAATTAACCAACAAAAAGAAAGTGTATCCATCAACAGCCAGGATACCTCGGTGAGCCGCTCTACTCAACTGGACTTTGCGATACCCGCTTCCAAAATTGCAGGACTATCTTCGGGTGAATTTGTGGGCATGGTAGCCGACGACCCTACCAATAAGATCAGCTTAAAAGTATTCCATAATGAGATTCAAAATGACCACGACAGTATTCGCAACGAGGAGTTGAATTATCAACCTATCCCCACCGTTCGAGATATTGATCAGGCGGAAGTCCTGCGTAATTACCAGCAGATCAAAAATGACATAAAGGCTATTGTTCAAGACGTCGTAGTTAACTCTTAAGTAATAATGGTGATCGTCATATTAACGTAATATTGATTTAAGGTGAAGTTAAACGAATAGCTTGTCGTAACACGTTATTCTTATTTTGCGTATTAAGCAATAATCCTAATTACCTAATCCAAATCCATATGCGTACCATCACCGAGCGTTACTACAGCGCTTTAGAAAATCAATTAAACGAAATTTCCACAAACGGCGAACCTTTAGCCGAACAATACAAAGCTTCTATCATCCTTTGCAAAAAAGCAATGGCCAAGCTGAAAAGCTACATCTCCAGCTATTCTTTTGAAAGTGTCGAAGACGAGATCCATTTCTTTAAGGAAGTAAAACCTCAATTCTACAGTAAATACATTTACTTCATCAGCGTCTATAATTACCTAATGAAAAGGCCGACAGGAGCCGATGATCATTTAAAAGAATATATCAACTCTGAACTGGCCGATCTTAAACGTTATTTCGATCATAACGCCGCTTTTTATCAATACTACCGCTCAGGTTCCACCCAAATGGATGAGGTGTATTTTACTCGTGGTGGGTTTGATGTACATGTGGAACTGGAAAAATTTGAAGAGGATGAGGTATACTCAACCAGCCACGACTACAAGCTTTCGAATATTATCGCGAACGAAAAATACCAGGACTTTTTAAATATTGAACTTCAAAAGCTCAATAATCATGATGAGCGCCCGCCAGAGATGAGCCTCGAACTTCCGCTCACCTGGACATTTTCAAAGACCGATCTGATCGAACTGATTTATGCGCTGGTTGCTGCCGGCGTATTTAATAATGGCAATGCGGAGATCAAAACGGTTGTTAGCTTTTTTCAAACGGTTTTTCATATCGAACTTGGCCAGTACTATCACAAATACACCGATATGACGCGGCGAAAAAAGGATCGCACCATATTACTTGATAAGTTAAAGCTTGCCTTACTCCGTAAAATGGATCAAAAATTGGATGAAGATGGCTCAATTCAGCAAAAGCTAAAATTATAGCCATTTTCAACTACTTGTTTTTCAATATGTTATAAAAAATTTATCCTACCTTGTACATGAGGTGTGATAAAAGTTTTTTGGATAGGCCAACCTTTGCTTTCGAGATCGCTGCATGGTGCAGATGGTCTTTAAAATCAAAGTGTTATGTTGTCATCCATCTCCTGGCAGCAGTATTTTGCAGCCATCGCTATCATAAGCGCATCTTACTACCTGTATGTGATCCTTCGCTACTATCAACGCGAGATTACCAATCTTTTTATAGCTAAGCAATCAGGTCAGCTACTTGCCCCAACCAGCACCCTTTCATCTTTTGCGGTGATGGGTCAAGCTAAGCAAGATCAAAGCATTACCGTCGTAGCCGACGAAGAGTTACAATTTGCGGAAGCCGACATCGACGAAGACTTAAACGAACCAGTTGCTGAATCAACAGCAGCAAAGCCCGTTGAGTTTTTGCCACAAACACAACTGCTTAATGAGACGGACAAACTCATTGATGCTTTCGCAGACGTTGACAGTAAATCAGAATTTATTTCATTGCTGAACATTCTGCTTACCTCTTATAAACCATACGAGTCGCAAATAAACTATCTACAGGTAACTGAGCATATCTTGAACGAATCGCACGGAAAGTTGCCTTTCGACTTGATAAGCAATGACCTGCCTGCCTTGAACGAGTAACATTTTTTTAAACCCTTTAAAATAAATAATCATGAAAACACAGCAAGTAAAAAGAAATAACGATCTGAGGCATCTGTTGAAGAAATGCTTTGGCACATTGGCATTTATCCTTTTCGCCTTCACCTTGTATGCACAGGACGGTAATGCCGGTATTCAGGAGGCAACTACGCAGGTCAAAAGCTACTTTACCACTGGTACCACTTTAATGTATGCCATTGGGGCTTTAGTCGGCCTGGTAGGTGCTATTAAGGTTTACAAGAAGTGGAATGATGGCGAGCATGATACCGGTAAGGTGGCATCCAGCTGGTTCGGAAGCTGTATCTTCTTAGTAGTGGTAGCTACGGTGCTCAAATCATTCTTTGGCGTTTAATAGCATGTTTATGGCACTGTATCACATCAACAAGGGTATCAATAAGCCCATCGAATTTAAAGGGCTGAAGGCCCAGTACATTGGCTATCTAGCAGCAGGCCTCGTTATTTTGCTCATCGGCTTTGCTGTTATGTACCTGTTTAGCGTACCGGTGACCATGTGCCTGATCATCATAGGCGCATTGGGGAGCTTGCTTTTTTATCAAGTTTTTAAGCTCAGTCACAAGTACGGTCAGTATGGGCTGATGAAGAGATCAGCTAAGCGATACCTACCGCGTTACCTGCAATTCACAACACGAAACGTATTTCTGCAATTAAAAAGAAGATCATGAAATCACACAGCAAAGCGGAACAGGTATTTCCTGTTTATAAGGTGGAGCACGATTGTATGCTTTCAGCGCAAGGCGACCTGACCATTGGTTATGAAGTTGACCTCCCGGAAATTTTTACCATGTCCAATGACGAGTATCACAGCTTTCACGAGGCCTGGATCAAAGCAATAAAGCTTTTGCCCAAAAATACCATCTTCCATAAACAGGACTGGTTTATAAGCGAGCAGTATAAGGCCAGGTTTCAGGATAACGGCGAAATGCAGGTAAAAACATTTCTGTCACATTCCAGTGAAAAGCATTTCAATGAGCGTCCATACCTGCATCATCATTGCCATATTTTCCTGACTAAGAAGCCGGAAAAATTCAAACAGTATACGAGCGCAGTAAGCACATTGATGCGCAAACGCATTGTCCCTTCTCAAACCACATCAGAGGAGCTGTTTCGTGACTTTTTAGATAATGCCGGGCAGTTCGTCAAAGTTTTGGAAGATAGCGGACTGATTGCTTTGAGGCGTATCAATGACGACGGACTGGCCGGTACGCCTAAGACAGCCGGAATACTGGAACAGTATTGCTTTCTGCTCAACAAAAACAGCAACAATTTATTGAAGGATATTCACATTCAGGAAGAGATCCGCATTGGTAATGATCATTGTCAGCTTTTTACGTTAAGCGATGCGGAAGACCTACCGCCGCTTTGTGGCCCGAGGATTACATTTGACAAGTACAGCACGGACAAAACTAAGTTCAGCACAGGTTTTGCCTCACCTCTTGGCACTTTGTTGAGATGCAATCATGTCTATAATCAGTACATCTTTATTGAAGACAGCCAGCAAACCATCAAGAAACTGGAGGCAAAGAAGCTGCGCTTGCAGTCGCTATCTGCTTATTCCCGTGAAAATGCGATCAGCCGGGATGCAACGCATGAATTTTTAAATGAAGCGATCAGTCAGCAGCGGCTGCCGGTTAAAGCACACTTTAATGTTATGGCATGGACAAGCGACCGAGCCGAACTCAAAGACCTCAAAAATAAAGTAAGTTCGGCTTTAGCTCAAATGGATGCGCAGCCTAAACAGGAAACTGACGGAGCGCCGCAAATATGGTGGTCAGGATTACCGGGTAACGAAGCTACATTCCCGATGAATGATACCTTTGATACCTTTGTTGAACAGGCAACCTGCTTTTTAAATCTGGAAACAAACTACCAGTCGAGTATCAGTGCCTGCGGGCTTAGGCTGGGCGATCGCTTGTCAGGCAAACCAGTCCATGTAGACATCAGTGATGAGCCGATGGAGAAAGGCATAACGACCAACCGGAATAAGTTTATTTTAGGTCCTTCCGGCAGTGGAAAGTCTTTTTTTACCAACCACCTTTTGCGAAGCTATTTTGAACAGGGTGCTCACATCGTATTGGTCGATGTAGGGCACAGTTACCAGGGGCTTTGTGAGTTCGTCGGAGGCTATTACTTCACTTATTCAGAAGACAACCCCATCAGCTTCAATCCCTTTTATATCGCTCAGGGCGACTACCTCGATACGGAAAAGAAGGAAAGTATTAAAGCCATGATCCTGGCATTGTGGAAGAAAGAAGATGAAGGCGTACAACGTTCAGAATACATTGCGATTTCCGATGCTTTGTACCACTATTATGAAAAGCTTAAAGTAAATTCTGATATTTTTCCTTGCTTCGATAGCTTCTATGATTTCCTTGCAGGAGAGTTTTATGAGACCATGAAACAATCAAAAGTAAAAGATGAGCGTTTTGATATTGATAACATGCTGTTCGTATTAAAACCATATTACAAAGGTGGTGAGTACGCTTACCTGTTAAATGCAAGAGAAAACCTCGACTTATTGCATCGCCGCTTCATTGTCTTTGAGTTAGATAATATCAAAGATCACCCCATTCTTTTCCCGGTAGTGACACTGATCATTATGGAAACCTTTGTATCCAAAATGCGCAAACTCAGTAAGGCCACCCGCAAAATGATCTTAATCGAGGAAGCATGGAAAGCTATTGCGCGTGAAGGCATGGCCGAATACATCAAATACTTATTTAAAACGGTTCGAAAATATTTTGGTGAAGCTTTGGTAGTTACCCAGGATATTGAAGATATCATCAGTTCGCCGGTGGTCAAGCAAGCTATTATCAACAACAGCGACTGCAAAATCCTGCTTGACCAGCGCAAGTATCAGAATGACTTTCCGAAAATCCAGCAGTTGTTGGGCATCACGGATAAAGAAACGGCACTGATCATGAGCATGAACCGGAACAATGATGAAAAGCTGAAATACAAAGAGGTGTTTATCAGCCTTAATGGGCAGTTATCAAAAGTTTACCGGACAGAGGTTAGCCGTGAGGAATACTGGACTTACACAACAGAATCTGCGGAAAAAGCCCGCGTTCAAGAATATGCTAAAAAATATGGAAGTATTCAGCGCGGCATTGCGGCTATTATTCAGGAAGAATTAGAAAAAGCAGCTTAACTAAATTATATAATTATGAAAGCATTAATCATTCTATTGTTTGTATCGATTATCATCTACGGATGCTCAGATACCGCTAAAGAGTCAGACCCATCCGGAACCTATGTAACCCATTTCAAGAATGAATATTCGCTTACAGACGATACACTTATTATTAGAACTATCAGTTCTTCTAACCAGGCATATAACATTGAACGAAAATCTGGTTTTCAAAAAATTAGAAACGGCGTTTTAAAAAGCAAGGAATTTAAGTCGGCCAAATGGGATGCCACTTACAATATAGAATCAAAAGTACTACAGCAAACTGACCTTGGAAAGCAGGTTTACATTACCGACCATAACGGCGTTAAACTTGGCGATTCCGAATACAAGAAAATAAAATAGCACTTCATTTCTTGCCTTTTTTAATCTGATAAATAATCGGAAAGTGATTTCTTATGAAAAAATTTAAGGTACGAACAGCGATATTGATTGCCCTAATTATGGTTTTGTTCACTGTACCGAAAGCTAATGCGCAGTTCGTGGTAGCCGAAGTGATTAAACTCACAGTTACAAAAATGATAAAGGCCATCGATCTTAAAGTGCAGCGGATGCAGAACAAGACGATTTGGTTGCAGAACGCACAGAAAGTGTTAGAGAATGAGCTTTCAAAGGTTAAGCTTACGGAGATATCCGGCTGGACGGAAGAACAAAAACAATTGTACAGCGGCTATTATACAGAGTTATGGAAGATCAAATCCACCATTGCTTATTACCAGCGAATCAAAGATGTCACCTTGAAGCAGGCCGCTTTAGTGGGTCAGTACAAGCGGGCCTGGGGGCTGTTTCAAAAAGACAATCACTTTCGTCCGGAAGAGATCAATTACATGCAAAAGGTTTACACCGGCATCTTAGATGCCAGCGTTCAGAACCTTGATCAGATTTTATTGGTCATCAATAGCTTCAAGACGCAAATGTCCGATGCTGAAAGGCTCGAACTGATTAACCATGCAAGTGACCAGTTGGATATCAATTACAACGACTTGCAGCAGTTCAACAATCAAAACATTCGGATCTGCTTACAACGAAGCCGTGACCTTGCAGATACGAAATCAATTAAGGACTTGTATGGAATCAATTAACCAGTTAAAGCGCCGGGCTGATGATATCGGCCGGAAGAGCAAGGCACTATTAGCCTATGCGCTGGTGACTGCCGCTACTTCTTTATGGGTGTCGCAAGCCCAGGCGCAAACTTTTGCCGAATGGTTTTCCCAAAAGAAAACCCAGAAGAAATACCTGCTTCAGCAAATAGCAGCTTTACAGGTTTACTCCGGTTATTTAAAGCAAGGTTACCAAATCGCTAACGGGGGGTTGGGTTATATCACCGGCTCATTAAAGGACGAATTCAGTTTGCATACGACCTACTATAATAAGTTAAGATCCGTCAATCTGGTAGTCAAGAATAACCCGCAGGTCAATGATATTCTGACATGGCAAAGGGATATTCTGCAAGCAGTTAACGGTCTCGATCAGGCAACTTACCTGTCAACGAAGGAAAAGCTTTACGTTGGTAAAGTCAAACAAGCACTGCTTGCAGACTGCGATGAACAGATCACCACGCTGCAAATTCTCCTTACAAACGGCAAACTGACCATGACTGACGATGAACGCTTAAAGCGGTTGAACGGCATTCACCTGGCGATGCAAAGCAATTACCGGTTTATCGCAGACTTCGCAGGCAAGATAAAGGTTTATGGCCTTCAGAAACAGCAAGAAAATACCAACCTCGAAACCAGCAAATACCTATTCGGTATTCGATAATATTCACGGATTATGAAAAAGCACATCAAAGCATTTTTGCTGACAGGATTTACAGTAGCGACTCTCTCGCATACCCAGGTATGTAAGGCTCAGGGCCAGGAACTACAGCAGTTGTTATTGAATATTGAAAAGCTAACTCAGTTGAAGAGCATCCTTTCCAATATGAAGACAGGTTACCAGATCTATCAAAGGGGCTACAGTACGATTTCGTCGCTATCCCAAGGAAACTTCAATCTGCATGATGTGTATCTAAACGGCTTGCTTCAGATCAGTCCGGCTGTCAAAAACTACGGCAGGATTGCCGAGATCATCTCCCAGCAGGCCAGTTTGCTAAGTGAGTACAAAAAGGCTTTTTCCCGCTTTAAACAAAGCGGATCGTTTTCCGCTGGCGAACTCGACTACATGGGTAAGGTGTATAGCGGTCTGGTAAAGCAAAGCCTCGACAATATCAATGAGCTAACTAATGTTCTGACAGCTTCTAAATTGAGGATGACCGATGATGAAAGGATCAGGGCGATAGACAGGATATATGCGAACTCTACTGATAAGCTTCAGTTTTTGCGATACTTCAACCGCAACGGTGTGATGCTCAGTTTGCAGCGAACGAAGGAAACCGGCGATGCCCTCTCATTAAAGAAGCTCTACGGTATAAACCACTAATTCAGACATTATGAAAAAGACAGCTTTTTTAACCGCAATCATTGCGGTAACGGGGATTCTTTTCCCTTTATTTTCAAATGCAGCAGGGCTTTCAGATAACATCCAGGGATTGCAGGGAACGCTCAATACTGTTTACAATGATATGCTGCCGATGTGCAGCGGCTTGATCGGCGTCGGCAGGGCCATCGCAGGATTCGGCGCTCTGTGGTACATCGGCAGCCGCGTTTGGCGGCAAATTGCGGCGGCAGAACCTATAGACTTTTACCCGCTGATGCGTCCCTTCGCTCTCGGGCTGGCGATCCTGTTGTTTCCCACGGTCATCGCGATCATCAACGGCATCATGCAGCCGACCGTAAATGCGACCGGCAGTATGGTGCAAAACTCTGATGCAGCGATTGCAGCCTTACTAAAAGCCAAACAGGAAGCCGTTGAGAAGACAGATACGTGGCAAATGTATGTTGGGCCTGACGGTGATGGTGACCGGGATAAATGGTACAAGTATACCCATCCCGAAGACAAAGATGGCAGTGGTGAAGGTGTATTAGCAAGCGTCGGGAATGATATGAAATTCGCTATGGCTAAAGCATCCTACAACTTCCGAAACACAGTTAAACAGTGGATGAGCGAAGTCTTACAGGTACTTTATGAGGCCGCAGCGTTAGGTATCAACACTATTCGCACGTTTTACCTGATCATTCTGGCTATCATAGGGCCGATAGTTTTTGGGCTCGCGGTATTTGACGGTTTTCAAAGCACATTAACGGTGTGGCTGGCTAAATACATCAATGTGTTCCTATGGTTGCCGGTCGCCAATATATTCGGTGCCATTATCGGTAAAGTGCAGGAAAATATGCTCAAGTTGGATATTTCACAAGTACAGTCAGCGGGTGATACCTTTTTCAGTTCAACAGACACGGCATACCTGATCTTCCTGATCATTGGGATCATCGGCTACTTCATCGTTCCGAGCGTAGCCAATTACATTGTCAATGCAGGCAGCGGCCACGGGCTTTTACAGAAAGTGAATGCATTGGTCATCAGCAGCTCCAATACCACCCTGGCAGTTGGTTCTCAAACCGGCGAACGAATGGTCAACGGTGCAGTCAATTTGAGCAATGCACCAGGCGACTTTATGAGCGGCTGGAACAATGCGGGTCAGGAAACTAAGTCACAGCCCGCTAACCATCAGGCGGCTCGCATCAACGGAAATTAAGTAGTTCACCATAAAATTAGTAGCCATGTTTACACACCTCAAAAATATTGAAACGGCCTTCCGGCATGTGAAGTTGTTCAGTTATCTCCTGATAGCCGCATGCACGATTATCTCCTGTTTTGCACTTTATAAAAGTTACCAGGCAGCAGACCTCGCCAGCAGGCACATCTACATATTAGCGAATGGTAAAGCTTTAGAAGCCTTTGCCGCAGACCGCAAAGATAACATCCCGGTTGAGGCTCGGGATCACATCAAAATGTTTCATCACTACTTTTTCACGCTTGACCCTGATGAAAAAGTGATCAACGCCAACATTGGAAAGGCATTGTACCTAGCCGATGAAAGCGCCAGAAATCAGTACAACGATCTTAAGGAAAAAAGCTATTACAACAACCTGATTTCAGGCAACATCAGCCAGCAGGTAGTGGTGGACAGTGTTCAACTCGACATCGATCAGTACCCTTATTACTTTAAATGCTTTGCTACGCAAAAGTTGATCCGCGCAACATCAACCATTAATCGCAGTCTGGTTACCCAGGGTTATCTCCGAAACGTGGCGCGTTCAGATAACAACCCGCACGGATTCCTGATCCAGCATTGGGAAACATTAGCCAACAGGGATACTACCCTTCAACATCAATAGCCATGAAAACACAAAGTAATGATAATAGCTCATCCACTCCGATGAACGACCGAATAGCGAAAGTGGTCTCGGAATTTATTGTAAGTTTTCAGGGTAAGTTAGCAGCGTCAATCGGCCAACGGTTCAATGCTTATAGCGCCGGTAAGCAAAAGGTCCTGCTGGTGAGTGTCGCGGCGATCATAACGGTCATATTGTTAGCAGGACTTTTTACCAATTCCTATACAATACCGGCCCTTCATCAATCCTATAAACCCGCAACACATATCGGCATGGCATCCGACGTCAATCTCTCTGGAAGAAGGGATGCACAATTAACAGATTCACTAACTAAAAAATGATTAGATCATGGAAGCAACACTCAAACAAGGCAATTTGCCTGCACACGCTCCTGAATTTCTTAAAGAGCGTAAATTCTTAATGATGATACCAGTATTGATCTTTCCTTTTCTGACGATGGCCTTTTGGGCGTTGGGTGGCGGACGGAACAGTAGCCATATGACCGGCGAACAGACGGCGGTCAAAGGGCTGAACACTACTTTACCTCAAGCTCAATTTAAAAATGGTAGTGATCAGGATAAAATGGGTGTCTATCAAACCTCTGCGAAGAACTCAGACAGTTCCGCCGCGGGCAGCGTAAGCCAAAACTTCGTTAGTTCGATGGGTTTTGCTGAACAGCAGGCTTCACAAGGAGAACTGCAAAACACCTCTTCGTTACCAGGCGAACTGGCGGCGAACGATCCTAACGAAGCCAAAATTCAGGCGAAACTTGCGCAGATCAATACGCAGCTCAATCAGTCTTCGTCACCGGTACAAACGGGCGGTTACGAGCCGCAGCCGAATTCCGGTACAGAGGTTAAGCGACTGCAAATGATGATGGCTTCCATGAACAGCGGCAGTGGTGAAGACCCGGAAATGAAGCAGCTCAGCCGCATGCTTCAGCAGATCAATGATATTCAAAATCCCGGCAACTCCGATAACGTCCTTCGCGCCCGCTCCCTGAAAAATCGTAACCGTGTCTATGCTGTAACTGCCGTAAGCGATGATAGCGACGAATATGGTGAAGGGTCCAACGTTAGATATGCGAACAACAAAACCGCTCAGGGTGAAAATGCGGAAGGGAATACCATTCAGGCCGTGATTCACGAAGATCAAACGTTGGTCAGCGGTGCGGTGGTTAAACTGCGGCTGGTGGACGGGATTTATGTTAAAGGCAAAATGATTCCTAAAGGCAGCTTCGTTTACGGCACTTGTGCCCTGAACAACGAACGCCTGGACATTAAAATCGCAAGTATACGCTACCTGAATAACATCTTACCAGTCGCCTTGACCGTGTATGACCTGGATGGTCTCGAAGGCTTGTATGTACCGGGTTCCATCAGCCGCGACGCTGCTAAGAACGGAATGGGCAACGCCGTTAGCTCCATGCAACTGATGACCATGGATCAGTCCTTAGGCGCACAAGCAGCCGGGGCCGGTATTGAAGCCGCTAAAGGGCTGTTCGGCAAAAAGGTAAAACAGATTAAGGTCAAAGTCAAAGCCGGATATGAAGTTCTGCTTAAGGACAACAATGACCGCGATAATTAAGGAGGTAATATGAAAAGATTAACAGTTATATTTTTCCTTGCGTTGATAGGAAAAATAGCGTTTGCACAGGACACTGCCTATGTAAGTCAAGACAAAGCTACCGCATTATTTTTTCAAGGGCCAGTTAAAGTGCTCGGCAGCCAAAGCAGCAAGTACGTAATTACGGACAAAGGCAATGGGGCGTTAACGATCAAAGCAGTCGCGTCGAATTTTAAAAATATTACGCTCAGTGTTCAGGATCAAAGTACCAAAAAGGTCTACAGCATCCCGGTAGCTTATTCTTATGGACGAGCAGGGCGACGGATTGGTTATGGTAGTACGCTTGTACGTACCCTGGTAAATAACAGGCCGGAAAATACCGAAGAGATTATTGCGCAGCAATTGGCATCGGGAAAACGTGCAGATGTCGCAACCCATGAAAAAACGGGCGGTGTTAAAGCCTGGATCAATAAAGTTTCCCTTGCAGGTAACCGGATCTATTTGCGGCTGGATCTGCGAAATCGCTCGAACCTCCCATACGGGATTGATTTTGTCCGCTTCTATATCCGTGACCGCAAAACTGTGGACCGGATGGCTACCCACGAACAGGAGATCGTCCCGCTTTACAGCACTTTACGGAGCCGTACAGCCGTGGTCAAAGATCATGAAATTGCCAAAGTATTTGCCTTTAAGCGGTTTTCGCTATCGGACGACGAGGCGCTATTCATTGAGGTTTACGAGCGTTCGGGTAACCGGCACCTTTATTTACAGCTCAGGCAGGATGATCTGGATGATATCAAAGTCCTTCCTGTACCATCACGGGCTGCGCTGACGCTGGCCGCTAATTAAAAATCATTTAATTAACCATTTAATTCATACAGTTATGAACACACAAAATTCAGAATTTTTAAAGAAAAGCCTTTTGAATTTAGGTTTTGGAGAAAAGGTAAATGCGGAACTTGACAAGGAAATGGAAGCGAAAACGCCGGAATTCAGGTTAGGCCTAAGCCACGAGTTCAATCAAAAGACCGTCGATTACACCCTTCATTTTAAAGCAGGCGACAACCAGGACATGTACTTTTTTAATAAGTTCGCTGCGCATATCCGGCACGAAGACGCTGCAAAGGAGGTCAGCCAAACGTTTTTTATTAATAAAGGAAATGGCGTTACAGCTAAAGAAGCCTTCAACTTGATGGAGGGACGTTCTGTTCATAAACAGCTAACGAACCTGGAAAATCAAAAATATCAGGCCTGGCTAACGCTGGACGACCAGAACCTGACCGAAAGTGGCAATAGGAAGATCAAGCATTACCACGAGAATTACGGTTATGATATTGAAAAGGTAATTGCCGGAAAAGGTATTAAAGAACTCGAAGATCCAAAAGCAAAAGAAGATTTATATCGTTCTCTGAAAAAGGGCAATGCGCAGCAGATCACCGTTGCAACCGGTGAAGGCGAAAAAAAGTATTTCATTGCAGCTAACCCGCAGTTTAAGACCGTCGATCTTTACGACCATCAGATGAAGAAGATCAAACGGGAGGAACTGTTAGGTACAAGTGCCAAAGCAACGAAAAACTTAAAGTCTCGTCCGCAGTCCTCGGAGGAGCTGCCAAAAAAAAAGCAGTCGCGTAAAAGCAAAATGAGTGTTTAACATTTTAGGCAACAGGTCATCATTGGCCTGTTGCTATTTATCTTGAATACTTTACTATGAAAAAATTAGATGAGGCACAAAATGTATTATTGAGCGTATCAGACGAGCAATGGCTGAAACTCGTCGAGATGCTTACCTATGGCGTGTTAGAGCTGAATGCCCGCACGTTGGCAAAAGTAGAGATTATGTATAGTGTCGGCCATTATCCGGCAATGCATTTTCGCTTAACGACTATTTTAGATGACCCGATTGATGGTAACACTTTACCACAAGTATCCGGATTCCGGTTTGCCTTCGACCAGGATATTGATGATGACGTATATATTGAACCCCTTAGTTCAGACGGCTATTGGGAAGACTATCTGGAAAAAGAAGGTATCACCCATGTGTTTGCCAGTAACGAAGTTGGTATAAGGAAGCTATATCGGTTCATCAATGAGGAACTGCATTTATGGGATGATGTGCCTTTTGCAGAAGTTGAAAAACCTGTAGAAGATACCTGGAGAACGTTGTTTGAGCTTAACCCGCTTCCTGATCAATGAAGTGCTTGTTGTATAAGTTGATGATATCTCGTTTGAGTTCCAACGGCAGATCATAACCCTCTTTCCATATTAGCTTGCCTGTAGGCACCTCACCCGGATGGGCTTGTATAATGTCGCAGCCTTCTAAGACGTCCTCAATAGCATGAATGTCAAGATACGGCTCGTACCTGGTTTCCATTGCTTTTAGTTCGGGGTCTGCAACAAGACTGAACATCCTTTCTCTGTATGGCTTTTCGTGCTGCTCCACTGTCATAATATTATGAATTGGCTTTACCTTTAAGAATTTCTACTTTTTCCCGTTCGCTTGCGAGAAGTTGCTCATAAAGCTTTTTGTTTTCTTCGTAGACTTCAATTAACTTGTCTATAGGATTGAATGTAGGGTTGTAATTTACGGCATTTAACATCGAAGTATCGTTAAATGTATTCGAGATGATATTCACCGCCTTTTCCTCATCAAAGTTTTTGATGGCTTCAACGGGAACTTTAAGTATAGCAGCGACCTGAGCAAGAATATCTTCTTCAATAAGCTCTTTCCCCTCCAATAACGATACTCTTTTTTGGCTCCAATCATCTCCTAATGCCAAAGCCAAGGCTTCTTGCTTCAACCCGAGCATCTCGCGAAAGCGCTTCACATTGCGTCCCTGGTGAATATTTTTTGGCGAATCGGTAGCTGTGCTCATGATGGAAATGGTTGTTTAAGCAAATGTATGAAATTTGAAGTTTCAAGTTACCAGTTTTATCGGCCTAAAACGAGCATAATTTATACGAGTTTGCTACTTCGATAGAAAGCTGTAGAATAGGTTAGAAATGAGTACATGCAGTCATTTGTCTTGCTGGCAACAATGACGGCATCAAGACCATGACGATGTATTTAGGCAACATAGCACCGTGGGAGCAGTACCCCAAACATCTGCGTTTTAGCGAGATTATGAATCCTTTAAAAGTCATTACCGACTTTTTCAGTTCTGGATGGCCCAAAGATCACCGGGAGGATTTAAAGGAATGGCGTTTTTATGTATTAAATGACAAGTTTTATAAAGACCGGCACGGGCCTGGACACGTGTTATTCATTTATGATCAAACCCTTCAGTTGATCGAAGCTCTGCATTTATTACTGCTGAAAAATTACGACAGGTGGCCACGCTTACAGGACGTGACCGAAGAGCAGATCGAACAGGAAAAAAGGAATGGGTATACTTTCCAAAAAATTTGTCTGCAAAAGAACTTGCTAACCCATATAAAGCCGTGAAGAAGTGTTTCAAAAAAATAACGCCGCAGGATTACCGCGACTATCTGCACGAATGGCTGCACAGCGCCTTGTATAACAGTGCTGCTGACGAAACGCTGATCGCTGGCGAGATCATTGACGTGTATGATAACATCCGTAAACTTTATTCCGCAGCATGGCTCATTCACCAGCGCGAGACGGAAGAAACGATCACGCATAAAGGTTGGGGCAGAAACCGGAATGCGTCGGAAAAAGAAAGCATTGATGATAAATTAGCACCACTAAAAGACCTTGATCCGGTATTAAATCAAGCTGAAAAGTCAGGCATTGACGAAGTAAAGAAACTGATTGTTGAGCGTATTCCATCTGTTTGTATGATTTACCTGATGGGTACACACTCCAACCCATTTACGTATTATTTATTGATACTGATAGACGACAAGGAAAAAACGCCTGAACACGAGATTGCCAACAAAATTGAGGATAACTGTCGTTACCTGGCATCAGTATTCGCCTTTGTACATAAACTGGCCAGTGCCAAAGATGCGTTGGCAAACAATAAGCGTTTTTGGCACAACACACTCTTCAAAAGTATTAATGTTTATAAAGCTCCTGATGTTGAGCTAACAGGTGCGCATTCCATTGATAATAGTGTGTGGCTGGAAAGAGCCAAACACGACTGGAACAGGTGGGGTGTTCAAGGCAAAGCGTTCATGAAAGGCGCTCTTCGCTACATTGAAGATAACAATTATTCACTGGCTCTTTTCTCCCTTCACCAGGCTGCTGAAAGTAGTTTGATTGCTATTATTCGCGCGGTATTAGGTTACCGCTTATCGGTGCATAATTTGTCGAGAAAGATTCGAATTACGTTTTTATTTACTGAAGAAATTAAGCGGGTTTTGCAGTTAGACACAACGGAAGGCGTTCAGCTATTCAATTTGCTGCAAACAGGATATTCGGAAGCACGCTATAAAAGCCACTTCAATCCCGATGAAGAATCTGTAAAGCGTTTAAAAGATAAAGTTGAACTGCTGATAGCTAAGATTGAGCAAATTTATCAGCAGTTTATTAAAGAAAAATCCGCTCCACTTAGTACCGGCCAGTAGCAGCGGCAGGCGGCTTGAGTTTCTCAGGCCGCCCTGCTTGCTGCTATGATATGCATTGACGTTTCCTGAGCTCAGATGGAAAAGATGCTGCCTCATCAATTTACATCACTGCACTATCAATAGATAGCTAATATTTATTAATTAATTATCTTGTTTGGTATAATCAATGTAACAATGAATTACAACGTGTCATTTGCAGAGATGAACCGGTTAGCTATGAAGATTAGAACCGGTCGACCTAAATTTTCTCTCGAAGATATGCGAAAACAAGCCTTGCGACTTGAAAGCACCCGTACCGCTATAATAAAGAAGCAGCCACCTTCTCGTTAACAGCTGAATCGTAGAATGTTAAATAGCTTTATCGCTACAGTGAAACTGGATTGATTATTGCAAATTTCTATTTTGTACGGAATTTTTCCGTATATTTGTTTTGAAAGGCAATAATTATGGAACGAGTGATCAAAGCTGAGAAGACAAGGTTCGATACCAAACTGACGACAGATCAAAAAACATTATTTGAACGGGCAGCTAAATTGGGCGGTTACCGTACGCTTACCGATTTTGTGGTGTCTACTGTTCAGGAAAAAGCAAAATTCATTGTGGAACAGCACGAAGCAGTTCTGGCTACAGAAAGGGACAGAAATGTTTTTTTCGAGGCGATCATGAATCCGCCGAAGCCTGGCAAACGCTTACAACAGGCTGCTGAGCGCTACCGTGAATTTGGTAACCAGTCAACGGAAGTTTAATGAGTTATCCTATTGAACCGCTGCATTCAGGACTTAATAAAAAAGAGTTTACCTGCGGCAAGGAAATGCTGGATAATTACCTGCACAAACAGGCAAGCCAGGATATCAAACGACGTTTGAGTACCGTGTCTGTCATGCTGGATGGCGACCGCATCATCGGCTACTATACGCTATCAAGTACGAGCATACCACACGAGCTGGTGCCGGAACAAGTGCAGAAGAAAATGCCGCCTGCTTACCATAACCTCCCCGCGATATTATTAGGAAGGCTGGCATTGGATCAAAACTATAAAGGGCAACGCCTTGGTGAATACCTTTTAATTGATGCGTTGAAGAAATGCTATAATGTCTCTTTAACGCACGTCGGGGCAATGGCTGTGATCGTTGATCCGCTTGACGCAGAAGCGGAAGCCTTTTATTTAAAATATGATTTTGTCAAACTGGACTCAGGCAAAATGTTTCTGACCATGCAGACCATAGCTGCGCTGTTTGCAGAGTAAACCTGGTATATGATTTTTTATGAGTAAACAGCGAGACATTATACAAGCGTATAATGAGGAATTATTTAGTTTATACAGAGCGCATGATCTCCAGTGCTTGACAGATAATAACTATACCTATCTGGGCGAAAATGTTATTGCTATCAACACCGACGCTGTAGTGATGGCTGCAAAGTCCGGTTTGTATGACCGGCAAATTGAAGTCTATGACCACTTGCATTTGGACCGTGAAGTGAAAAACCCGAATCAAATGCAAATGGAATTATATTCCGCAACTGCTGATCTGAAATACCGGTTAGGAACGCTTTATCTATATACACCATATATCACCGTATTTGAGCACTCGTATAGTTATATAGATGGAAAGAAGTTTTATCATTATAATCAGAAACTGGAAGATGCCCGTTTCAACAGGGAGCTACCGGTTGCATTCGAATCCTTATATAAGTTTTGGCAGCGTATCGCTGACTATATTAGTAGCTTTTTTCCAGAACTGCTGATGGAGAAACGCGGCCAGATTTACTTTCATTCGCCATTACAGTATATACATGCACATTTTCCGCAGTTGGAAGCTTCAGCGCATTATCAATGGCTATGGAATTTTCAGGAAAACATATATCCCCAGTTTAATAAACACCGTAAGTTTTTCGTGCACCATGCTGGTTATGATAGTAATTATGTCATGAAGTTTTTAAACGCGCATCGCGAGGATGACCAGGCCATGGTTGCGTTAGATCGCGAACGCACAGACTGGCTGCCTTACCTAAAAGAACAATTGGAGCTTTGCAATCAAGGCTATTTAGAGATGATGAAATTTCTAAATCAGATAGAGATAGCTAAAACCGAGGACGGCAGCTTTACTTATCACTTGCTTCAAAACGGAATAAATTGAAAGCTTGTTGGCTGTCCCTTCGACCAGGCTTTTCACTATATCTTTTCCATGAAAAGGATGCCGTTGCAATCCTTGACAGGCTACTTCTCCAATATCCATTGCTTAAAATTCCGCTCTTGCATTTTTGCTGCGCTGCAAAAGCATTAGCTTATAACGTTTGACTGGCTACGTCCTGCAAGCGCATCATTCCGGACTTCACTCGTTTACCCGCTCCGTTACTCTTCGCCGGGAAAAGCTTCGCTTGCCTCCATTCCTGCCCTTGCTGATTCGATTTAAGGGACTTCTTTTAGCTGCTATTTTCCAACGAAAACGGACAAAAGCGGCGTCAATCTCGGTCAGCCTTCACGTACGAACGCATAATGTCCTCCGCTTCGCTGCGGTCACCCTCCGGGACTTATAGTTCTCCCGCTATGGCTTACGACCGCTTTTTTGACTTTCTTTTTTACCGTTTTTTCTTTTGAAAAATAGCTTTTTAAGGGAAGTCTTCGGGAAAGAGGGAAACGAAAAACAAATTTTTTAACCCTTTACAATCTTTTAAGATGAAAACAGCAGAAAAAAATGCAAACGGTGTACAAGGTGCAGCAGCTAAAGCAAACGAAGCGAACAGAACTCCAAACCGCCCAAGTTTAACAGGCAAAGAAGCAAAAGAACATGCAAACACTACCGATGAAAAGCCCGCCGAAAATCCACAAACTTCGGAAGTTGCGCCTGCCCAGGCTGCGACCAGTGGCACCGCTACAGTGGATAACCAACCCGTTAACCCTGCAAACCAGCCAGCCACCGAAGAAGTGAAAGCCGAAGCACAGGCCGAACCAGCCAAAACCGTGGAGGTAAAGTTTGAGCCCAAAAAATTTGCGCTGAACTTGGAGCAAACCTTAAAATCGGTGAACGACCTGCACCGCTTGTCTATCCAGCGTTTAGCCTTGATAGCGCGAATACAGACCTTAGAAGATTTTGAGGTGCAATTACAGGAAGAGAACGACGAACTGGAAAGCAACCCGTACCAAGGCTGCAAACTCATTATTCAGGATGATAAACGCCGCGAATTCGTCACCAACACGCCGAACCTGATCCGCATGGTAGCGCAATTCATTTTTGATGCTTGCCACGAAAAACTGGCCGACATCGAGGCCAACATCGTTTTTCCGAACGCTTGAACAGGTACTGCTCCCGGCATTTAGCCGGGGGCAATTTTAAGTTTCATCAAAACAGCAACTCCCATGTACGAGCAATTTATTGAACTGACCGACCAGTTATTTTGGGAAGGTTACGCCGAACAACTGGCGCAGGAGAACCCCGCACAGTTTCAAATGGAATTCAGGGATTTTTTGAACACCTATCAATATTAAGGCAATGGAAGACAAGATTTTTTTACTGGTGAAAGTGGCCATCCAAACCACCCACCCTAACATACACGACGCTATTGCAGAACTGCAAAACAGCGACGTGAAAATTACGAGCACTGACAATGTACGAGTGCTGCGTACTGAAATCATTCCCATGAATACACGAAACGCTAAAAATTAAAGCAATGGCACATCAAATTAATTTCAATAAGAATACAGGCAAACACTCCTTTATGAGCGTCAAGGAAAAAGCCTGGCACGGTTTAGGGCAGATCATTGACCGCTACCCGACCAGTAGTGAAGCGATACAGCACGCAGGTTTGGACTATATCGTAGAAAAACGTCCTTTGTTTACATATGATACTGCCAACCATCTGGGCGAAGGCAGCGACGATATGGTCATTCCTGAAATAGCAGTACCTAATTTCTTTGCCACCGTAAGGGCAGACACGGAGCAGGTTTTAGGCGTAGTCGGCAATGACTATGAAGTCGTGCAAAACCGTGATGCGTTTTCATTTTTTGACGCGGTTGTCGGCGGTGGCGAAGGTATCCTGTACGAGACCGCAGGCGCATTAGGCAACGGTGAACGGGTATTTATTACCGCCAAGCTGCCTGATTATATCCGTGTGGGTGTCAAGGACTGGATAGAGCAATATTTGTTTTTGACCACTTCGCACGATGGTTTAGGCAGTATTACCGCAGCTTTTACACCTGTCCGAATAGTTTGTAACAACACGCTTAATGCAGCCGTGCGTAATCATTCAGGAGCAATTAAGATACGGCATACCGCGTCTGCTGCCGAGCGGTTAAAACAAGCGCATACGCTCATGGGCATCAGCCGTGAGTTAAGCCAGGAAATGGAAGCCTTGTTTAACCAGTGGGCAAAAGTCCGCATTACAGACCGTGAAGTGAAAAAGCTAATACAGATTGCTATGGCACCTAATAAAGAGGTATTAGAACATTTAGCCGAAAGCAAGTTTGAACAGCTTTCTACGCATTATACAAACATTGTTGACAGCGTTTATGAATACGCTTTAGCCAGCCCGACGCAACAGGTCGATACGACTGCAGGAACGGTATTTGGCGCTTATAATGCCGTAACCGGTTATTTTCAGAATGTACGCAGTTTCAAAAGCGAGGAAGCGAAGTTTAAATCCATCATGGACGGCACCGCCAAACAGCGGGCACAAACCGCCTTTAATCTTTGCCGGGATTTCGCTACGCGAGGCACTGAGGCACTAATATTTAACTAAAGCCAACAAGGGGGAGCAATCCCCCTTGTTTTAAAATTGCCGGACGGCGGGCTATCGCCCGCCCATTTAGGACGCCCCCTGTTTTCGTATCGATGATGATTTTTGGTGAAAACAGGGGGCGCTTTATTTTGAGCCAAGTTTATATTCAAAAATGATAACTGGCCAGACCTTATCATATCAACAGCAAAGTGGACACAAACTGTGTCCAATTTGACATCGACCAATTATCCAGCACTAAAATAACTCATTCCTAACATGTCTATTGTATGGTCACATTTTTTTAAAAACAAATAGCTTATTATTTGTTAAAGGTAAAAACGGAAATGGTGTCTTCCGTTCAAAATAACCGCCTCGTGCTGATGACGCCTACAATTAAAGCATAGATGAAACCTTGCAGGTCTTGTCGTGAACATTATTGTAGGCGAATGATTAGCGGTACTTAGATCCCTTTCTATCCCGTCTCGCATCTAGTCAGGTCACTTCCCTGCTCATTGTTCCGGCATCAGTTCATGGTTTTATCCATACGATTTAAACTTTTAAAAACAACATAAAATGAACATCAAGAACATTATCGCCAGGGAAGTTTTGGATTCAAGAGGTAATCCGACCGTTGAAGCGGAGATCACATTAGAAGATGGATCCACAGCAAGGGGAATCTCACCATCGGGTGCCAGCACTGGTGAGAAAGAAGCGGTGGAACTACGCGACGGCGACAAAAGCCGCTATCAGGGCAAGGGCGTTGAAAAAGCAGTAGCTGGAATCAATCAGGAAGTTAAGCGCACGGTTATCGGCTCTGCATTTGCGGATCAGGCAGCCTTTGACAAAATGCTGATCGACCTGGACGGAACACCTAATAAGGCTCGGTTAGGCGCTAACGCCATTCTGGCCGCTTCGATCGCCTTTGCGCGGGTCAACGCTGTATCCAAAAAGATTCCCCTTTACCGTCAGCTTATCCAGCGCGATACCTATGTGATGCCGGTCCCATGCATGAACGTGATCAACGGTGGTCGGCATGCGGACAATAACCTGGATTTTCAGGAATTCATGATCGCCCCGCACCATGCGCCGAACTTTAAAGAAAGTATCCGCATGGGCGAAGAGGTATTCCATACATTAAAAAAGTTATTATCTGACAAAGGCTATTATACCGGTGTGGGCGATGAAGGTGGTTTTGCGCCCAACCTCCGCTCTAATGAAGAGGCCATCGAAGTGATCCTGCAAGCTATTCAGAAAGCCGGATACAAACCCGGCGAGGATATCTCTGTTTGCCTGGACCCGGCTACCAGTGAAATGTGGGATAATGGTCATTACAAAATGTACAAAAGTGACCAGCAGCGTTATACCTCGGAAGAGATGGTCAATCTATGGGCAAAATGGATCCGAACCTATCCCATCGTGCTTTTAGAAGACGGTTTGGGCGAAAATGACTGGGATGGCTGGAAGATCATGACCGATCAGCTGGGCAGCGAAGTGGAATTGGTCGGCGACGATATCTTTTGCACGAACCCTTCGATCATTCAGGAAGGCATCGATCGTGGTATCGGGAACAGCGTATTGATCAAGCTTAATCAGATAGGCACGGTATCAGAGACCTTACAAGCTGTAGCATTGGCGCAGCAGAACGGCTACCATTGTTTCATCTCCCACCGAAGCGGTGAAACCGAGGACACAACCATCGCTGACCTGGTGGTAGCCACCAATGCCGGGCATATTAAAACGGGAAGTGGCTGCCGCTCGGAGCGGGTCTCCAAATTTAATCAGCTTTTACGCATTGAACAGGAACTGGGTAGCAAGGCCCGTTTTGCAGGGATCGAAACTTTTAAACGGTAGCAGCAGATCAGGATATGAAAGCCCTTATCACCTCGGAGCGCTACCGGATCGTTAAAGAACTGATCAGGTGGAGCTTGCTTATACTTCCGGTAGCTGTCGCTATCGGAAGTATGGTCGCCTTGTTTCTATGGATACTGGACCTGGCCATCATTTACCGGTTCCATCATCCCTGGCTTCTATTTTTGCTCCCGCTGGCCGGGGTACTGATCCACCTGATCTATCGCTCGGTCGGCAGATCTTCTGAAAAAGGCAATAACCTGATCATGGATGAGATACATGAACTAGGCGGGGGCGTGCCACTGCAAATGTCACCGATCATTCTATTGACCACGGTATTGACACACTTGTTCGGTGGTTCTGCCGGTCGTGAAGGTACCGCGGTACAGATCGGCGGAAGCATTGCCCATTTATTCGGAAAGTGGTACAGACTATCCGTTCAGGACATGCAGCTGCTGCTCACGTCCGGAGTAGCCGCCGGGTTCGGTGCCGTGTTTGGCACACCGCTGACGGGTGCGCTGTTCGCCCTGGAGGTCCTGGCCATAGGGCGTATGCAGTATAACGCGTTATTGCCTGCACTGATCGGCGCAGTTGCCGGAGATTATACCGTAGCAGCCTGGGGAGTCCACCATACGGCCTACCAGATCAGCGCCTTTCGGCATGAACCCTATTTTTTATCGGCTTATCTACCTTTTGATGGTCTGTTAATGATAAAAGTAATGTTAGCGTCCGCGGCATTTGGGATGTCCAGTGCTTTGTTTTCTTCACTAGTTCACGCGATCAAGGTCGTTTCAGGTCATTTTATACGATCGAAATGGCTGGTCCCCTTTACGGGTGGCCTGGTCATTATCGCGCTGACCTATCTCAATGGCGAACCGGACTACCTAAGCCTTGGTGTCGCTGCAGAGTATCCCGGGGCCGTTACGATCCAGTCGGCTTTTCATGCCGGAGGCGCAGACCTGTTCAGTTGGTTTTGGAAGATGATCTATACGGCTATCACGCTTGGCTCTGGATTTAAAGGCGGAGAGGTAACCCCTTTATTCTATATCGGGGCTACCCTTGGTAACACTTTATCTGCTGTATTGCATGCACCGGTAGGCTTATTTGCAGCGTTGGGATTCATTGCCGTGTTTGCCGGCGCGACCAATACGCCGCTGGCCTGTACGGTCATGGGAGTAGAACTGTTTGGCGGTGAACACGTACTTTATTATGCGATCGCTTGTTTTACAGCCTATTTATTCAGTGGTCATTCGGGCATTTACAGCGCGCAAAGGATCGCCATCCCCAAATTGCTGAATGCCGGCATAACGCCCGACTCCGCTTTGGGTGACCTGGGTAAAAGCCGGCCGCATTGGTATGAACGGTTTCTAAAGTAATAACTGCAAAGACGGGGCGCGGTTTTACCGCGCCTCTATTTTAACGGTCACGATCTTGTTGACCATATAGGTCCTGCGATCCTTATCGTGTTCCATAGGTTGCGTATTTCCCTGACTGTCGGTCGCCCTTGACATCAGCTTATACTGGTTCTCGCCCGCAGGAACCTGCCAGTTGTATTCCCAAAGCCG